>JANYGW010000233.1 GCA_025359245.1 Massilia sp.
CGATGGCCGTTTCGATGGCCTTGTGCACGCGCTGCTTGTTCAGCACCGAAATAAACACCACGGGGATGTAGGCAATGGGCGCAATCTTTTCGAGAATTTTCGCCTCAAAATCCTTGGCCGTATTGGTTTCCTTGTTCTCCAAGTCCCCGCGTGCGCGAGGACGACATTGGTTTACGGTTTCTGCGGCGGCGGTTTCGCGATTTCTGCTACTGCGCCGCAATGAAAAAAGGGCTCATCGAGCCCTTTGTCTTTTCTGCGGCACAGCTGCCTGCTTACTCCGCCGGCGGCACGTAACCCATCGCCGCATCGGCGCCATCGCCGAAGAAATGCTTTTCCATCTGCGTGGCCAGGTACTTGCGCGCGCGCTGGTCGGCCAGGTTCAAGCGGTTTTCGTTGACCAGCATGGTCTGGTGCTTGAGCCATGCCGCCCACGCTTCCTTCGAGACCGATTCCCAGATTTTCTTGCCCAGTTCGCCCGGATACGGCGGGAAATCGAGCCCTTCGGCTTCTTTGTTCAGTTTGATGCAATGCACTGTGCGGGCCATCTCTTGCTCCTGATGCGATGTCGGTAAAAGGGTGATTATAAAGGCTTAATCAATACCTGTGATTTGCGCTGCCAGTTGTACATGTGCTGGCGGTCCTTGGGCAGGGCGTCGACCGTGGCAGGCAGGAAGCCGCGCTTCTTGAACCAGTGCGAGGTGCGCGTGGTCAGCACGAACAGCTGCTTGATGCCGGCCGCGCGCGCCCGGTTCTCGATATGCTTGAGGATACGCTCGCCGTCGCCCTGCGCCTGCACTTCCGGGTTGACCGTCAGGCAGGCCATTTCGGCCATGCGCTCGGCCGGGAACGGATACAGCGCCGCGCAGCCGAAAATGACGCCATCGTGCTCGATGACGGAGAAGTTGTCGATCTCGCGCTCGATCAGTTCGCGTCCGCGCTTGACCAGCGTGCCGTCCGCTTCGAGCGGCTCGATCAGCTTGATGATGCCGCCCACGTCCTCGATGGTCGCCATGCGCAGGCTTTCCAGGTTTTCGTGGCTGATCATGGTGCCCACGCCATCGTGGGTGAACAGTTCGAGCAGGGCCGAGCCGTCCATCTCGTAGGGCAGGATGTGGGCGCGCGGCACGCCGCTGTCGCAGGCCTTGATCGCGTGCTGCAGGTAGAACGCGGCGTCGGCCGGCAAAAAGCCCGCTTGCAGTACCGCTTCGGCCTGGTGCGACGACAGTTCGCGGATTTCGGTGCCGGCTTGGTCGGTCATCATCGGCGTTTCGGTGATGAAGATGATCTTGTCGGCGTGCAGGGCGATGGCGGTGGTGACGGCCACGTCTTCCATGGTCAGGTTGAATACTTCGCCGGTCGGCGAGAAACCCAGCGGCGAGAGCAGCACCACGCTGTCGGTGGCCAGGATCGCGTGGATGGTCTCGGCGGCGACCTTGCGCGTCATGCCGGTCAGCTCGAGGTCGACCCCGTCGATCACGCCCAGCGGGCGGGCGGTGACGAAATTGCCCGAGATGATGCGGATCGCCGCGTGCGCCATCGGCGTGTTTGGCAAGCCCTGGCTGAAGGCGGCCTCGATGTCGAGGCGCAGTTCGCCGGCCGCTTCCTTGGCGCATTCGAGCGCCGCGATGTCGGTGATGCGGATGCCGTTATGAAAACGACCCTCGACGTTCCGCAGCGCCAGCTGTTCGGCTACCTGCGGGCGCGAACCGTGCACCACCACCACCCGGATCCCGAGCGCGACCAGCAGCGACAGATCTTGCGCCAGCACCGGCAGCGCGCCGGCAGTGACAAGCTCACCCGGGAAGGCGACCACGAAGGTCTTGCCACGGAAGGCGTGGACGTAGGGCGCGACCGAGCGCAGCCATTGGACGAATTGGTTAAAGGTTTCCATTTGCCGCATTATAATTCGCTGCGCGACTTGCGCACCAAATACTATGTAAAAAACAATGTCAGAACAGCGTAACAAGCCTTCCACGCCATCAGTGCCGGCGCCAACCCCGACGCGCAGCCCCGCAGAACGCGCCCCGCGCGCGCCGCAGGGCACGCCTGCGGCCGCGGCCAAGCCCGCGCGCGAGGGCCAGCATCCGCGTGGACAGCGTCCGCCGCGTGAAGGCCAGCCAGGCGCCCAGCGTGCGCCGCGCGAAGGCCAGCCGGCCGCGCCGCGTGCACCGCGCCCGCCGCCGATGCGCACGCCGCTGCCGGAGATCACTTATCCGGAAGACCTGCCAGTCTCGGGCCGGCGCCAGGACATTGCCAAGGCGTTGACCGAGAACCAGGTCATCATTGTGTGCGGCGAGACCGGTTCCGGCAAGACCACCCAGCTGCCGAAGATCTGCCTCGAGCTCGGGCGCGGCGAAAAGGGCCTGATCGGCCACACCCAGCCGCGCCGGATCGCCGCCTCGTCGACCGCCAAGCGCATCGCGCAGGAACTGGGCACGCCGCTGGGCGAACACGTCGGCTTCAAGGTGCGCTTCACCGACACGCTCAAGCCCGGCGCCTGGGTCAAGCTGATGACCGACGGTATCCTGCTGGCCGAGACCCAGACCGATCCGCTGCTGAAGAATTACGACACGATCATCATCGATGAGGCGCACGAGCGCAGCCTGAACATCGATTTCCTGCTCGGCTACCTGAAGCAGCTGCTGCCGCGCCGCCCCGACCTGAAGGTGATCATCACGTCGGCGACCATCGACGCTGACCGCTTCGCGCGCCATTTCGGCACGCCCGGCAAGCCGGCCCCGGTGATCGAAGTGTCGGGCCGCCTGTACCAGGTCGAAGTGCGCTACCGTCCAGTCGACCGCGACCAGGTGTTGACGGGCGCCCCCGACAGCGGCAAGCCGCCGCCGAAAGCCCAGGCCGCGCGCGAAAAGCGCGACCTGATGGACGCCGTGGTCGACGGCGTCGATGAAGTGTGCCGCCTCGGCTCGGGCGACGTGCTGGTGTTCATGCCGGGCGAGCGCGAAATCCGCGACTGCGCCGAAGCGCTGCGCAAGCACCATCCGCCGCACGTGGAGATCCTGCCGCTGTTCGCCCGCCTGTCGGTCGAGGAGCAGGAAAAAGTCTTCAAGACCAGCAACGCGCGCCGCATCGTGCTGGCCACCAACGTGGCTGAAACCTCGCTGACCGTGCCGGGCATCCGCTACGTAGTCGACGCCGGCCTGGCGCGCGTGAAGCGCTACAGCTTCCGCAACAAGGTCGAGCAGCTGCAGGTCGAGCCGATCGCGCAGTCGGCCGCCAACCAGCGCGCCGGCCGCTGCGGCCGCGTGGCCGACGGTGTCTGCATCCGCCTGTACGACGAACAGGATTTCAATCAGCGCCCCAAGTTCACCGAGCCGGAAATCCTGCGCTCGTCGCTGGCGGCCGTCATCTTGCGCATGAAATCGCTGCACCTGACCGACGTCGAGACCTTCCCCTTCATCGAGCCGCCGCAAGGCCGCGCGATCGCCGACGGCTACCAGCTGCTGCAGGAAGTGGGCGCGGTCGACGACACCAACGAGCTGACGCCGCTGGGCCACAAGCTGGCCAAGCTGCCGCTCGACCCGCGTGTCGGCCGCATGATCCTGGCCGCGCTGGAAAACGCCTGCCTGACCGAGATGCTAGTGATCGCCTCGGCGCTGTCGGTGCAGGATCCGCGCGACCGCCCGATGGAGCACCAGCAGGCGGCCGACGAAGCGCACAAGAAGTTCGCCGACGAGAAGTCCGAATTCCTGACCTATATTAAAATCTGGCGCTGGTTCGAAGCGGCCATCGAACACAAGAAGACCAACCGCCAGCTGATGGAAACCTGCCGCGGCAGCTTTTTGTCGCAGGTGCGCCTGCGCGAATGGCGCGATGTCCATTCGCAGCTGCTGACCATCGTCAAGGAGCAGGGCTGGCGCATGAATGAGCTGCCGGCCACCTACGAGAACCTGCATGCGGCGCTGCTGACCGGCCTGCTCGGCAACATCGGCTTCAAGTCCGACGACGAACCAGGCGCCGGCTACCTGGGCGCGCGCGGCATCCGCTTCCATATCTGGCCCGGCTCGTCGCTGCTGAAAAAGCCGGGCAAGTGGATCATGGCGGCCGAGCTGGTCGACACCACGCGCCTGTATGCGCGTTGCGTGGCCCAGATCCAGCCGGAGTGGATCGAGCGGGTCGGCAGCCACCTGCTGAAAAAATCCTGGGGCGAGCCGCGCTGGGAAAAGCATGCGGCGCAGGTCAGCGCGTCCGAACGCGCGACCCTGCACGGGATCGTCATCTACAGCCAGCGCCGCATCAACTACGGCCAGTTCAATCCGTTCGAGGCGCGCGAGATTTTCATCCGCGATGCGCTGGTGGGCGGCGACTTCAACACGCGCGCGCCGTTCTTTGCGCACAACCACAAGCTGGTCAAGGAAATCGAGAACCTCGAGCACAAGTCGCGCCGGCTCGACGTGCTGGTCGACGACCAGCTGATCGCCGCCTTTTACGACAAGCTGATCCCGGCCGATATCGTCAACGGCGCCGGCTTCGAGAAGTGGCACAAGGACGCGACGCAGAAGGAACCGAAGCTGCTGTTCCTGAACCGCGAAGAGCTGATGCGCCACGAAGCGGCCGGCGTGACGACCGAGCTGTTCCCGAAGATCATGACAGTGACCGGCATCGAGATGCAGCTGACCTACCATTTCGAGCCGGGCAGCCTGCGCGACGGCGTGACGATGGCGGTGCCGCTGTTCGCGCTGAACCAGATGCCGCGCGAGCGCGCCGACTGGCTGGTGCCGGGCATGCTGAAGGAGAAGGTGCACCTGCTGCTCAAGTCCCTGCCGCAAAAGCTGCGCCGCCATTGCGTGCCGCTGCCCGACTATGCGGCCAAGTTCTGCGAGCGCATGCACGAGGGCGGCCTGTTCGGACGGGGCGACCTGGTCGACGCGCTGATCGCCGACATCCGCAAGCAGACCAGCCTGGCGGTGCTGACCACCGACTTCAAGCCGGAGACGCTGCCGGCCCACCATTTCATGAACTTCAAGGTCATCGACGAGCATGGCCGCCAGCTCGACATGGGCCGCAACCTGGCCACGCTGCAGGCCGAATTCGGCGGCCAGGCGCGCCAGAGCTTCCAGAAGCTGGCCGAAGTGTCGGTGCCGGCGGCGCACGCCGCGGCGGCAGCCAGGGGCGTGCCGGCGCAAGCGGCCAAGCCGAACACCAGCGCCCATATCGGGCTGACCAGCTGGAGCTTCGGCGAGCTGCCGGAACTGCTCGAAATCGTGCAGGGCAAGCTGACCCTGATCGGCTTCCCGGCGCAGGTCGACAAGGGCAGCCACTGCGACCTGGAAGTGTTCGACGACCCGACCGTGGCGGCGCGCACCCACCGCGTCGGCCTGCGCCGCCTGTTTGCGCTGCAGTTCAAGGAACAGCTCAAGTTCGTCGAGAAGAACATCCCCGGCCTGCAGCAGATGGGCATGCAGTTCATGGCCATGGGCTCGCAGGAAGAGCTGCGCGACCAGATCATCCAGAAGGCGATCGACATCGCCTGCCTGCAGGATCCGCTGCCGGTCGACGCGGCCGCGTTCAACAAGCGCAAGGACGAGGGCAAGTCGCGTCTGACCTTGCTGGTCAATGAAATCGCGCGCCTGTTGGCGCAGGTGCTGACCGAATTCCACGGACTGCCGAAGAAGCTGCAAGGCGTCAATTTGCAGGCGGCGGCCGACATGCAGGCGCAGTTGCAGGGGCTGGTCAACAAGCGCTTCCTGCTCGATAACGAGTACACGCAGCTGGCGCACTTCCCGCGCTATCTGAAGGCGATCAATGTACGCCTCGAGAAGCTGCGCGCCGATCCGGCCCGCGACGCCAAGCTGATGGCCGAGTGGACCCAGGCCGCCAGCGCCTTCCTGCGCGCGTCCAAGGACCGGCTGGCGGGCAAGAACACCGATCCGAAGCTGGTCGAATTTCGCTGGATGCTGGAGGAGTTGCGGGTCTCGCTGTACGCCCAGGAGCTGAGGACGCCAATGCCGGTGTCGGCCAAGCGGCTGCAGAAAGTGTGGGAGTCGATGCAGCGCTAGGGCGGAACAGTTTGCCGTTCCGCCCTGCGCGGTGCGCCTAGTGCGGTGTGCTGCCCATGCCGGGACGGGTGCTGGCGCTGCCCGGGATGGTGCCGCTCATGGTCGGATCGGTGCCGTAGAAGTTATGCACTTCGTTCGACCAGGCCACGTCGCTCATGTCGGGCCAGTTGTCAGGGTCGAAGCCCGGCGCTTTTTTCAGCTGGTCCTTGTCGACATTGAGTACGAAGCGCTTGTTGACGGTGTCGAGGTGCAGCGCTTGCCAGGGCACGGCAAACAGTTTTGCGCCCAGGCCCAGGAAACCGCCGAACGACAGCACGGCATAGGCGACTTGCGCGCTGCGCATGTCGATCATGATTTCCTTGATGTCGCCCAGGTTCTCATCCTTCCCGTTGACGACGTTGTCGCCGATCAGCGTGTCGGCGCCCATCAAGGCGGGGCCGGGTCCTGTGCTGGCGCTGCTCTTGTAGATCCCATACCGGTCGCGGTCTGCATAGCTCATGGTTATCTCCTGTAGTCGTTCATTGGGTGAGCTCAGTCGCTCACCGGACCAGACTAGGTTGTCGCCTTGGCGTGCGCTTGACATGGGTCAATCGTGTCCTTGCAGGGGCCTTCTTGGCGAGAGTGTTGCTTAATTGTTGAGATATTTATGTTATGCGGGATAGCGCACAGAGCGCGGTTTTTCGACGGGATATTCTTGTAAAAAAACCCGGAGACTCATCATGATGTTCATTACTTCCCGCTGCAACAACGCCGGCCCGCTGGGCAAACCGATCCCGACCCGCTCGTTCGTGACCTCGCTGTTGTCGCGCTTCGCCGCGTCCAGGCTGCGATGGTAAAAGCTGCCAATCCCTGGTTGCGCACCTTGCTGCGCGCCGGGAAAAAGCAGCAACGCACGGTCACCCGCGCGTTGACAGTCCTGCTTGCGGCGCCCAAGCCCAAGCCGAAACCAAAATCAAAACCGAAACCCAGGACTGCGCCGGCTAAGAAAGCGGCGCCGCCGGTGCGCGCTTCAACCGTTGCGCGCACGGGGCCACGAGTCGCCCTCGCTGCGCCCGCGCCGGCCGTCGGCAAGTGGCTGGCGTCGCATTATTCCGGCCGCGCCGACCGTGGCGCCGGTGCGCTGCGCCGCATGAGCTACTGGCTGTATCTGCCCGAACGCGCGCCCGGCCCGGCCGGATGGCCGTTGCTGGTGATGCTGCACGGCTGCGACCAGAGCGCGACCCTGTTCGCGCAGGGAACGCGCATGAACCACTGGGCCGACAAGCAGGGCTTCGCCGTGCTCTACCCGCAGCAGTCGATCAGCGCGCACCCCCATCGCTGCTGGAAATGGTATGACCGCGCCACCCAGCAGGGCGGCGGCGATGTCAGCCTGATCGTCGGCATCATCAGCAAAGTCATGGACGGCTATCCGGTCGACCGTTCGCGCGTATCGATCTGCGGCATTTCGGCCGGCGCCGGCATGGCCAATATCGTCGCGCTCAATCATCCGGAGTTGTTTGCCGCGCTGGGCATGCATTCGGGGCCGCTGTATGGCGCCGGCCATAGCATGATCGGCGCGCTCGGCGTGATGAAGCACGGCGCCAGCGACCGGGTCGACAGCGCGATCGCGGAAGTGCTGCTCAAGCGCCCCGGCTTTCCGGACATGCCGACCATGCTGATTCACGGTGAGGAAGACCATGTGGTGCGGCCGGTCAACCAGGCGCAGTTGACGCGCCAGGCGATGCTGCTCAACCGCCTGCCGCACGGCTCCCCGGTGACGATGGCGAGCAGGGACGGCACCCGGCGCGCCCATCCTTACCGGGTACATGACGTCTATCGCGGGCGCACGCTGATGCTGCGCGTCGCCCAGATCGCCGAACTACAGCACGCGTGGAGCGGCGGCGACGAGCGCCTGTCCTTCAATTCCGGCGCCGGGCCGGATGCCAGCAAGATGCTGCTGGACTTCTTTTCCAAACAGCGGCGCGGCACGGCCGCGTAACCGCTACGGCTTTTTCAGCGCCGCGTTGATATGGGCCGCCGTTGCCCGCGCATCGGCCACGCCCATCACGATCCGGTCCCAGCGCTCCCCCGCCAGCTCGATGACCACCGGATGGGTGCCGCGCGTAACGAAGACAAACTGCTTTTCGCCGCCTCGGTGATAGGTACCGGCCGAGATCACACCCGGGATCCCGGTGCCGGGCGCGCGCAGGCCCAGCGCCGAACCCTGGAAACCCTCGTCGTCGGTGGCGCCGCGCACATTCGCCAGCGGGATGCGCACGCTTTTGTGGAAGGCGGCCAGCGCTTCCCAAAAACTCAGGTGGATGAGCAGTTCGCGGTCAGTCAGTTCAATCCTGGGCATGGCTATCCTTGTCATTCAGGTGTTCCAGCAAGCGGGTGCCGAGCAGCATGGCGTTGTCGGCCTGCGATGCCGCCAGCGCGGCGCGGCACATGGCCGTGATGGCCTGGTCGGCCGGCGCCATCTCTTTCAGGGCGATGATCAACAGGTCGAGCGACTCGCCGCGTGTGTGCCAGCCTGGCGCCAGCGCGCGTGCGAGGACTTTCTCGAACAAGTTGCGCTTGGAGCCGAAGGCCTTGTACAGGCTGCCCCGCTGCAGGCCGGTGGCGCCAAGCAGGTCGTCGACCGAGGCGGCGTTGAAGCCGAGCCGGCCGAAGACTTCGGCGGCCTTGGCGATCACCTCGTCTTCATCAAACGTTCTGGGTCTGGCCATTTTTTTTCGGGAAAAAGTGAAACAGCACGATGGCGAGCAGTGCGGGGAAAATCCAGCCGGTCCAGCCAAGGGCGGTGGCCTGGGTGGTATCGATCTTCTGGCCGGCCGCGCCCAGCAACAGGTACATGCCGGCAGTGGCATTGAATGCGCCATGACCGAGGGCGGCCGGCCATACCGAACCGGAACGCAGCCGGGTCCACGCCAGCACGGCGCCGACAACCACGCACATCGCGCTCATGCAGGCCAGCGCCAGCCAGCCTGGCGCCGACCCATAGTTATAGCCGAGCAGGACCAGCGGCGCATGCCACAGGGCCCAGATCACGCCAGAAATGAGCAAAGCCGGCAATGTCCCGAGCGGCATCAATTTGGGTAGCAGCCATCCGCGCCAGCCGATTTCCTCGCCCAGCGCGGGGATCGCATTGAGCGGGGCCGCAGCCAGCATCAGCAGCACCTGCAACCCGGCCAGCACGGGCAGCGATGGCAGCTTCGCTTGCAGGTCAGGGTGTCCCGCCAGCTGGATTTTCAACACTTCGGCGAGCCCGGAATAATGCTGCAGGTCGAATTGGTAGACGCCAAACGCGGCGCCGGCCAGCAGGCTCGCCACCGCCATGCAGATGGCCGCCAGTATCGCGAACAGGCAGTAGCGCAAGGTGCGGCCCACCGGTTTCCACGGCGTCAGGCCCAGGCTGTGCACCAGCTTCTCTTGCGGGGCGGTGGCCTTCGAGACGATCGCGGCGGCCAGTGCGGGCATGCACATCGTCAGGGCCGCGATAGGAAGGAACAGTCGGCTATGCAGGCCGCCGCCGAGCCAGAGCGGCAGCGCAAGCAGCCAGGCCAGCGCATACGACAGCAAAACAAAATACAACACGGGGCGCAGCTGGAATGTTTTCATGGCCCCGATTGTGATTGTTGTTGAACGAGTGGTCAACAACTATTTTCGGGACCCGAAACGGGGACTTCAGCGGCCAGCGACGACCGGTGGCGACTCGACGGGGGCAAGGCCGGCGGCGGCCGGCGCCGCGACCGGGGCAGGGGCAGGGGCAGGGGCGACCACGGGCGCTGCTGCCGGGGCCACCACCGGGGCAGCTGCCGGCGCCCCCGCCTTGGCCGGCGCGGCGGGCGGCGCCTTGGCGACAGCGCCCGGCGCGGCCTTGGGTGCTGCGGCCGGCGCCGCAGCGGGCGGCACGACTGGTGCCGCGGCTGCTGCCGGCGCCACAGCAGGCGCCACCGCCGCCACCACCGGCGCGGCGGCAGGCGGCACCACGGCAGCCACCGCCGCCGCCGGCGTGATGGCCGGCACGTTGGCCGGAACCGCGCCGCCTTGTGCCGGCCGCACCAGCCGGTCCGACAGCTGGCTGCTGCGCGCCGCGTCCGACGTTGCGTAGCCGGCGCGGCGCGCCTGCTGGTCCGACGAGGCGAGCCGTTCCTCGACTTCGGGATTGAGCGCGTTGACGCGGATCCTCTCCTGCGCCGGCCCGCCGGCCAGCCGGTCCAGCGCCACGTAATCGGTCTTGAACAGCAGCTCCACCGACGAATTCAAATCGACCGAGGTGTTCATCTCCTCGGTGGTCTGGGTGCGCTCGGTCGACACGTAGCCGACCGTGTTTTGCATCTTCCCTTCCACGCCCCACGGCCCGACCTTGGCGCCGACGCCGACCGTGGTGTCGTTGCGGAAGTCGAAGCTGGAACCCTGGTCGTCGTTGGCCGCGCTGCGCGTGTCGATGTGAAAGCGCATCGACGCGTTCAGGCGCCCGCTCTCGACGACGATGCGCTGCAGGCCCATCATCACCATGGTCGAGAGCATCTGCTGGCGGCTGCGCGCCATCGCGGCACGCGCCTGCGGCACCAGGTTTTCGGGATCGCCGCCGCCAACGCTGTCCTGCGGCCCCAGCCCGAACGCGGTGCGCAGCGCCGCCTCGGTCGGCATCGAGGCGCCGGGGCGCAGCGCCAGCCGGGTGGCAGCGTCGCGCTCGGCCTGCGCTTCGGCGCGTTCTTCCGGCGTCATCTGCGCGGCGGGCGTGGCGAAGTCGTCGGTCTCGGCGCCCTGCACCACGAAGTTGGCCGGAAAGCGGTCGGCCAGCCAGGCGCGCGCGCCGCTGATGCCGATATTGGCGTCGGCGAAGCCCTCGGTGGTGGCGGCCACGTTCTGGATCAGTTCCACGTAGCTGTGCAGCTGCTGCTGGTTCGAGTCGTTCAACGACTTGAAGACGCCGTTGATCAAGTCGGTCACGAAGCGCGGGAATGACACGGCATTGAGGATCGCATGGGTGGTGTCGGCGACCCGGCTCGCGGCCACGCCCGAGAACTGGGTGCCGGCGTTTTGCGCCATCGCCAGCGGGGCGTGCGGGCGCGATGGCGCGGCGGTATCGACGGCGGCCAGCGTCTGGGCCGTGTTCGCGATGCGCACCAGCGAACCGGCGATCGCGCGCCGCGTCTCGGCGTCCTGCGTATGGTAGGCGCTACTGGCCGACAGCAGGTCCCGAACCGTGGCGCGGACGGCAGGGCAGGGCGTCTGTTCGGCGGTAGGCGCTGGCATGGGGAACACCCTTCAGGCCGCGAGGGCAGACCATGGCGATCCAATGCCGGGTGCGCCGGCCGGCGCGGTGGCGGGAGCCGGCGCGGCCGCATCGGCCTCGCCGATGGCCAGCGCGGCCTGCATCCAGTCGAGCGCGGCGCCGATGACGGGATGGTCGAGCTGGACCAGCGCGTTCGACTGGCGGTCCAGCAGCGGCGCGGCCTCGGCCAGCCAGGCCAGCACCGTCATGCCGGCGCGTCCGCGCTGCACGTACAGGCGCGCCGGCCGGTACGGCGTGTGCGCGATGCGGTCGATCCGTTCGATCGCGCTCCAGACGTCGCGCGAGCCGAGCGCGGCCAGCAGCTCCGGGCGCTTCAGGATGGCGATCGCGTCGCGCAGGCTTTGCAGGATCTCCTGGGCCAGGAACACGGTGATGCCACCCGCCGTCTCGAGCAGCTGCGCCAGCACGCGCGCGGCGCTGGTGCGCACCCGCCCCTGCTGCGCGATGCTGCCGTAGCTGGCGTTGGTCGCATTTTCGTCGAGCTTGTAGAGCGCCTCGCACAGCACCAGCATGCCGTCGGCGAAACCGTCGCCCTGGGCGCCGGCGCCGAACAGGCTGGCGAAGCAGTGCTCGCGCTCCTCGCGGCTGGCGCGCTGGTTGCGGTCTTGCCAGAACTTGACCAGCAAGGGCGTCGCCGCGCCCATGTCGACCGCGAACGCGCCGCTGCGCACCAGCCCCGCCAGCGTTTCGACGGCCGCGATCAAGCCGGTATTTTCAAGCTCCGAAGCCAGGTACAGGCTGGCCACCGCGCGCAACTGGGCCTGGTCGACTTGGGCCGCGTGCATGGGCGGCAGCTCGATGCCGATCTGGTCGAGCGCCATCGCCATGCTGGCCGCGGTCGCGACCAGCCGGCCGGCGTCGGTGAGCAGTGCATCGAGCACGCCGTCGTGCGGCACGGGAGGAGGAGGGCGCTGCATCATTGCCTCGGCGCGGCCGCTGCCGTTTTTGGCGTGTTCGGATTGTAGGGCGTCGAATTGCCCTGGATGACGGACATCATTTCCGGCGTCGCCATCTTATCCATCGGCAGGTAGTCGCTCTTGAAGTTGACCCTGACTTCGCCCGACAGCTTGGCCTTCACTTCGGCCTTCGACTCGCTCGAGTCGTCGAGCGAGGAGCCGACCGTGGCCATGTGCGACTGCTCGGCCTCGAAACCGCTCGATACGGACACCGGCGTGAACCAGCCGCCGTAGCTGGCGTTCATACTCTCCTTCGAGCTCGATTTGTCTTCGTCGTACATGGATGCCTTGTACTTGCGCTTGGCCGAATCGTCGGCGCGCATGTCGAACACGACCTTGGCGACGATCGAGCCGTCGGTGACGACGATGCGGTTAATCCCCAGCATGACCATCGAGGCCAGCAGCTGCTGGCGCGACTTGGCCATCTGCAGGCGCGCCGCGGTCACCAGGCGCAGTTCGGCGTCGGCGTCGGTGATGTCGGTCACCGGCGGATTCAGATTCATCTCGTGGCTGATTTCGGCCAGCCGCACGTCGGCGTTGTCGCCGCGCGCCACCAGCGTGGCAGTGACCGGCGGCGCCGGCGTGCCCTCGGCGAACGAGGACGAGTTGGCGCTGGTCTCCACCCCCAGCGCATCGGGGAATTTCTGCGACAGCCAGTCGCGCCCGGCGCCGGCCGAGATATTGTCCTGCATGAAGGAGTCCACCGTTTTCGACACGTTGGCGATCAGCTCACCGTAGGCGCGCATCTGTTCGATCGACGATTCGACGATCGCCTGGAATACGTTTTTGATCAGGCCACCGACAAATTTTGGAAAGTCGACCTTCTTGACCAGCGCGCCGAACTGGTCGACGCCCTCGCGCACGGCGCCGGCCTTGAAGTCCTTGCCGACAGCGCCGGGCGAGGCCGACAGGTTCTGCTTGGTCGCCTCGATCGCGTCGGCCTGGGCGTGTGCGAGCGGCTGCGGCGGCGCCGCAGCCTGCCCGGGCAGCGTGCCGACCACGCCGTTCGGATCCGAGATATACGACATCACCTTGACCATGTTGGCCGCCAGCGCGCGCTGTTCGTCGGGCGGCAGCGCGTGGAAGGCCGGAATGTCGGTGAGCAGCTTGCGCACCTGCGGCCTGACGGCGTCGATCGCCGCGGGTGTCGTCCATTGTGGCTGGGTGCTCATGAAAGACTCCTCGGCCCTGGGTTAGTGGGCGGCTGGCACTGCGGCTTCGGCGGCGGCCGGCGTCGGACGGTTGACCGCCGACGGCACCACGTTCGGATCGACCGGGGTCGAGTTGCCCTGGATCGCCGCGATCATGCCCGGCGTGGCCATTTTGTCGAGCGGCAGGTAGTCGCTCTTGAAATTGACTTCGACCGCGCCGGTCAGCTGGGCGCGCGTCTGCAGCTGCGTGTCCGAGGCGTCGCTGGCGGTGCTCATGGCCGTCATCACCGGGTTCTGCTCGAACTTGTAGGTGCCCTTGGCGTACGAATCGGCGCTGCTGTCGGCACTGCTCGTATCCTTGTCGCGGTTGCTGTTGTATTTGCGGTTGCTGCCCGAATCGTATTCGCCCTCGCCCTTCCACATGGAGGACAGCGAGCCGTCCGGATTGCGCGCGTAATCGAAGGCCGAGGCGCTGCGCTGCAGGCGGCGGTTGTCCTTGGCCTGGAAGTCGTACATGATCTTGGCCGACAGCTTGCCATCGGTGACGACGATGCGGCTGATCCCCATCAGCACCAGGCTGGCCATCAGCTGCTGGCGCTGGCGTGCCAGCTGGGTACGCGCCGCGGTGATGATCGCCAGTTCCGTGTTCTCGTCCGACAGGTCCATGCTTTTCAGCTGGCCGTCGGTGAAACTGAGCTGGCTGTTGACTTTCTTCAGCGCCGCGCCTTCGTCGACGCCGTCGCGCAGCTTCAGTCGCGGTTGCGGATTGTCGCTCATGTCGTCGACGCCGATCTCGAACAGGTCGGGAAATTTCTCGGCCATGTGGTCGCGCCCCTGGTTGTCGCTGACGTTATCGTCACGGAACTGCTGCAACGACTGCGCCACCGAGGCGATCATCTTCTGATAGGCCTCCATTTGCTGGATCGAGGAGCGCACGATGGATGAGAATACCCCCTCGATCAGGCCTGATACGAAAGTCGGGAACGAGACTGCCTTCATGAATTCCTGGGCCACGGCCGCGCCTTCGTGTGCCGCGTCGGCATGGAACTTGTCGGCGCCGATTTCGGTGACTGCCTTGCGGGCCTCCTTGTACGAGGCCTGCGGCGGCGCCATCGGGGCCGGGTCGCCATCGGCCATGGCGCGCGCGGACGGCATGCCCAGGCCGCCGGAAATCTGGTTGCCGGGAATGCCTTCCGGCGCGGCCAGGTAGTCGGCGATCATGGCCGTGCTTTGCGCGATGGACTTCTGCTTTTCGGGCGAAAGCTGGCGAAACGCGTCCGATTTCGTGAGCAGGTTCTTGACGGCATCGCGTACTTCCGCGCGCGGGGCGGGAACAGCGGGAGCGGCTTGGGCTGGCATGGTGGGCCTCGTCGTATCGATGGTTAAGATCAGGCGGCGGCGCGCTGCATGGCCTGCAGCGGCACTTCGAATTCCGCCGGCCGCAGGTACAGCGACACGCGCGGCGCCGTCAGGCGGCTGGTGTGGATCGACAGGATCGAGAAGCGCCCCGGCCAGACCTCGTCTTCCGGCGTGAAGGCGTCCATCCAGCGCTCGAGCGCCAGCAGTTCGCGCGGACGTTCGTTCAGGCCGAGCGAGAGCAGTTGCAGGAAGTTGGCCGGCAGGTCGGGGATCATGCCGAGCATGACGTAGATCTCGAACTCCGGTCCGCTGTCGGTCTGGCCGAATGCCACCAGGCAGGAGTTGGCCGGCAGGTCGAAGCGTCCGCCCAGGCACAGGCCCAGGATCTGCATGATGCCTGGCATGCGGTCGCCCAGGCCGAGCGTGTCGAGCACCGGCTGGAAATCGCTGATGCGCAAGGCGTCCGGCGCGACGAAAGTCAGGCGCTGGCCGCCGGCCTGGCGCGCCGTGGCGATGGTGGTGAACAGCGGTTTCAGGGCCGGCATCTGGTTGGTCACCGCGCGCACGATGCCCAGCAGGCCCTGGGGCAGCGCCTCGACCTGGTTGGGCCGCGTTTCGTAATAGACCTTCGAGCCGGCCAGGCCGTTGCGGTCGTAGTTGGCGCCGAAGAAGGCGCCGTATCCGAGCCCGCTGCCCGAGCCGAAGCCGCGCCACGCTTCCGAGCGCCCGTCGAACCAGTGCAGCGCATCGCGCCCGAAGTAGGAGCCGACCAGGCGCCGCATTTCGCGGGTCGCCTCGTCGCGCCGGTCGACCCCGGTGGCGCCCGGTCCGAGCGGCTCGATGGTGAACCGCAGCATGCCCGGCTGCAGCTCCGAAAAGCTCGGCTCGAACGGCGCGGCCATCGGCGTGAGCGCGTTGTCGCCGTAGCGCGGGTCGCCTTCGGGCAGGCTGAAGGTGCGGCTGATCAGGCCCTGGATCGGCGCCACCGGATCGACGGTGCCGAGGCTGCGGGCGGCTGCCATCAGGCGTTTGCCGACCCGGTCCGACAGTGGTGTTTGCAACATGACGTGTCTCCTTGGTTAATGGCGCGCGTAGCCGTTCGGGGCGCCTGCGCCGTTGCCGTTCGCGTAGCTCATGCCCATGCCGACGCTGTCGAGCATGTCGCGCGCAATCGACGGGATCTGCACCGGTTTCGAAGTCATGACCGGGGCTTCGCGCGGCTGCGACATTTCGTCGACGCGGGTGTCCGAGGTGCCGGTATCGGCCAGCCACAGTTCGCAGGCGTTGACCAGGTCGTAGTCGGACGGATGGGTGGTGGCCTTGCCCGAGCTGCGCGGCATCGGCGAGAGCACTTCGTTCATGTCGATGATCGGACCGGTGGGGCGCATGATGCGCGTGACATTGTCGGCCAGCCAGGCGGTGATGATGGCGCCGCAGGTGGCGAGCATGCGGTAGCGTGAACTCGTTTTCGCGCCGCCCAGTTCCAGCGTGGCGACCTGGTCGACCACCTGCCACATGTCGCGCGCGCCGTACGCGGAGCGGATGTCCTTGTCCGACAACAGCTTGATGATGGTGCGGATCTGGTCCTGCATGTCGAGCGCGGCGTAATAGGCCATGCCGTAGCCGTGCAGCGACAGGTTGGCGGCCAGGTCGCGCGCGGCCTTGCGCACCTGCTGGCCGCTGATGGCCGACGGCAGGCCGCCCTTGCGCAGCAGCTTGTCGACCTCGTTCTGGCTGACGTACGACGAGACCGACGAGACGAAGCGCAGCCACAGGTCGTTGAAGTCGCGGTTGACCATGCCGCCCGATTCGCCGCCTGGTATGCCCATCGTCATGGCATAGAAATTCTTGCGCTCGCTTTCGGACATGCGGTTCGGCGCCTCTTTCCAGTACTTGTAGAGCAGCTTGCCCGCTTCGCCCGAGCCGATCGGCAGCATCCCGTGCTGGAACAGCTCGACCAGCTTGTCGACCACCTGGAACGCCTTCAGTTCGTCGAACATGGCGGCGCATACCATCGGTCCCATCAGGCGCACATTGTCGGCCACGATGTCGGCGTCGGTGGTCTGCTCCAGGTCCGGCAGGTCGATCCCCAGTTCGGTGATCGGACGGTTCTCGCCGACGAACTGCAGCTTGTCGAGGCATTCGTTGATGCGGCGCCGCAGCTGCGGTTCGCTGACGGACACTTCCTTGAGGATCAGGCCGCGCATGACGCCGGCGAATTCGCCGCTGTCGACTTTGCTGGGCACGCCGCCGGGGCCGTCCGAGTCGCCTTCCACGCCCAGCAGCGGCAGCGCCATGCTGGCCAGGTCGAACATCGACTGGGTCTCGCCGATGGCGGCGAAAAAGCCGCGCGACAGCGTGCCGTATTTGGCGTTGGTGCGGTCGGTGATGATGTCGCCCTTGCTGTTGACCTTGACCGGTGGCGATTCGATGTCGTCGGTGATCGCCAGGCCCATGGTCAGCGCGGCGCGCACGCACGCGTCCTGCATCGAATTGCCGGCCAGCGCCTTCTTGTTGGCGGCATCGGTCGAGGCCAGCGCGGCGAAAATCAGCTTGCCGCCTTCATGGCCTTTCAGCTCGATGCCCAGGATGCCCTGGTTGGCGTTGAACATGTCGCGCATGCCGACGAACACCGGGTCGCACACTTCCTTGTTGTCGTGCACCGACTTGAGGATCTTTTTGATCCGGTCCAGTTCTTTTTCCTCGTCGCTGGTCAGGCCGGGACGGTTCTTTTCAAAATTCTGCAGCTGCTGCTGGCGGTTTTTCAGGCAGTCCTGTTCCTTGATTTCGCGTTTGGCCAGGTCTCGAAAATGGATTTCAGTTACGTCACGCATGGTGTTCTCCTGTTAGTAATGTGTGGTCGGTTTTTGAAACTGGGTTGTCTATCCATCTTCGGTTTCTTCTCCATCGCGCAGGCGGTCGATCATCGCGTCGAGCGCCACCAGGGCGGCCGCGGCGTCCAGGATGCCGGCGCCGCAACCGCTGGCCGGACGGGTACCGAACGACTGGCTCGATTCAGCCAGCAGCTTCAGCGCGCAGGCGCTGTCGACCGGCATCGCACGGCGCGCGCCGCGTGCCACCAGCAGCGCGCAGGCGGCCGCCACGAACGGCGCGGCGAAGCTGGTGCCGGTCACGTTCTGGTAGCCGGTCAGCCCGGTCGAGAGGATCCGTTCGCCTGGTGCGCACAAGGCCACATGGTCGCCGCGGGTGGTGAAGGAGGTCGGCAGGCCGTCTTCGCCGACCGCGCCCACCGCGATCACCGAAGGGTGCGCGGCCGGCCAGTAGCGCGTCCACTGGCCGTTGTTGCCGGAGGCGGCCACCAGGATGCAGCCGTGCTCCTGCGCGTACTTGACGACGTCGGCATGCGGCTTGGGGCTGTCGGGCGAGAGCGCCGAATCGTCGGTGCCGAAGCTCATGTTGATGATTTTCGAACCCAGGTCGACGGCCAGCTTGACGGCGGCGTCGAGATCGGAAATCGCACCCAGCCCGACCGGGTTGGCATGGCCCGGCATTTGCGCCGCGGCCAGCGCGCGCAGCGGAATGATCTGCGAGTCGCCGGCCAGGCCGGGCGCCAGCTGCAGGCCCAGGCCGCACATGATGCCGGCGCAGGCCATGCCATGGCCGACGAAGTGGTCGCGCGGATTGTGGTCGTAGTCGCTGTGTTCGCCGAGCAGGCGGATGCCGGGCGAAACGGCATCGGAGGCCAGGTGAACCGTGTCGAGCCCGGCGCGCAATCGGCCCGCCAGTTCCGGATGCTCGGGCGCGACGCCGCTGTCGACCAGTCCAAGCAAGACTGCGCTGTCGCCCGGTTCGTGCGCCAGCGCTTCCGGCGCGCGCACCATCAGGTGCGGGGCCCAGGCGCTGTCGACGGCGCCGGCGGCGCGCACCACGCCCAGCTCGAAGGGACTGACGCACACATAGTTCGGGCTGGCGGCGGACACGCGCGACAGCTGCGCCAGTTCGCGTACCAGGTCGCCGATCGCGGCGCCGGGCGCCACTTCGAACAGAAAGGTGCGCGCCACGCCGGAGGTCTGTTCGAGCGCGTCGAAATTGGCATTGCGCTGGCCGCGCAAATGCCACGAGGAGCGCGCGCTGTGCACCCGCGCGATCCGGACCGCGCCGGCGAAGCGGCTGACGATGCGGTCGACCGGGCCGCCATCGAGCTTGGTGGCGGCGCGCGCATGGCCGCCGCGCACGTCGAACTGGGCCGGTATCGCTTCGGGCGCTTCGCCCAAGGCCATCGTCAGCAGGAAGCTGGTCGGCAGGCAGTAGGTGCGTTCGCCGGCAGCAGCCCACGGCATCGCGATTTTGCGGATCGTCATACGGTGCTCCCGGCTTCTTGCGGCGCCGGCTGCGGCGCGAACGGCGACAGGTCGAACGCCAGGCTGGCGGCCACGCCCGGCCCGTGGCTGACGCTCAGTTCCCCGGCCCATTGGTGGGCCTGGGGCGCGAGCAGCAGTTCGCGCGCGGTGGCCTTGATCACCGCGACCGGCCGGTTGCCCAGCATGACCGTGGGCGCTCCCTGGCCGGCCGCCAGCAGGTTATGGCCGCGCACGCGCATGAACTGGTGGCTGTCGCCGGCCTGCTCGGGCGCGACCGGCGTCACGTGTTCGATGGCCGGCGCCGAGGCGCGCGCCAGCGCCTGGCGCAGGCGGTCGACCGGCAGCCCGGTCACGCGGCCGATCGCGCCGACGCCGCCCTTGCTGTCCATTTCCTGCAGCTTGTCGACCGTGCGCACGCCGATCCATTCGAGCTGGCGCCGGTTTTCCTCGGTCAGGCTGTCGTCCTTCAGGTCGTCGATCTGGCGGTCTTCCGGATTGTCGGCCAGGCTGGTGGCGTTTTCTTCGATCATCGGGCGCGTGATGGCGGTGAACACCAGGTGGAACATGCTGGCCTGC
This sequence comes from Massilia sp., assembly GCA_025359245.1. GTDB lineage: Bacteria > Pseudomonadota > Gammaproteobacteria > Burkholderiales > Burkholderiaceae_D > Telluria_A. Next base: position 19,666 of record JANYGW010000233.1, read on the forward strand.
GGATCGGCCGCGCCGGCCGGACGGATGCGGATTTCATTGCGCGCGAATTCGACGTGGGCGCGCAGGTCGAGCGTGATGTCCTTGATCGCGAATGTCAGCGGCAAATTCAGGTTGCGCGCCTTCATGGCCATCGCCGCCTGCGCCTTGTCGAGCTGACTTTGCACGGCCTGGATGAAATGCTCCAGCGGCAGGGTGGCGTTCTGGTCGCTCACATGGCCTCGCATTCCTGCCACAGCACCGTCAGGCGCGACGGCGCCAGGTCGAACGCGGTGCGGTAGATAAAGCGCGGCACATCGGCCAGGAATACCTGCTCGCCTTCCTGCTGCTCGATCGACACCTCGACCGGCAGCGTGACCTCGATCGAGGTCGCGCGCAGGCCGGGAACGGAGCGCAGGCCGATGCCGTCGACCACGTCGATCAGCGTAGCGGAAAGCGAGCGGCGGCTGTTCATGTTTTGCTATCGGTCGGTGGCGGCAGCGGCACCACGTTGGCGGCCGGGGCGGCGGCCGGCACCGCGCGCGGCGGCGTGGGCAGCTTGCGCGAATGGCGTTCGAGCAGCGTGCGCTGGGCGTCGTCCAGGAAGCGGTCGAGCGGCAAGGTCTCGCTGGCGAAGTTGATCTTCACGTCGCCGAACAATTCGGCTTTCAGCTCGCTGTCGGACTGCACGTTCACGCCCACCGTCGACACCTTGGTCGAGGCGGCCGGCGCGCTGCCGAGCGCGCCCCACTGGCTGGCGCCGGTCTGCGGATCGCTGCCGGTGGCGTAGGTCACCGCGGCATGGTCCGACGCGGCGGCGCGAAAGCGCAAGCGCGCGCCGATCGAGCCGTCCTTGATGACGATCCGGTTCATGCCCAACAAGACCATGGTCGACAGCGTTTGCAGGCGCGCCTTGGCGACTTTTTCGCGCGCGGCCGGCAGCACCTGTTGTTCGAGGAACTCGGCGTCGACTTCGCCGCCGTCGTGGCCGTAGTCGGCCAGCCAGGCGGGCGGCTCGGTGCCTTCCGGCTTGGCCACCGGAGCGAGCGTGAAGTCGCCGTCCTGGCCGACCAGCATCACGTCGCGCGGGTGCTGCTCGACCAGGTAGTCGCGCGCCTGGTTGGCGGTCACGTTCTCCTGGGTGAACTGCTCGAGCGGCTTGGCGACCGCCGCCACCAGGTCGGCAAAGCTTTGCATCTGCCGGATCGAGGAGTCGACCATGGCGTCGAAGGTGCCGTGCACCAGCGACGACACGAAGGCCGGGAAGTCCAGTTCATCGGACAGGGCGCCGGCGCGCCGGCCCAGCGCATCGGTTGCGGTCTCTTTCTTCGGCTTGTTCGGATCGCTGCTGCCGGCGCCGAGCGGATCGACCGGGTCCTGCGGCTGCTGCTGGCCGGGCGCGGTGATTTCACGGCCAAAGGCATCGCGCGCCAGCGAATACGACGCCGGCGGCGGGGGCAGGGGCCGATGCGAATGTGATTGGCTCATGATGCGCGCTTTCCGCTTACGCCGCGATCAGCGAGTGGCTGGCTTGCCATTCGCTGGCGCGCACGAATTTGCCGTTGCCGTAGAACTTGAGCGTGGTCACGGCCACCTGTTCGCCCTCGTTGGCATGGCTGAACACATAGCGGATCGTGGCCTGCAGCGCGGCGCAGCTCGGGCTGCCTTCGAGATCCTCGATGGTGGCCGTCACCGCCAGGCTGCGCCCGCCGCCGCTGGCGCTGCGCGACGGCGTGATGCGGATGCCGCCGACGGCGCCGGACGCGTCGTAGTCCCAGGCCACGTTCAGGCCGATGCTGGTGCGGCTGCCGTCGGCTTCGTCCAGGTAGGGCCAGTCGGCCAGGCTGATCGCCTCGCCCGGAATGCGGCCCGATGCCGCCACCTGGCTCGCCGCGCTCTTCATCTCCGGATGCTGCGCCAGCGACCACGTCACGCCCGCGTTCGAGCCGCTCACGCGCGCCGCGTCGGGCTGGCCGGCGTCCATGCCCAGCGCCGACGACTGCAGCCACTGGCTGCTCTGCTCATACGAGCCGTTGCCGTACAGGTGGACGTCGGTCACGCCGATCACGTCCGAGCCGATGCTGCGGTTGAAGCGGTAATGGAAGCGGATGCGCAGCGCGGCGCACTGGTTGGGCGCATACAGGATGTTGTCGTCCATGATCTGGGCGCGCACCGACAAGCCCCAGCCGATGGCGTCGTTGGTGCCGATATTGCTGATCCTGATATTGCCCAGCGCGCGGCCGTCGAACTGCCAGTCGATCGAGAACCAGGCGCTGATATCGTCCACCAGGCCGCCCGACACCGGCCAGCGGTTCAGGCGGATCGTATTGGCGTCGCGGAAGCCCCCCGGCGCCACCAGCGGCGTATCGTTCGGATACTTGATGTGGGCGAACTGGTCGAGGTCCCAGGTCACGTCGCCAACGTTGTCGCGGATCGATTCGACGATGAAGCCGCCGATCGCGATCGCGGCCGAGACGCCGCCGTCCATGGCGCGCGCACGCGGCGGCGGCGGGGCCGGCATCTGGATTTGCTCGGCGGCGCCGCCCGCTTCGTCGGCCGCCAGCGCGAAGGTCGATGACTGCAGCCAGGTGCCGGTCTTGTCCCAGGTGCCGTCGCCGTACAGGTGAATGTCGCTCATGGCCAGCACGTCGGAACCGAGGCTGCGGGAAAAGCGGTAGTGCAGGCGGATGCGCAGCGCGGCGCACTGGTTGGGCGCATACAGGATATTGTCGTCCATGATCTGGGCGCGCACCGACAGGCCCCAGCCGACGGCGTCGTTGGTGCCGATATTGCTGATCCGGATATTCCCCAGCGACAGGCCGTTGAACTGCCAGTCGATCGAGAACCAGGCGCTGATGTCGTCGATCAGCCCGCCCGAGACCGGCCAGTTGTCGAGCCGGATGGTGGCCGCATCGCGGTAGGGCGCCGCACCTGCCACGGCGACGTCGTTCGGATGCTTGATGTGGGCGAACTGGTCGAGCTCCCAGGTCACGTCGCCGACGCTGTCGCGGATCGACGACAGGATGAAGCCGCCGATCGCGATCGCCGCCGACACGCCGCCGTCCATGGCGCGTGCGCGCGGCGGCGGCGGGGCCGGCATCTGGATTGCGTCGTCCGCTGCCAGTGCCGACGCCTGCAGCAGCTGGCGGCTTTGCTGCACCGTGCCGTTGCCCATCAGCTGGATGTCGGCCTGCGCCAGCACGTCCGAGCCGATGCTGCGCGTGAAGCGGTAGAGCAGCCGGATGCGCAGCGAGGCGCAGTCGCCCGGCTGGTACAGAATGTTGTCGTCCATGATCTGGGCGCGCACCGACAGGCCCCAGCCGATGGCGTCGTTGGTGCCGATATTGCTGATCCGGACATTGCCCAGCGAACGGCCGTTGAATTGCCAGTCGATCGAGAACCAGGCGCTGATGTCGTCCACCAGACCGCCTTCGACCGGCCAGGTATTGAGGCGGATGGTGGGCGCGTCCTGGAACGGCGCGGGATTGGCCGGCGCCGTGTCGTTGGGGTGCTTGATGTGGGCGAACTGGTCGAGGTCCCAGGTGATGTCGCCGACGCTGTCGCGCACCGACTGCATGACGAAGCCGGCCACCGCGGTGGCGGCATCGGCGCCGCCGCCCATTGCGCGTCCGCGCGGTTGCCATGCCATGCCCTGCGAGGTGGCGCCAGCGAGCGAGACCCAGTTGGTGTGGGCCGTCACGTCCATCGGCGGCATCAGCGCCGTCGGCGAGCTGCCCATGGCGACCGGGTCGTAGCTGTAGATGCGCTGGCGGTTGACATACAGTTCGTGGCAGGGGAAGCCATCGTGCTCGCCGTCGACCCGTACTTCGATGTTGTCGCCGTTGAGGCGAATGAACAGCGTCATGACGGCGTCGATGGCGGGCGCCACGCTCGACAGCGGCAGCGCGCCGCTGGCGTCGATGGTGACAATCGATGCGCCTTCGGCCATCGCCGTGATCGAGCGCACGGTGCCGGGCGCGCCGACATACACGCGCAGGTTGTCGTCGCTGGCGGGCAGGGTATCCTGGCGGATCGGCTGGGCGCCGGCGTTCGCTTCCAGCCACCATGCAGGCTTGCCGGCCACCGCGTGGCTGTCGGCGCTGCGGTATTCGGTCGACAGGCCCCAGTGGCGATCGAGCAAGTCGATGCCGGCCACGCCGCCGCCGGGCGTCATGCGCACGCGCACGGTGATTTCGCCGCGGCTGTCGCCGTCGCTGTACGAAAAGCCGCGGCCGTCGCCGCCGAACACCGCGGTCGGCGCGTCGATCAGCGGCGACGGGATGAACATCCGGTATTTCAGTTCGAACGACGGGCCGCTGCCGTCGAAGGCGTGCGAATAGCCGGGCTGCTTGCTGCCGCTGGCGCTGCGCCCGCCGCTGTAGCCGTTGCTGCTGCGCGCCTGCTGGGTGTATGGCGCGGACATGCCTTGCGCGGTGGCCGGCGGCGCGGCCGGCGCTGCGGCCGGGGCTGCGGCCGGTGCGCTTGCTACCGGCGCGGCGGGCAGCGGGCCGAAACCATCGTCATACGGCTGCGCGCCATTCGCGGCCGGTGCGGTGGCGCCATTGCCGGAAGGCGTGGCCGCGACCATGCCCGGGGCGGCGGCGTCGCCGGCCCACTCGAACGCGGCCAGGCCACCACCGCTGTAGCCGCTGGCGCGCTGCTGGCGGCTGGGCAGCACGCGCACCCTTGTCATGCTGCGCGCCGACAGGCCGCGCAGCGAGATGTAGGGACTGTCCTTGCCGGGCCGGACGTCGACCCGCAGCGGCGTGTTGTCGCTGCTCGAGGCCAGTCCGAAATACAGCTTCTCCTGGCCGACGAAGCGGGCCAGCACTTCGGGCGGCACGATGTACATGGTCTCGCCGCGCGCCAGCGCCAGGCCGCCGGTGGCGCGGTTGCAATAGAAGTTGGACTGGTTGCGCTTGGCCTTGTTCTGCGCATCGAACAGCGCCGGATCGGAGGCGAGGGCGAGCTCGCTGCGGCCGGCCGCGGTGTCGTTGCGGATGCTGAAACCGAGCATCGGAAAACGGTCGGAGACTTCAAGCCGGGTGGGGCGGAGTGTGGCTGACATAGGTTTCACCTTTTCGCTTTGAGCAGGGGAGTAACGGAGTGGGTTGTTTCATCGGGACGGCGCGCCGCGGCGTGCGCGCGGCATTCGAAATCGGGAAGGGAGTCGTACAGCGCGGCCAGCGGGTCGCTCTCCTGCATCAGGTCGGCGACGGCGCCGTGCTGGTCTTCGAAGTCGCGCATGGCGCGGCTGAGCATCGATACCAGCAGCTTGGCGTGGGTCGGGCCGAAGGCCATGCGGCTGTGCACCGAGACCGTCTCGGCCTCGGGCTGGTACTGGCCGAAGTCGAGCAAAAACTCCACCGCGTTGTGGCTCACTTCGAAGTAGTTCACGTAGCGCGCGAGCGGTACTTTCTTGCGGCGCTGGACGGTCTGGCTGGACATGGCATACCCCGAGGTGGCTTCCCGGGATACTGAGCAAACGCCGTGCCCGCCTGGGCCGCCTGCCAAGTGCTTGATTTATTTGGGGAGAAAAAGCGCGGGAAAAAATACTGTGACAGCGCGCGTGTCACATCGGCCAGCTCAGCGCGTTACACCTGTGACAGTGTGCAGCGCGGCCGGATCCATGCCTTCGGTGACCTGGTACTTGGCCAGCTTGCGGTACAGCGTCATGCGCGAGCAGTGCAGCTCCTTGGCCGCTTCGGCCTTGTTCCACTGGTGGTGTTCGAGCACCGCGATCATGTGCGCCAGTTCCGAACCCGGCGTGGTGCGGTACTGGCGGAACAAGGCCTGGAAGGCGGGCGCCAGGTGCTCCAGGTCGAGCATGCCGCGCGGCGGATCGATGAACACCGATTCGACCAGGTTGCGCAGCTCGCGCACGTTGCCGGGCCAGTCGTGCGCCTGCAGCGACGCCAGCAGCGCCGGCGCGATGCCGGCCACCTGGCAGCCGTCGCGCCGGTTCAGTTCCGCGATCACGTGCTGCACCAGCGGCAGGATGTCGGCCGGACGTTCGCGCAGCGGCGGCAGCGCCAGCCGCGCCACATTCAGGCGGTAGAACAGGTCCGAGCGAAAGCGCTTGGCGGCCACTTCTTCTTCGAGCTGGCGGTTGGTGGCGGCCACGATGCGGATGTCGACCCGTTCGCTGCGCGTGCTGCCGACCGGCTGCACCTCGTGCGTTTCGAGCACGCGCAGCAGCTTGGCCTGGGCGAACAGCGACATCTCGCCGATCTCGTCGAGGAACAGGGTGCCGCCGTCGGCATGCGCGATCTTGCCGCGCGCGTTGGCGTGGGCACCGGTGAAGGCGCCCTTCAGGTGGCCGAACAGTTCGGATTCAATCAGCGCGTCGGGCAGGGCGCCGCAATTGACGACGACGAAATGGCCGCCGGCGCGCGGGCTCAGTGCGTGTATCGCCTGCGCAACGCATTCCTTGCCGGTGCCGGTCTCGCCGGTGATCAAGACGGCGGCGGACGACCTGGCAACCTTGGGCAGATAGCAGCGCAACGCTTCGATCGAGGCGCTGTTGCCGACCAGGCTGTTTCTCAAATTGTGCACGAACACTCCCTCAAGCTGCGCGGCATGGCGGCAGGCGTCGGTCTGGCGTGTCAAAAATGGTCCCGCGAACCGGGCGCGGACGGTATGGCCGTGGCTCGGAAAGGATGGCTTCCGGGTCGGGCTGCGCTCGATTGTGGAATCAGGAAAGTGATGCGCTGGTGCAGAGTATTGACGCTGATGATGGAATACCGACCTGCCGAAGTCAAGAAAATTTTGAGCTAAATGGCAATGTTTCTGTGTCTCACCAGAAGCTGATATTTCGCACTTTTAGTTCTGACACACGGCAGGTGGGCCACGGGAATCCGCGATAAGCGGGCTGGTCCGGTGGCGTCAGCGCTCGGGGCGCAGGGCGAGGAAATTGATCCTCGACCCTTTGGCAAACACGATCTCCACCAGCAGCGCGGTGCCGTGGCAGGGGGCGCGGTACAGGTAGTTCCTGTCCTCGCCCTTCGTCGTTCTGGACAGCAGTTCGAGCGCGGGTGGCGTGCCGCAGGCTCGCAGCGCCGCGGCCATCTGCGCCAGCTGCGGCGTCAGCGCGGCCTGCGCCTTGTCGGTCAGCTGCTCGCGCGGCAGGCCGCCCTGGCCCAGTTGCGCCAGCACCGCGGCGACCTTCTGCGTGACGTCCGGTTCGGTGTCGGGAATGGCTGCCGCGGCTGGGGCCGCCGTTGACAGCGGGCGCGGGACCGGCGCCGCCGCCAGCGCTGCCGGGACCCGCGCGCAGCCCGACAACATGGCCGTCATCATCATCATCAGTGCCAGACCAGTGTGTCGCATCGCATGCCTTCGTGCCCATTGCCGGAAACGGCATCGTAACCCGGCCGCGCCCGTGCACGCTTGAATGTTCAAAATGGGACATTCGACGGCGCGTTTGTCCAATACTTCCTTGTTCCCCAATTCGCGGAATTTGCTGGATATACTCGTTCGACGCGAGTGCTGATGGGCTCGCCTTCCGACATTTGATCGCTACTTCGACAGGAGACTTACCAGCATGCGCACAGCAACTCGTTCCCTTCTTGCATCAATGATTGTGCTGGCCTACGCCGTTCCGGCGCACGCGGCCAGCAATGTGGTTGAAAACCTGACTGTTTATACGAACACCAAAGCCGCGTCGGCCGACAGTGTGCTGCGCCAGAATGCCGAGCGCTTCGGCCTGCCTGCTTCGCTCAACAACCTGGTACTGACCAAGGTCCAGGATTCGCTGACCGGCAAGCATTACCACTACCAGCAAATGCTGCATGGCTTGCCGGTTGACCGCGCCGAGATCATCGTCTCGATCGGCAACAACGGCCAGCTGATGAAGATCTTCAACGAGACCAAGCACATCTCCACCGCGGTCGAAGCGAAGGCCGTCAACCAGCTGTACAACCAGCCGCTGCTGACCAAGGACCAGGCGCTCGACAAGGGCTGGAACAACATTAAGGTGCAGCACCCGCTGGTGGCCGTGCCGCGCAGCGACATGGTGTGGGTCGCCACCAAGGATGGCGTGCAGCTGGCGCACAAGGTGATGATCGAAGCGCAAATGCCGACGGGCGGTTTTGTGCAGTACCTGAATGCGCATGACGGCAGCCTGATCGATTCGTACTCGACGTCGCTGCCGCGCACCGACAAAGGCGGCGAGCGCAGCATCGCCGCGCGCGCCGGCATCGCCGGCGCCCAGCTGGACCGCAAGGCAGCCACCGCAGCGGCGCCGGCGCCGCGCACGAGCACCATGAGCATGGCCGCCGCGACCGTGGCGTCGGGCATCAACGGCTCCGGCTTTGTCTTCGATCCGGATCCGCGCACCACGCTCAATACCGATGCGCTGACCGACACCTCGGCCGCGTCGGCATTCGATGCCGCCTACTTCACCAAGTCGCTGCGCGACCTGACCGTCACCAGCGGCGTCTACAAGCTGAGCGGGCCATACGTCAACATCAAGGACATCGAAGCGCCCAACACCGCGCCGAGCACCACCACCAACGGCATCTGGACCGCCAAGCGCGGCAACAACGCGTTCGACGACACCATGGTCTACTTCCACATTGACCAGAACCAGCGCTACATTCAGTCGCTCGGCTTCACCGGCACCAAGTCGATCATCAACCGTCCGCTCGACGTCGATACCGACGGCGTCAACGGCGATGACAACTCGCATTACAGCGGCGGTTCGGCCGACTACCTGGCATTCGGCCACGGCTGCGTGGATGACGATGAAGACGTCGATGTGGTCTTGCACGAATACGGCCATGGCATCCAGGCCAACATCAATTCGGGCTGGTCGGGCGGCGACACCGGCGCCATGGGCGAAGGCTTCGGCGACTACTGGGCCGCGTCGTATTCGTACAGCACCCCGAACGGCCCGGTCTACCATCCGGAATGGGCGTTCAGCTGGGACGGCCACGGTTCGTGCTGGGCAGGCCGCCTGCTGAACCGCACCAACACCATGTACAACAGCACCAAGACGTATAGTGCGCACCAGTCGGTGACCGAAAACGGCGTGACGTTCCAGTCCGACGAACTGTGGTCGGCGCCGCTGTTCGAATCGATGCGCGCGTTGATTGCCGCCGGCAAGCCGCGCGCCAACATCGACAAGATCATCCTCGAAGCGCACTTCGGCCTGGGCAGCAACATCAAGATGCCGGCCATGGCAACCGCCATTGTCAACGCCGCCAAGACGCTGTTCCCGGCTGACCTGACGTATGCGAATACCTTCCAGGCCAAGTTCGAAGCGCAGAAGATCCTGTCGACCGTGATCGTCGGTCCGACCATGAACGAGACCGAGAGCAACAACACGATCGCCACGGCCAATCCGGTCACGACCGCCAACACGACGGTCAGCGCCAACATGCTCTCGAGCACCGACAGCGACTACTTCCAGGTCACCCTGCCAGCAGGCAAGACGCTGACGGCGAAAATGACGCCGAATGCGACCTCGGACTACGACGTCGAGCTGTACAGCAGCACCGGCACCAAGCTCAGTTCGAGCGTGAACGGTACCGGCGCGGTCGATACCGTGACCAAGGCTAACACGACCGGCAGCGCGATGGTGCTGTACGTGCGGGTGTTCTACTACGCTGGCGGCACGGGTGCAACCAGCGGTAAATATACGCTGCTAACCGGCTGGTAACACACAGCGGCTGCTGCAAGTCCCCAAAGCCCTCGCCCTCGGCGGGGGCTTTTTGCATGGGACAGTGAATCGCGCTTGATTTCAGGGGTTGCCAGGACTACAGTTGCCTATCAGTTAGCAATCCGCTACCGGGGGGCCTCGTGAACGCGCTTGTTTCCACGCTTGTTGCCGTATCCGGCTTGTTGTACAGCATAGCGGCGCTGGCAGACTTGGCCATGACCTTGTACTACGAGGAGCGCGCACCCTATCAAATGCGGGTCGGCGACGGCGTCGAAGGCTTGACGGCCACGCCGGCGGCCCGGGCCTTCAAGGCGGCCGGCGTGCCCTTCGTCTGGGAAGCCAGTTCGATGAGCCGCCAATGGATCTTGATGCGCGAAAACCTGGGGCCGCACTGCCTGGTCGGCTGGTTCAAGACCGGCGAGCGGCAAGCGTTCGCCAAATTCACCAAACCGATCTATCGCGATGGACCGCGCGTGGCGCTGGTGCGGCGCGCGTTCGCGCTCGGCCCGGTCCGCACGCTGGCGGCGGTCCTGTCCACGCCGGGCTTGCGGCTGCTGGTGCGCAGCAAGTATTCGTACGGCCCCGACTTCGACGGTGCGCTCGCACGCATCAAGCCGGTCACCATCGTCTCGCCCCTCCCCAACGCCCAGCTGACCGAGCTGCTGGCCGCCAACCGCGCCGACCTGATGTTCGCATCCGAGGAAGAGGCGAGCTTGCTGCTGCGCCGCCTCGGCAGCAAGGCCGAACAGTTGCAGGAGCTGCGTTTTTCCGATGTCCTGCCCGGCTCGGAACGCTACATTGTCTGCTCGCGCAGCGTGCCCGACGAGACCATCGCCCGCCTGAACAAGGCCATCACGTTCAAATAAGGCCGTCGCCGGCCAGCGTGTGCCAGCACACAGACATTCGGCGGGCTCGTCTATACCCTTGGCGTATCAACTAACCGTATTGGAGAACCATCATGAAATGGGCCGGCATGTATCTCGTGGGCTTTGTAATCCTGATCGGCGGCTTGCTCGCCGCACTGTGGAAATTGGGCATACTGGCCTCCGTCGGCACCACCTGGGTCGTCATCGGCGTGGTGGTCGTGCTGGGTATCGGCATTATGATGGCGGTGTCGAGCAGTGGCCGGAACGGGAATATTGAAATCAACGAGAAGTAACGGCCGGACGATTCGTCGTTCCAAAATCGTCCTGTGCGCAGGGAGTATGCACGCATTTCCCCTGCGCAGAGGACGCCGTTGATTTATTCTTGCGGTGTTGTGGCCAGCTTAGTGCGGCGCGCCCTTGCTGTGCGCCGGCGGCACCACGCAGATCTGATTGCGCCCGCCTTCCTTCGCTTCATACAGCATGGCGTCGGCGCGCAGGAATAACTCGTTTTCGCTCTTGTACTCGGGATAGGCCGCGACCCCGCCGCTGAAGGAAAAATGGCGCTGGTCACCCGGCTTGACTTCGAACGGAATCGCGCGGAAGGCCTGGCGCATCGCATCGAGCCGCTGCCAGCCCTGTTCGAGCGAGCAATCCCAGAACACGACAACGAATTCCTCGCCGCCAAAGCGGCTGAGCAAATCGCGCTCGCCCATGTGCGGCGCCAGCGTCAGCGACAAGCGCTTGATGACGATGTCGCCGAAGTAGTGGCCCCAGGTGTCGTTGATGGTCTTGAACTTGTCGATGTCGACGATGCCGAAGGCGAGCGAACAATTCTCGCGCGCCGCCTGGCGAATCAGTTCCTGAGCTTTTTTTTGCAGGCCAATCTTGTTGAGCAGGCCGGTCGCGCGGTCCTTGCCGATCAAGTCCTTGTTCACGCGGATCTTGTTGGCGCGGTTGATCAGCTGGCCGGCCAGCACATCGGTATCGGTCATCAGCATGATCTCGTCGAAGCCGCTGACCAGCGCGCGCCGGGTCAGGGCGGCGTCCGGATGGTGCTGCAGCATCGTGATTTCGCGCACCGGATCGGCTTCGATGTTCTTCTTGAGGACCCGGACGATGGCCTCGGTGCGTTCGTATTCGGTGTCGGTGATGAGCACGATGTCGGGTTGCAGTTCCTTCACGCGCAGGTGCAGGGTCTGGGCGTCGTCGTGGTGGATCATTTCGACGCGCCCGTGCAGCAGCGCCGCTTCGTCCAGGCCGACCGGCTCGCCCAGGTAGATCAGGCGCACCAGGTCGCCGCGCTTTTTCTGGACGAACAGCGTGAACAGTTTGTCGACCAACACGTCGTTGGCGATCGGCTTTTCGGCATAGGCCAGGCAATTGCTGTCGACCAGGCGCTGCTGCAGCAGAAAGCGTCCGCCCTGGCGCACGGTCTGCAGATAGACATAGCTATGCTCGGCCGGCAGACGTTGCAGCAGCTCGCCCAGGGTCAGCGTCTTGCGGCTGTCGAGCATGTCGGCCTGCATGGCGTGCAGGGCATCGAGGTCGATGACAAACAGGGCGTTGCCATGGTCGTTTTCGACGGCCATGACGAAGTCCTGCACTTCGTTGAAAAACAAAATGTCGAAATCGTATTTATGCGCGCACAGCAGCAGTTCGGCCTGATTGTCCTTGATGAAAAAGGTTTGCGACAACAGCATTACCTGGTTCTTGTACAGCGGCGCGTCGTTCGTCATGTATCGTCAGCTTTCATTGCCACGGTGGATTACTGCTCCCATAATGCCACGATACACAAGAATGCTGGTTTTTGCTGCATTTCAGCGACGCCCGGCGCTCATACCGGCACTTTGTCAGGGAAGGTCCGATGTCGAAGTCTGTTTTGCATCATTCCGCAGCGCTGCTGTCCGCATCGGATACGCGCCGCATCGCAGCCCACGCCGCCGAGGCCGACAGGGCGGGCTTTTTGCATCCGGTCCAGCGTGCGTTGATCCACCGGCGCGGATGGCTGAAGATGCTGGCGCCGCGATCGCTGGGCGGCGCCGAGTTGCCATTGCCGGCCGTTGTCAGGCTGGAGGAGCAGCTCGCGTCGATCGACGGCAGCACTGCGTGGGTGGTGACGCTGTGCGCCGGCGCCGGCTGGTTTGCCGGCTTCCTGCCGCCGGCGCTGGCCCGCGACATCATCGGGACGCGGCGCCTGTGTGTCGCCGGGAGCGGTGCGCCGAGCGGTTTCGCGGACCTGGAGGGCGGCCGATTCTGCCTTTCCGGACGCTGGGATTACGCCAGCGGCGCGCCGATGGCCACCCATTTCACCTTGAATGCCGTGCTGCGCGAGCATGGCAAGACCTTGACCGACAGCGCCGGCGCGCCGCGCATCCGGGCCTTCATCGTGCCGGCGCAACAGGTGGAGTTTGTGCCATCCTGGGGCAGCATCGGCATGCGGGCGACCGGCTCGCACAGTTACCGCATCCATGAGCAATGGGTGGCGCAGGAGCATGGCTTCGACATCGATGCGGCGCACGCGACGGCGCCAGGGATGCTCTACCGCTTTCCTTTCCTTGGCCTGGCATTCGTGACGCTGGCGGCCAACGTCGCCGGCATGGCGGCCCATTTTCTGCGCCTGGCCCGGCCGCTGATCATGCAGCGCAGGCACCCGAGAATGGGGTTGCCGTTAATGGAGTGCGCGCCGGTGATGGATCAGCTTCTTCAATGTGAAGCCGATATCGAGAAGGCGCGGCAGCAGTTTTATGCATTGCTCGATGACATGTGGGCGCGCGTCGTGGCGGGATTGCCAGTCCCGGCGGAACAGCAGGCAGCACTTGGGACGGTGTCGCTGGCACTGGCGAATATTTCACGCCGCGCCGTCGATGAACTGTATCCGTACTGCGGCCTGCAAGCGGCGCGCGAGGGAAGCGACATCAACCGCGTGTGGCGCGACCTTCACACGGCGATCCAGCATGCGTTGTTCTTGCCTTAGCGTCAGCGGCGGATTCGGCATCACTTCCAACACGTCAGGCGCTGTCGACCTACTCTGTGGTTTGCTAATTGCCGGACCTGAACCTGTGGCTTCGGTCGCGATTCGCTCACTCAAGTTCATGGATTGTTTTGGTGAAGGCTGGCAATCTTCGCGACGCCGACTGCATCTTGAATTCCACCTCCGACAAAGGGCCTGTGACGCTCTCGCTCGGGTCAGAATTCATTCTGTCTTTTGCGATGTCAAGAATGAAGTAGTTCGTCACGGATTTGTCATTGGACGGATGCTGTTTGGCCACAATGTACTGTGCGTTCCATCCGACTGAAAAAACTGTTTCTTCTATTCGGCCAATACAGCTTTCTTCCGCCGCGGCCGAGTAGCAGACGCTCATTTGTTCGGTAATATCGATTGCGACCAAGCGATATGGGCCGACCAGTTTTTCGTCGTACACAAATCCGCAGCCCGTCAGGTGCAGCAGAAAAAATCCGATCATCGCCAATAGCAGTGTTGAGCGCATCATCATCGCAAACTATTCAAGCACCGTCACCGGCGCATTCGGCAGCGCCCCGAACACATCCGGCGCATACATCGCTTCGACCCGGGTCGGCGGCAGCAAGAAGGTGCCGGCATTGTTCAGCCGTATCGTGTAGTCGAGGCTGAATTGTCCGCGCGGGACGTAACCGTAGTAGCTGCGCAGCGACGTCACGTCGCGCTCGCGGAAGGTTTCCCATGCGTGGCCGCTGGCCTTCTCGCCCTGGGTCGCCGACGCCAGGTCGCCTCCCAGGCCCGTACCCAGGATGCTCGCGCCCGCCGGCACGGGATCATTGACCACTACCCACGTCATGTCGGCTTGCGCGTCGACGCTCACCGTGACGCGCCAGATATCGCCGACGCTCATGCTGCCGGCTACTTTTTGCTGCACCGGCGTCAATTTCCTGGTGATGTTGTAACCGGCTTGCAGCGGCGCCGTCAATGGCACTGCTGCCAGCGCCTCGACCGTCACCCATGGCCGCCCGGCGCCAGTGTGCACCACCTGCAATGCGCTGCTGCCCGACGGAACCGGCATTGCCACGTTGGCAGGCGGCGCTGCGGCCCAATCGACGCTGCGGCGCGCATCGCCGAGCGCCAGCGTGGTGTGCCCATCCACCGCCGTCTTTTCCATTTGGGCGGCGAAGCGGTCGACGGCCAGCGTCCCCCACAGATTGCCCGTGGTGCTGTCCCATGCGCCGGCCTTTTGCCGGCCGAGCATGCCGCCAAGAAGGCGGGGAAGGTCGTCGCGCCATGAAGGCAAGTCTTGCACGGCCAGCAGCAAGCGCGCCGAGTCGACATCGCCGCTTTGCATCAGCCACCACCAATGGTCGCGTTCTTCGTTCGACAGCACCATGCGCCGGCCCTGGAAGCTCAGGCGTGCGCGCAGGGCGTTTTCCGCCTGCGCCTGCAATTGCTTGCCGTCGGCCACGCCATCGATGTGGCGCAAGGCCGTCAACCAGTCGATCAGCATTGCGCTGGTCCATTCGTCCGGGTCGATGCGCAGGGCCGCCAGTTGCTGTGCGCTCGCTTGCTTGTAGCGCGACAGCGTGGCCAGGGCGGCCAGCTTGCGCGCCAGGCCATCCTCACGCGGCGCCCAGCTGTGACGCACGATCCTACCGCTGACAAATTGCGCCAGGCCGTTCAGCATCGCGTTCTGCGCCTCCGCTGGCAAGGGCCAGCCTGATTCCTGCGCCGTGTTGAGCAGGTAGCCGGTCAGTGTGTCGCTGCCGTCGCGGTCGCTTTTGGCCGTGCGCGGAAAATAATTGGCAAGGCCGTCTTCGTCCATATACTTTGGCAAGTCGTCCACCACCGCCTGCCATGCCTGCCTATCCTTGCGGCCGAGCGCGACGGACCACTTCTGTTCCAGGCAATGGTAGGGATAGCGTTCGAGCCAGTCGCGCACGCCCGGCATGCCGCCCGCCAGGCTCGCCTGCAGATGCACCTGGATGCTGCTCTTGCCGTCCAATGCCTGAGCCACCGGCGCCAACGCAAGATCCAGTTTTCCATCGACTTGTTCGAGCGTTGCGGCCTGCACCGTCACCGGCACGGCCGGCTCGATCGCCTGTTTGACTTCGAGGCGGTCGCCATTGGCGCGCCGGCTCAGGTCGAGCGCGGCAAAGCGCCATGTCAGTTGCTTCCGGTCGACAGGAATGGCGACGTTCCATTGCACGACGCGCGCCCCGCCGGCGCCGATGGCCACCGTTTGCGGCGCCAGGCCGCTGACGCCGTCGGCGCTGGCGTTCACGCGCAGGCGCAGCGGCCGCTTGCCGCTGTTGCGTACCGTCAGCATCGCCATCATGCGGTCGCCTTCGCGCACTACCTGCGGCAAGCCCGACGTCAGCTGCACGTCCTGCGTGACATTGATCGCCATGTTGCCGCTGCCGAAGTGATTAGCGCCGACGCTGGCAATGGCCACCAGGTGAAACCGTGTCAGCGCATCGTTCAATGGAACGTCGAGCGTGGCGTTGCCGGCAGCATCGAGCGGCACGTCCGCTTTCCAAAGCAGCAGGGTATCCAGCAGTCCGCGCACGGGCGGCAGGCCAGGCTTGGCGCTGGCGGCAAATTCAGGCGCCACCGTGTCGCTCGGCGAAATAGATGATCCAGTTACTTCCACCCTCTGCAAGGACGGCACGATCCCGATAGGCATGCCGGGTTCACCCGCACTTGCCGAGATGGGCGCTGGCGCCTTGGATCGGGGTTTGTCCTCCGTCTCGCGGTTGATCGCGTCGATCAGCCGGCGCAGCGTGGCCGCGTGCTGCTGGCCTGGCGTGTGCGGCTCCCGGACGGTGAGCTGCGACGTGGTGCTGGTGGCGTAAAAGCGTTCGAGCAGCATCGTCTCGAGCAACTGCCATGATGTATTTGGCATGAGCGCAAGCAAGGCCTCGTCGACCGCGACAAAGCTGACCCTGGCGCGCGGCGGAACCGCTTTGCCGTCCGGCATGGTGACGTGCACGTTCACGCTGGCATGCTGGCGCGGACGGTAATCAGTGTGCGCCGTTTTCAAGGTCACGCGCAGCCGCTTGGCGTCATTCGCCACGCGCAGCATGACGACGCCGCCAGCGGCTTCGGGCAGCGAGTCGGCTGCCTGGCCGGACGCTGGCGGCGCCAGTGCCAGCAGCGACACGAACACGTTCGGCGCCCATGCCCCGTCGATCGGAACGGCGACGTCGGCGACCGGTCCCGCGAGCGTTACGACGCGGCTGGCGATGATGCCTTCGCGCTCGACCGTCAGCCAGGCTTGCGCGCTGGCGAATGGCGTGCGCACCCGCAAGTGCGCAGTTTGCCCCGCCTCGTATTGCGCGCGGTCGGCTTCAATGAACAGCTCCTTGTTGGCGACCACGTCCTCGCGCACATCGGTAGCCTGGGTGGTCGTGCTCATGCGCCCGCGTGGGTCCGTCGCGCGCGCGGTAAAGTAATAGCGGCCGGGTTCGGCCGGCACATATAGGCAACTGAACACCCCGCGTGCGTTGGTCGTTGCGCTGCAGATCGTCCCGAGCGCCTGTTCCGGCTCCTTCGGGTCGTTCACGCCCCTGTATGGCGCATCCAATCTCGTGCGCGCTGCTGTCACGTCGATCTTTTGCCCGGCCACCGGCACGCCTTGCAGATCGAGCGCCATCAGCGACAGCATCATCGGACGTGCAATGCCAGGCTGGCCGATCTTGGCGATGCCCAGCCGCACCGCGCCCGGCCAGACTGTAAAACGCTGTGTCAGCGTCTGTTGTGCGCCATTCGGGTCGGCGTAGCTCGCTTCGACGCGCACGGAGTAGGGATGTGTCGCCACTGGCAATGGCGGCATGCCGGCGAGCAGTCCGTTGCCCTTGTCGTCGAGCATCACCGTCTGGGTATGAAACAGCAGCTCTTCTTGCTCCTTGAACTGCGCGTCAAACGGGTCTGCATCGCGTGACTGCGAAAAATTGTATCCGCGCATGCCGGGCCAGTCGCTGTACTGCTTTCTGAGCGTAACGCGCGCCTGCACCGGCCATTGTTTGGCGGCGCCACCGTTGGCAAAATGCAGGTCGACCCGCAATCCTGCCGCCTGTCCGCCAATCAGTCCCGCCGGCGCTGCAGTCACGGCCCCTTCCATCTGGGGAAGGCGAAACGCCGCAACAGCAAATTCGCCGCTGCCGATATCGGACCAATGATTCTTGTCCTGCGTGCGGCGCATGGCAATACCATAGTCGCCCAGCCTGGCGCCGTCGGGAATGGTGAATTGCGAGACGGCTTCGTGCTGCGCATCCCATTGCAGCGGCAAGATCCATTCCTTGCCGTCGTCGCCGTACTGAATCACCAGCTGATCGGGCAGCTTGTCGTCGGCCACAAAATCGAGCCCCGCCATCGATTCGCGCCTGAGCACATGGCGCATGTGGACCGTTTCGCCGGGACGCAACAGGCGGCGGTCGACGATCGTGTCGGCGCGGTACTGCGGCCGTTCGTCGCGCCGGCGTTGCCCCACGTTTTGCGTACGCGCATCGATCATGGCGCCGGCGTCGGACGCCGTGAGCGAGACGTCGATCGCGCCATTGGCGTCGGGGCGACGCGCGATGGCCGTGACGGTGTTGCGAAAGTCGTCGGCGCATCCGCGCCGCACCAGCGCTTGATCGGTCTGCGCAATGCCGTCCGCATTGGTGCGGCCCTGCCACAACGCGACGCCGGCACAGTTCACAATGCTCACGTCGGCGCCGGCGACGGGCTTGCCGCTATCGAGGGCGGTGACCCACACGGCGGCGTTTTCCGTGGTCAATTTCAGCTGCACGGCCATATTCGTCAGCAGCACGGCGCTGCGCTCGAACGTGGATGGCGCAGCCAGCACAGCAGTCGTGCTCGGCATTTCCAGCACATGCAAGCCATAACCCGTCAGCGGCAATGGGTAGGACGACAGTTCCATGCCCGGCGCCGAGGCCGGCACGGCGCGCGGCAGGACGCCGGCCACCCCATTCAATAGCGCGCTGTGCAGATGCGCGTCAGTCCAGTAAGGCGCGGTGCCGCCGAAGGCGCCATGGGAGGCGTGCAGGCGGTCCAACCATGCGATCAGTTGCGCATTGGCGAGATCGGCGCCAGGGCCGTTTCCGACAACCAGTTCGCGCACAGCCGGAGCGCTGCTGTTCTGGAGAAACACAGGAAGGTTCGCGCTCGGGAGCGGACGCTGCAGCGATGTCGTTGCGCCGAAAAAGGCAACCGGCAATGCCGCTGCCGTGTTCCATGCGCGCGGCAAGCTGTCGGGCGCGGCGCTGCGGCCGTCGGTATCGACCACGCGGGCCGGATAGCGCCACGTATAGCTGCTGCCTGCCCGCAGCGGACCCTGAAACAGCACACTGCTGCTGTGTTCGCCCCATGCATAGTTCGACACCCGCGCGCTGCCTGCTTGTGCACCGTCGGGGCCCAGCAAGCGGATGGCGTTGAGCACGTCGAGCGGAAGCACCTCGTTAAACGTGAGCGTGACGGGCAGTTCGGCAATGCACGTGTTCGCGTCCGCCAGGTGCGAACACGACATGCGCGCGCGCAGCGGCTCGCGCACGTGAAAGTCGAATATGTCGTCCTTGAGGCCGGGACGCGCCATGCCCAGGCGCAGCGCCGCTCCGGCCAGTGCCGGCGCCGTGCATTGCACCGCCTCGCTCATCTCCCGATCGGCCTCCGCATAGGCGGGAATGGCTTGCCATTCTTTTGTATCCAGGCGGCGAACCGGGCCGCGCTGGCCTTTGCTGTCTTCGCAATAGAGTTCGGGCGTGAGGCCGGCAAGCTTGCGCTGGTAGTGCAGCAGAAATATCTGATGTTCGCTGATACTCTCGCGCGAATTCGGTTCGACGCGCGCGATTCTCATCTTTGCCGCTGCGCTCAGTCGGGGCAAGTGGAAGGCATAGGCGCGCTGGCCGTCCAGCGTGGCATTGGCGAGCGTCTTGATGCCGTCCTTCAAGGTGAAGGTGCATGCCTGGCCGTCCAGCTCGGCGGGGCGCGCGTCCCACACCCACGTACGGTCATTGACCCAGTGGCCGGCGCCGGCCAGCGGGCAGTCGATGTCGAACGGGGCGGCGGCGCTGATATCGCCGAGCGCGTGCATCGGTTCGCCAAACGTCGCGCGCACCTGCTCGACTTTCGTTACTGCGCCTTGCGGAGAGAACGTTTGGACGCCGGCGGCCATGGCGGTTGGACCGATAGCCAGGGAGAGCAGGCCGGTGAGTGCAAGGCAGAATCGAAGGCGCATGGAGGGAGAGGAGTAAATTTGAGATAACGATTATGCATGTAAAATTGTCAACAGCCTACAGAAATTGCGTGGACGGCCTGTAACCGATGACAGCGTGAACTGGCGTACAGACTGGTTGGCGGGATGGGCTTAGTTTGGTAAAAAATAGGAGGCTGCCATGCTGCTCGAACGTGCACGCAAACTGATCCTCGGAATCATGCTCGGCCTGCTGGCCTCGTGTGGCGGGGGCGGCGGCAATGGCGGCATGCCCGCGCCGCAGCAGGGCGCGCTCGCGCTGACCATCAGCGGGCTGCCGGCCGGCGTCGCGGCCCAGGTCAGCGTGACCGGTCCCGCAGGCTTCAGCCAGGCCGTCGCCGCCACCCAGACCCTGAGCGCGCTTGCGCCCGGCAGCTATACCGTCGCGGCGACGCGCGTCGTCAGCGGCGCGCTCAGCTACACGCCATCGCCGGCCAGCCAGGCCATCGCGGTGACGGCAGGCAGCACCGGCACTGCCACGGTCAGCTACAGCGCCGCTGCGCTGACGCTGGCGCTGCGCGAGGTCGCCAACGTACCGGGCGCCGTGTTCGCAGCTGCGCCGGACGGCGATGCCCGTTTGTTCATCGTCGAGCGCGCCGGACGTATCCGCATCCTGCAGAACGGCGCCGTGCTGGCCACGCCCTTCCTCGACATCAGCGCCGGCGTGTCGACGCAGGGCGAGGGCGGTTTGCTGTCGATCGCGTTTGACCCGCAATACGCCAGCAACGGCATCCTGTTCTTGTATTACACGGACCTCGCCAACAACATCGTCATCGAGCGCCACCGCGCGTCGAGCAACGCCAACCTGGCCGAAAGCGCACCCGGCCTGGTCATCATCCGCATCGCGCACCCGACCTACACCAATCACTTCGGCGGCCTGGTCGCGTTCGGGCCGGACGGCATGCTGTACCTGGGCACGGGCGACGGTGGCGGGGGCGGCGACCCGGGCCACAATGCCCAGAATCCGGCCTCGCTGCTGGGCAAGCTGCTGCGGCTGGACGTGTCGGCCTCGACTGTGGCGCAGCCGTATGCGGTCCCGCCCACGAATCCCTGGTTCAACGACGCCAGCGGACGGCGCGGCGAAGTGTGGGCGCTGGGCCTGCGCAATCCGTGGCGCTACGCTTTCGACAGCGGCCAGCTGTACATCGCCGACGTGGGCCAGGACCGGCGCGAAGAAATCGACGTCGCCGCGGCCGGGCAGGGCGGCATCAATTATGGCTGGAACACGATGGAAGGCACGCAGTGCTACAACGCCGCCACCTGCGTCCAGGCCGGCCTGACCTTGCCGGTGTTCGAATACGACCATGGCAGCAATAATGCCAACGGCTGCGCGATCACCGGCGGCTACGTGTACCGGGGCAGCGCGATCGCCGAACTGGCCGGCAGCTACTTCTATTCCGACTACTGCAATGGTTTCCTGAAGAGCATCGTGGATGCCGGGGGCACGGTCAGCGGGCAGTCCGACTGGGCCATACCCGGCATCGGCAACGTGCTTTCGTTCGGGCGCGACGGCAACGGCGAACTGCTGATGATCGCCGCCAGCGGGCGCGTGCTGCAGATCGTGCGCGGCAACTAGATCATTTGATGACGGTGACGCGTTGGCGCTTGCCGCCACGGAAGGTGTAGATCGTCAGCATGCCGTCCTTGACGTCGCCGCGCGCATCGAACGCGTTCATGCCGGTCACGCCCGAGTGGCGTATCTGCGCCAGCTTGGGCAGATAGACGGCAGGGTCGGGCGAACCGGCCTGCTGCATCGCGTCGACCATTGTCAGCACGGCATCGTAGGCGTACGGCGCGTAGGTCAGCACGTCGATGCCGAATTTGCGGCGGTAGGCCAGGCGGAAATCATCCATGCCTTTTTGCTGCTGCGGCTGGACACCGCCGGCTTCGGCGCAGATGACCTGGCCGTCGGCGATGGCGTCGCCGGCGAGCCGGGGCACCGAGTCCGAGCACATGCCATCGCCGCCCATGAAGCTGGCCGGGATCCCCAGTTGTTTCATCTGGCGCAGCATCGGGCCGGCCACGGCATCCATGCCGCCGAAGAAGATCAGGTCCGGCCTGGCAGCCTTGATGGCCGTCAGGATGGCGCCGAAATCGCTGGCCTTGTCGCTCGTGTATTGCTGCGCGACGATGCTGGCGCCGTTGCCGGCGCGCTTGACGTTCTTGATGAACTCGTCGCTCAGGCCCTTGCCGTAGGCGGTGCGGTCGTCGATGACGGCGATCCGTTTCGCCTTGCCGGCCTGGACCGCATAACGGGCCAGCGCCGCGCCTAGCTGTTCATCGTTGGCGACATTGCGGAACGCCGTGTTGTAGCCCTGGCGCGTGTATGTGGGATTGCTCGCCGACGGCGAAATCTGCGGAATGCCGGCGTCGAAATAGATCTTCGATGCGGGTATTGTGGTGCCGGAATTTTCGTGGCCGATGACGCCGTTGACCTTGGCGTCGACCAGTTTCTGGGCCACTGTCGTGCCCTGTTTCGGGTCGCCGGCATCGTCTTCGGCCTGCAATATCAGGCGGTAATGCTTGCCGCCGATGACGAGGCCCCTGGCGTTGACTTCATCGACCGCCATGCGCGCGCCGTTTTCATTGTCCTTGCCCAGGTGCGCGATCGCGCCGGAGGTCGCGGCCACATGGCCGATCCGGATGACGTCCTGTGCCTGTGCTGCCGTGCTGGACAGGCATGCCATGACGGCAGCCCGGATAAGCCATCGTGAAGTGAACTGCATACGGTCCTTGAAGGTGGCGGGGTCAGCGTGCCGCAGTGCGGCACGGTTTCCCAGCATACCATCGGACAATTTTTGGCGTTGACGCGGCCCTTATTTGATCACGCCGCAGGCCATGCGGACGCCGCCGCCGCCCATCGGCATCGGGTGGTCGGCATGGTTGTCGCCGCCGACGTGCACCATCAGCGAACGGCCTTTCAGGTCGGCCAGTTTCAGGCGCGGCGCCAGCACCGGCATCGACGCGTTGCCCTTGGCATCGACGACCAGGCCGGGCAGGTCGCCGCGGTGGCCGTCGCCCCATGGCAAGCCATGTTTCTTGGTATTGGCGGGATCGTAGTGGCCGCCGGCGGCGAGCGCGGGCACCGGCTTGCCGTCTTTCATGTCGGGCGCGCAGCTTGGATTTTCATGCACATGGAAACCATGGACGCCCGGTTCCAGGCCCGCCAGCGATGGCGTGAACACGAGGCCGTACGGGGTTTCCTCGACGGCAACGGTGCCCAGCACGGCGCCGCTGCCGGTGGCCGAAACGGCGTTCATGACGATCGGCTCGGGCGCGGCGCTGGCCGCGAACGAGGTTGAGCACAACAGGATGGCGCATGCTGCGAGTGGATACTTCATCGATGGTCTCCCACGGTTCTTGTTCGGATGACCATGTTATACCCGTTTTGCCATGGTAGAAATCCTGATAAGCTTCAGACTGCTGTTTCGGTCGAATCCCAAGGAGAGCATATGCAACTCGGCGCATTTTCAGTCAGCCTGGCGGTCAAGGATATCGCGGCTTCGCAGGCGTTCTACGAAAAATTCGGCTATACCTTCTTTGCCGGCGATGCCTCCAAGAACTGGCTGATCCTGAAGAATGGCGAGTCGACCATCGGCCTGTTCCAGGGCATGCTCGAACGCAATACCCTGACCTTCAATCCCGGCTGGGCCAGCGATACTAGCGCGCTCAAGGATTTTACCGACGTGCGCGCATTGCAGCGCCAGTTGAAGGCGCAGGGCGTCTCAATGACGGCCGAGGCCGACGAAACGAGCAGCGGGCCGGCATACTTCATCGCCATCGACCCGGACGGCAATCCCTTGCTGTTCGACCAGCACGTCTAAGGCTGGGTCGCGGCGGGGAAGTCGATGAATTCGGCCGGTACCGCCGCGGTCAGCCACACGCCGTTTTGCGACAGGAAGAACAGATGGCCCTGCGCCGCCATGGCGCGTGCGCGCACCGTCAGGACGACCAGTTTGCCGTGCCGTGATCCGACGTTGCTCGCCGTGCCGAGGTCGAGCGACAGATGCACATGGTTGCGCGACCCGGGCGCCAGGCCCGACGCCCTGATCGAGTCGATAAACCGGCTCGCCGTTCCGTGGAACAGCGTGTCGGGCGGCTCTGCCGGCGCCAGGTCCAGTTCGACGCTGGCAAGCGAATGGCCCTGATTGGCGCGGATGCGCAGGCCGTCCTCGCTCAGGGCAAAGCGCTGCTTGTCGCTGCTGGCGACGATGTGGCGCAGTTCCTCTTGCGACATGGATCGTCCATGTTCGGCGGCCTGGTGCAGCAGCTGTTCGACGCTGGCCCAGCCGTTGCTGTCGAGGACCAGGCCGATTTTCCCTGGCTCGTGGCGCAGCACCAGCGACAGGAATTTGCTGTTGCGTTCGATGTTTTTATTGTTTTCCATAGTGTTCCTTTTATTGTTTTTGTGTGGGGTTCGATTCGGGCGCTTCGCCGCCCATCCTGCGCATGAAACTGACGGCCGGGTGGTGGGGCCGCGCGCGATACAGCTGGGCCGGGCGATTGCTGGCGTGACGCATTTTTCCGGGAATCTCTTCGAGGAAATCGCCTTCCTTGATGCGCTTGCGAAATGCGCTCTTGTCGACCTTGCGGCCCAGGACAATTTCGTAGACGCGCTGCAGGTCCGACAGGGTAAATTCGGCCGGCAGCAGATGCACGGGCAGCGACGAATATTCGACCCGGTTGCGCAAACGCTGCACTGCCGCCGACAGGATCGCGGCGTGGTCGAATGCCAGTTTGCAGTCGACTGCGACCCCGTCCACCTTGTGCCAGCTGGCCGCATCGGTCGTGCCGCCATGCAGAAGTGCGATGTCGTCCGAGGCGATCAAGGCAAAATAGGCAAACGTGACCGACCAGCCGCGCGGGTCCCGCGTGGCGCTGCCGAAGCCCTGCAGCTGCTCGAGATAGGGCGTGCTGACGCCGGTTTTTTCGCGCAGCTTGCGCAAGGCCGTGGCATCGAGATCACGATCGTGGCGGACATCGATGAAGCCGCCCGGCAGCGCC
Organism: Massilia sp.; assembly: GCA_025359245.1. Lineage (GTDB taxonomy): Bacteria > Pseudomonadota > Gammaproteobacteria > Burkholderiales > Burkholderiaceae_D > Telluria_A. The sequence continues at coordinate 44,388 of JANYGW010000233.1, forward strand.
CATTTGCCGCGGAAGGGATGCTCGCTGCGGCGCACCAGCAGGATCTGCAATGCCTGGTCCCGGACCGTAAAAATGACCAGGTCGACGCTCGTCAGTGGAACATCGAAGTCGTGGATATTGTAAGTGCGCAGGAATTCCTGCTCGCTGCGGTTGTCTATGCTCATCATTGCCTCGATTGCCAAGGCTGGATTGTAGCGTCATTTCGAACTTAGTGGAAAAAATTCACTAAGTTAGTTGTAATTCGACACTAACATCGCTATGATTGGGCGGCCAAGACGAAACACAACAATAATAAGAAGAGAAAGCAATCAAACAATGAACAATCGAGAATTCCGCGCCGCGGTCGCGCACGACACCGTGGCCGTCATGGCTGCCGGCAGCTATCAAAACCTGCATGGCGCCGAGGTGAGCATCGCCCGCGAGCTTGCGTTGGCAACTGCGGCATCGGTGCATTACACAAGCGACCGGTTGGCCGAACTGGCGCGCAGCATCGCCCATTCGGCCCGTTATGCAACGCGGTTTGAAGTGCGCAATGAATCGACCTTTGCAGCGGCGCGCCGCCTCGCCGGCGATGGCCATGCCGATCCGCTGTGCCTCAATTTCGCGTCGGCGAAAAATCCCGGCGGCGGCTTCATGGGCGGCGCCGAGGCGCAGGAAGAAAACCTGGCCAAGTCGTCTGGCCTGTATCCATGCATCGTGCAGATGTCGGCAATGTATAGCGCGAACCGCGCGCTCAAATCGTGCATGTACAACGACGACATGATTTACTCGCCCAAGGTACCAGTGTTTCGCGACGACGATTACGCGTTCCTGGATGCGCCTTTCGCCAGTTCGATCGTGACGGCGCCGGCCGTCAATCGCGGTGCGGTGGCGCGCAATGAACCGGAGCGCCTTGGCGAGGTCGAGGCGATCATGCTTGCGCGCATCGACAAGCTGCTGGCGCTGGCGGTGCATCATGGCCATCGCGCGCTGGTGCTCGGTGCGTGGGGCTGCGGCGTGTTCGGCAATCGTCCCGCCGATATGGCGCGCTGGTTTGGCGACCATTTGCTGCGCAATCCTACTTACCGCGATGCGTTCGAATTGGTCAGTTTCGCGGTTCTGGACCGTAAGAACGACGGCACTTTCACTGCCTTTGCCGACGAATTTGGCGCCATCGGCCGAGCACTGTGAGGCATGCCAGGCTATGCCCCTTGGTACATGCCAAGAGTGGGAAGCGGATACTGCCGTAGTGCCTCATCGAAGGCTTCCCTGCAGCCGGTAAGCGATCCGTATTGCTTCAACTCTGCGAGGCTGAGCATATCGTCGATGCGGTCGAACTCGGCGTAACTATCTTCATCAAGGCTGCGCGCGATCTGCAATGCCTGCCTGGTCGCACGGCGCAGCGTTGCGTTACTGGCCGGCAGTGATGCGCGCAGCGTCGCCAGCAGCCATCCGGCCGCACGCGCAAGATCGATCTCGCCTGGCACGGCATTGAGGTCGTCGATCGTTTGCATGCGCGGTTTGCGCCATGAAACTTCGATGATTTCCCCCAGCGGCTCATCCATTTTTCCGATCACCTGCAGCGCCCATTCACGCGCATCGTCGACGTCACAGATGCCGGCTTCGATACCGAGACGGAAATATTGGGCGACGGTGGCGAGGGTGGGGGACATGTGGACTTGAAGTAATGAGGTGCAACAGTATCCCATGCCCGCACCAGATGGACATCTTGCTAAAACGCCATTGTTTGCTATCATGAATGGGGTCACCGTCCTTGCTGGGATCATGATGAATATGGCGATTGGCGCATTGCAAGCCAGCACAGCCGCGTCCGCGCCGGCGGATGCAGCGGCGCGCCCGGCTGCGGCTGCGTCCACATCGAGCACCCGCGTCGAACTGAGTCCCGAAGCGCTGGTGCTGATCGCCAAGCTCAAGGCGCGCGACACCCAGGTGCGCCAGCATGAACAGGCGCACCTGAGCGCCGCCGGCAGCCTGGCCCTGTCTGGCGCCACGTATGTGTACCAGCGTGGTCCGGATGGCGTCAGCTACGCCATCGGCGGCGAAGTCCAGATCGACACCTCGCCCGGCCGCACGCCGGCCGAGACGATCGCGCGGGCCCGCTCGATCATGGCGGCGGCGCTGGCGCCGGCCGATCCCTCCGGTCCCGACCGCGCGATCGCGGCCCAGGCCCAGCAGCTTGAGCAGCAGGCGCTGGCCGAACAGGCCCAGCAGCTAGCCGCCGCGCCGGCTGCCGAAGAGGATGATGCGCAGAAGTTTGATCCGCTGACCAGGGCGGTGCAGCGCGCCTATGGCGTGTCGGATGCGGCGCCGGCGACGATCCAGGTTGCAGCATAGCGACTACGCGACATCAAGCTGCGGCAAGCTTCAACTTGCCAACGCGCTCAAGGTTAATGTGCCGGCGAGCTAGCCAAAGGTCGTAATTATCTTGCATGGCAAGCCAACTCTCGGCCGAGCGGCCAAGCGCCTTGGAAAGCCGGAGTGCCATGTCAGGCGTGACGCGACTGCTGCCCTTCAGGACGCGGCTGAGCGTGGATGCGGCTACGTCAAGTTGCACCGCAAGTTCTCGTCCACTAATGCTATTCGGAGCGAGATAAATATCGGTGATGAATTCACCGGGATGGGGTGGGTTGTGCATGGCCATTAGTGATAGTCCTGGTCGTTCGAGACGTCAGCGCTTCCGCCACAGTATCAGGAACGGCGCATAAGTACCCGAGTTTGGCCATGCCGGCAGGTTGCGCTTGCCAAAACCCGATCCAGATAGTACTGTACATCCATACAGTACTTTTCAGCAGATCATCATGCGCAGTCCCGCTACCCATCCCTCCCCGGAGGAGCTTCATCCGTCGCTGTGGCGCGCCTCGCAGCTGGCGCACGCGAGCACGCGCTGCATCGATACCGGCCACCCGACGCTGTCGTCCCAGCTGCCCGGCGGCGGCTGGCCGAGCGGCACCCTGATCGACCTGCTGCCCCAGCAGGCCGGCATCGGCGAGCTGCGCCTGCTGCGCCCGGCGCTGCTCAAGGTAGCCCAGCGCCGCATCGTGCTGCTGCAGCCGCCGCACCCGCCCCAGGCGCTGGCGCTGGCCGCGATGGGGCTGGCGCCGTCGCAGCTGGTCTGGATCCGCAGCGGCCGCAGCGCCGACGCGCTGTGGGCGGCCGAGCAGGTGCTGCGCAGCGGCAGTTGCGGCGCGCTGCTGTTCTGGCCCGGCCACGTGCGCGCCGAAACGCTGCGCCGCCTGCACCTGGCCGCGCAAAGCGCCGACACGCTGTTCTTCATGCTGCGCCCGCTGGCCGCCGCGCAAGACTCGTCGCCGGCGCCGCTGCGCCTGGCGCTGCGCCCGGCCGCCGGCGGCATCGAGATCGGCTTCGTCAAACTGTAGGAAGACAATAAAGTTTTCGTCCGCCGCTGCTGTAAGTCGTTGATTTCCGCTAGTATCGCCAAGACCCAGCGAACCAAAGTTTTCGTCTTAGTGCCGCGAATCGGTTGAAATAGCAAGTAT
>JANYGW010000239.1 GCA_025359245.1 Massilia sp.
GGCCAAGTCGGACCGCCCTGAACTGACGGCCGCCAAGATCATCGTTTCGGGCGGGCGCGGCATGGGTTCGGGCGATAACTTCAAGATCCTCGAGCCATTGGCCGACAAGCTGGGCGCGGCCATGGGCGCGTCGCGCGCTGCGGTCGATGCCGGCTTCGTGCCGAACGACTGGCAAGTTGGCCAGACCGGCAAGATCGTCGCGCCTGCGCTGTACATCGCGGTCGGCATCTCCGGCGCGATCCAGCATTTGGCCGGCATGAAGGATTCCAAGACGATCGTCGCGATCAACAAGGATCCGGAAGCGCCGATCTTCTCGGTAGCCGACTACTGCATCGTGGGCGACCTGTTCGAAGTCGTGCCTGACCTGGTGGGGCAGCTCTGATGCGCATTATTCTCCTGGGCGCGCCTGGACATCGTGGCGGCGTCACCTGCCGTCTCGCTCCTTGCTATGGAGGTAACGCCAGCGCGCGGTCGGCGGCGCACGAGGGCAGCGCCGGAATGATGCCCCACTCGATCAGGACCAGGGGGCCGTCCGGCTTGCTTGTCCATGGGAATTGCGAAGTTCCCTTGAACTTGGCCAGCGCCATCAGTTCAATCAGTTTCGGTGGTACGCCATCCGTCGAACGCGGGCTTCGATTTAGTGCGACGAGCATGCCGCAGTGGGCCGCCCGTTGGGGCGCAACCCATGGTGACAGGCCAAGGTTGCCATTGATCAGGACGTTGACCTGTCGTCCACCATAGATGGCGATATTGCCGCCAAGCCAAATATCGGACGCGACCAGCGTCAGCGGCGTTACGCTATGCGCATTCCACTGCGCCTGCAGCTCCCGGGATACGGCTTGACCCGGAAACGTTGCGCGCGTAGGGCGTCCAGTCAGGTCGGACAGCGGGCCGCGCACAAACGCGTAGCCCAATGCGAGGCAAATTTGGATGAGGACGATGACCTTGATGCAGGTGCGCAGCAGGCGGGTACTGGCATCACTCTGGAACAGCCAGAAGGCACTGAAGCCGAACAGCAAGAAGAACGTCGTCGTCCACGGGGCGACGATCCGCGTCTTCATTGCCATCGAGATCAGAAGCGTGAGCACGAACGGACCGAGCCCGATAATTACAATGAAGCAGCGGTCGGCTGCGCGAAGTCCGTCAGCGAGTGTGGCGATCGGGCCTTGCGCGCCATCGTTTGCTTGACGGCGCAGCGTTACGATGGCGATGATGATCATGGCAATGGCCATCGGTGCCAGCCGTGCCAGGGTCGTAGCAAGGAATTCGCCAAACATGCGCAGTTGTTCCGGCCTGGTCATGATCTTGCATAGCGCTCCGCTCGCATAATGGATCGGTCCATTCGATTGCTGGCTGAGCCACCAAAGGTGCGGTGCGATCGTCAAGCCTAGGCTTGCCAAGGCAATGGCGATGCCTTTCCAGACCCGGGCTCGTTTCAGGCTGCCTGCCAGGAGTAAGAACAGAAAATAGGTGGCGAATTGAATGAGCGCACTGTATTTGGTGAGCATCGCCGCACCGCAACAGAATCCCAGTATCAGCCAGTCGCGCCACGCCTCATGGCGCCATGCGCGGTAAAACATCCAGTGGCACGCAGCGATTGAGCACAGTTGCACCGTGTTGTGATTGAACACAATGCCGAGAATGTTGAAATAGGTAATCGGCGTCGCCACCAAGACAGCGATCAACGCATTCCTCTGGGACGTCATCGCGCACCCGAGTCGCCAAATGCACCAGAGTGCGATGACAACGCTCAGTTGCCCCGCAAAAAAAGTCAGCCACACCGGGCGGCCGAATCCAGACGCCAGCGTGAACAGCAGCCACGAGGGCAGCGGCGGGTGCTTGAAGTAGCCCCATTGGAATACATTGCCCCAGACCAGCTCCTCAATATTGTCCAGGTCCGGGGCCCGATGACTGAGGGCCGTCAGTGTCGTCCACAGCATCAACTGCCCAAGCAATAACAGCACGACCAATGGCATAATCGACGCACCATCCGGGGATAGTCTGCCCAGCAATGTATGCGATGGTACCTCGGTTCCTGGGGCGAGGGCCGTGCGAGTTGGCATCAGTGCTGTCCAGTGTCATGACGCTGGTAGGTAAAAATGCGATATGTTTCTGGCGTGGCCGCAAGCACAACCTCAGGCACCGATCACGAGGCCGCCACACCCAGGGCGCAAGAGCGCACCGCTCGCGGATTGCCGGGCTGCATAGACGACATCTTGCGTTCATGCGGGAACGCAATCCGCAGTGCTGCATATTCATGATTGCGGAGAATAGCATGCGAAAAAGGCGCCAGCATGACGCCATCCTGTCGGAACGGTCATGTTGGATTGGTTCGGGCACGTGACCAGGTCGCGTGTGCGCGACTGTGTCGCCGCAGGCTGGCGTTCGTCGTCGAATCGCCACGCTGATCCGCATATGAAGCTGCTCAGCCGCGACGCAATAAGCGCAATGCGGTGAAGTGGGTAGCCATCGCAATTTTTTGCTTCCTGTTGTGTAGCCGTGATATCTTTGCCAGATTCAGAGCATGCGTAATCGAAACGAATTTTTGAGAGGCATCGTTCGACATCTCAAGCGATCCTGGCCAGCAAGGGAATGAATGGCATTGATGCGTACGATCGTTACTCCACTTGGGATCATCTCGGTCATAGGGATGCTGATGGCGACCGTTTTCTGTGCGTCGGCAGCAGAAAATGCGATCAGCTATCCGCGCCCTGAAGGAAGAGTGGGCAACGTCGATGCCTATGCGATCGAACTGCTCTCGCTCGCGTTGCGAAAGGCCGGGGCGCACCACACCGTCAGGCTCACGGACGAGCACATGAAGCAGGTGCGGGCGCTGATGGAAATCGAGCAAGGCCATGGCAAGGTCGATATTATGGTGACCATGACGTCGCCGGAACGCGAACGCCAGCTATTGCCGATCCGAATACCGGTGAGTAAAGGATTGGTCGGTTGGCGTATCGCCTTGCTTCGCGCCGACCGGTCCGAGCTGTTTCGGGACATTCGCACATTGGGGGACATGAAGACGATGCGCGCCGGTCAGGGACACGACTGGCCCGACACCGATATATTGCGATCGAACGGGCTCACAGTGCAAGCCGTGTCTGGGTACGACGGTCTGTTTAGCCTGCTGGAAGCGGGCAGGATTGACTATTTCCCGCGTTCGATGCGCGAGATTTGGCCGGAACTTGCTGCGCACACCAACCTCGTCCCGGATCGCTATATTATTCTTCACTACCGGACGACGGATTATTTTTTTATCAATCGTCGCAATGTCCAATTGGCCAATGAAGTGCGCTCGGGGCTGGAGGTTGCGATCGCCGATGGTTCCTTCGATCGCTTGTTCTATCAGCATTTCGCTGAGCCTATCCGGCGTGCGCAACTGAATCAGCGTCGGGTCATCGAATTGAATAGCCCCGCGATGTCGCCCGAGACTCCGCCGGCCAACAGCAAATTATGGTTTTCCATCGCCGATCTGCAACATGTTCCAGGGATCGGTAATCGTTAGGTAGCGCCCAGTTCTATGCAGGTCCAGGTACATCTGGCGGTGGTCCATCCGGCCGAGTTCGTCGTGCTGACCTTCCAGCGGCAAATGCAGACATCCTGAGCTGGTTCCAACACAACGCCCGCGCGAGTGGGGAGCCACCTTGAAGAAAGTTCGGAGCCCCGACAGTCGGACACTGGCTGATGTAGCAGGATGAGTGGTGTTTTCGGACGATCTTGGTGGTTCGCACGCGGCGATTGTCGGATCCATCCATTGCTAAATCGCGGCAAGTGGCGGCCCCTCATGAAGACATTCCCCATTTGCATGAATTTGCCGGGCGGTGTACGCTCGTCGGCGGATCGGCGCAACGTCGCTGTCCGTACGCCGTCTAGTTGGCTAACTACAATAAGGAATCCCCTATGAAATCTCATGTGGTGTTGGGTACTGCAACCGCCATGCTGGCTGTCATGCACAATGCGTATGCCGATCCTGGTGAACAGCAATTCCGCGCGCTCTACAAGGAGCTGGTGGAAACCAATACCACGCTGTCGAGCGGCAGTTGCACGCTCGCCGCCGAGCGGATCGCCACGCGCCTGAAGGCGGCCGGCTTCGCCGATGCGGACCTGCATCCGTTTGCCGATCCAGCCCATCCGAAGGAAGGCGGCCTGGTGGCGATCCTGCCAGGCAGCGATCCGCGCGCCAAAGCCATCCTGTTGCTGGCCCACATAGACGTCGTCGAAGCCAAACGCGAAGACTGGGCGCGCGATCCCTTCACGCTGATCGAGGAGGACGGCAAATTCTACGCCCGCGGCGCAGTGGACGACAAGGCACAGGCGGCCATCTGGGCCGACACCCTGATCCGCTACAAGCAGGAAGGCTATCGGCCGCGCCATACGCTGAAAATGGCGCTCACTTGCGGCGAAGAGACCTCGGGCGCCTTCAACGGCGCGCAGTGGCTGAGCCAGAACCGGCGCGAGCTGATCGATGCCGCATATGCGCTGAACGAAGGCGCGGGCGGCGAATACAACGCCGCCGGCAAGCGCGTCGTCATGGACGTGCAGGCCGGCGAAAAAGTGTCGCAGAACTTCCGCCTTGAAGTGACCAATCCGGGCGGCCATAGTTCGCGTCCGCAAAAGGACAATGCAATCTATCACCTGGCCGGCGCTTTGAAGCAGATCGAAGCCCATCGCTTTCCGGTGCAATTGGCCGACGGCAGCCGCGGCTATTTGCAAGGCATGTCGAAGATCCAGGCAGCCGCAGGCCACAAGGATGTCGCCGCAGCCATGCTGGCGGTGCTCAAGAATCCGGCCGATGCCAAGGCAGTCCAGTTGCTGTCGGATCGCGATAGCAGCTGGGCAGCCATGCTGCGCACGACCTGCGTCGCGACCATGCTCGATGCCGGCCATGCCACCAATGCGCTGCCACAACGCGCGCGGGCCAATGTCAATTGCCGCATTTTTCCTGGCGTGACGCAGGAAGAAGTGCGCACGGCGCTGGTCATGGCCATCGCCGATCCTGCCGTCAAGGTGGAGACGCTGGAAATTCGTGGTCCGAACTCGGCGCCGCCGCCGCTGACGAAGGCCTTCATGGAACCGGTGGAGAAGCTGACGGAGAAGATGTGGCCCGGCGTGCCGGTGCTGCCTATCTTGCAATCGGGCGCGACGGACGGCCAGTTCCTCAACGGCGTGGGCATTCCAACCTACGGCGTCAGCGGCATCTTCCTGACGCCGGATCTGGGCAATATCCATGGCCTGAATGAATACATCGGCGTGCGCTCGCTGATGGAGGGGCGTGAATTTCTCTACCAGCTGGTGAAAATCTATTCGGACCAGAACTGATCTCTTCGGCCGGTTGAAGCAAACAATGATGCTCGCTGAAGCGATATTGCGGCGCAAGCGATGGCAAAGCGATTCGGGCGAGGGCGTGCAGACGGGAACATCCAGGCACACATAGTCACCATCGAAACGTCACTGTAAAACATCGCGACCGACGCAGTTTTCGAAATGCCTTCGTCGAGCCTGGCCTGGCGATCGTCAGCAATGGAGTTTGTTTGTTTCTTCGATAGCAAGATGGACTCGCTGATCCGCTACTGCGGGGCGCGGCGCGATGGACGCAAGCAGCGCCTGACGCCGGCCCAGATGGCCATTGGACCGAGCCAACCGAGGGGCGCAAGGTACCAGGGGAAATCGATGGCGTGACTGCCAATCAAGGCGATGACAACCATCATCGCCAGCAGCAGGACAGCGAACGGCAGCGCCCGCCGTGACAGCGGCGCTTGACCGAACAGCAGGGCGGGCAACGCAAAAACCGGCAGCGCGACGAAGGGCAGCACGCCCAGGCACAGGACCAGGCCGAAGTCCTGCCCCATATGGCCGGCGTACGCGCACGGCGCGAAAACGAGCAGGGACAGGGCGACGCCCAGGTGGCCGCGCGTGACTGCGGAGAAAAGTTGTTTCGCTTTGGTCAAGATGGACATGGGGCATCATAGCTGTTCGCCGGCGTAGCGTGCTCTACCGTTGGCCGTGGCCACCGCGCCCATCGGCCGGGTTTTCGTGTGCTTTGCGGTGGTCCCGGTCGAGCGCTTCGAGATGAAAACTAAGCTTGCCCAGGTATGCAGTCGCGAAGCCAGTTACCTTGAGCTCGATTGCGACGAGGCAGTTGAAGCCCCGATGACGCCATGGTCCTTAAGAAGGCCGGTCACAGCGGCCCCCGACTGTGCCTGCTCATCCAGTTTGACAGTGGCGAGAGACCGGTCGTGCGCGCTGGAGTCGCTTAAATGAACGCGCTTTGTAAATATACGGTTCATTATTCGCGTTGCTTATTTTGTAAATATTGGTAGGTAATTGCTGATTCTATTTTTGTAATTCGCCTTGCACCTGCCGTGTTTTAAACCGGTCGGCCTGAATATTGACTAGGCGATATATTTGTTGCTCCCGGCGGTGGTAAAAACAAGCGATTAATTTCGATTAATATCTGCGCTGTAGTTTTTTCTCAGTATAATAAATTGGCAATACGTTCCTTCTGGTTTTCTGACCTCCTGTTACTCGTTTCACCCGGGCGCTATTACCACTTGGGAGTTATCGATGGCGTCGAAAGATAATATCCTGCAGGTTGGACTCGCTCTGCCCCCGCACGTGGTGCAGCACGCACTGTCTGCATGTGCCGAGGGCGTGCTGCTGGTCGCTGCCGCCGCCCCGCGCTATCCAATCGCCTATGCGAATCCGGCGTTTTGCCGCCTCTATGATATTGCCTTGCCGGCGCTGCTGGACCAGCCGCTGACCGTGCTGCGCAACGATGAGCCGGCGCTCTCCGTCGGCGCCGCCGTGGCTGCCGCGCTGGCCGACGATGGCGAGCAGCACGTGCTGCTGCACAGCCTGCGCGGCGATGGCCAGCATTTCTGGAACCAATTGACCGTCTCGCCCGTCGCCAGCCTTGACGGCGGGCGCCCGACCCACGTCGTCTGCGTGGCCGCGGACGTCACCGAGCTGCACCAGGAAAGGGCCCAGCTCAGCCATCTGCTGCGGCATGACGCGCTGACCGGTCTGCCCAATCGCAGCATGTTCAACGCGCTCTTGCAGGATGCCAAGCACTACGCCAACAATTGCGGCAACACGCTGGCCGTGCTGTGTTTGTCGCTCGATGGTTTCAGCCTCGTCAATGAAAGCCTGGGGCATCTGGTGGGCGACCAGTTCCTGATTGCCGTTGCACAGCGCTTGCGCTCCTGCCTGGGGCGCCACGACACCTTGTCGCGCCATAGCGGCAACGAATTCGTGCTGGTGCTGGGCGAAATCGGCATCACTGCCGACGCCGCCCAGGTCTGCGCGCAACTGATGCGCGCGCTGGCCACACCGGTCGATGTCGGCGGCCATGCGCTCAATGCGGCCTGCAGCGTCGGCGTGGCCCGCTATCCGCAGGATGGCAGCGATGGCGTCACGCTGCTGCGCTTTGCCGACATGGCGCTGTCGCATGCGCGCAGCCGGGGCGGCAACCAGTACCAGTTGTTCACGGCGGAAATGAACCAGCGCAGCATCGAACGTATCCAGATGGAAGCGGCGCTGCGCGATGCGCTGGCCAGCGAACAGCTCGAATTGCTATACCAGCCGGTGGCCGACCTGCAGCAAGGCACCGTCTGCGCGCTCGAAGCGCTGGTGCGCTGGCAGCATCCGCTGCTCGGCCTGATCGACGCCCGCCGTTTCATTACCGTTGCCGAAGACACCGGCCTGATCATCGAGATCGGCCACTGGGCGCTGCGCCGCGTCTGCCGCGACATCGGCAACTGGCACCGATCGGGCCTGCCGCGCATCCGCGTTGCGCTCAACATTTCCCCCAAACAGTTCCGCGACCCCGACCTCGCGCATGCGCTGTTCCGCGCGCTGCAGCAGGCCGACGTCGATCCCGAACTGCTGTCGATCGAGCTGACCGAAGCGGCGCTGATGCAGAACCCGCAAGCGAGCGCCGACACGCTGTCCCAGCTGCGGGTGCTCGGCGTCAAGCTGACGCTGGATGACTTCGGCGCCGGCTATTCGTCGCTCAATCACCTCAAGCGATTTCCGCTCGACCTGGTCAAGATCGATTGCGACCTGACCGCCAACCTCGACAGCGGCCCGGACGACGCGGCGCTGGTCAAGACCATCATCGCCATGGCGCACCACCTGGGCGTGCAAGTGGCCGCGGTCGGGGTCGAAACCGAGGCCCAGTGCGACTTCTTGCGGCGCAATATGTGCGACCAGGTGCAGGGCTATTTTTTCGCCGCGCCGTCGAGCGCCGACCAGGTCGCGCTGATGCTCGCGGCGCGCCATTGCCTGCCGCCGCATCTGCTGCGGATCCAGAAGCAGAAGCGCACGCTGCTGCTGGTCGACGACGAGCAGAACATCGTGTCGGCGCTCAAACGCCTGCTGCGGCCCGACAATTACCAGATCCTGACCGCCTACAACGGCCAGGACGGGCTGGCCATGCTGGCCGCCAATGCGGTCGACGTGATCGTCTCGGACCAGCGCATGCCGGGCATGATCGGCGCCGATTTCCTGCGCGCGGCCAAGGCCCTGTATCCGGATACGATACGCATCATGCTGTCGGGCTACACCGAACTGCAGTCGGTGACCGATGCGGTCAACGAAGGGGCGATCTACAAGTTCCTGACCAAGCCCTGGGACGACGCGCAGCTGCGCGGCCATATCTCGGAAGCGTTCCGCCTGAAGGAAATCGCCGACGACAACGAGCGCCTGAACCTGGAACTGCGCACGGCCAACCACGCGCTGGCGGCCACCAACCGCAAGATGGAAGACTTGCTGCGCCAGAAGCAGCTGCAAATCACGCGCGACGAAATCAGCCTGAACGTGGCGCGCGAATTGCTGCAGTTCGTGCCGCTGGCGGTGATCGGGCTGGACGACGAAGGCTTCGTGGCCTTCGTCAACGGCGCCGCCGCGACCGTGTTCAGCCAGCGCGGCGCGATCCTCGGCAACGAAGCGTGCATCGTGCTGCCCGAACTGTTCCCGGGCGGCGTGGAACCGGGCAGCAGCATCGATGCCGACATCGGCGGCCGCCATTACCAGGTCGTGGCGCATGCGATGGGTGCCAACTCGCAGTCGCGCGGCCGCCTGATCACTCTCAGTCCGAGCGAGGTACATTGATGAATCCGTCCGAACAGGCCATCGTCATCGACGCCGCCGTCGAAGGCATGGTGCTGTCCCAAAGCCTGCTCGACGCCGCCGGCAGCGTCTTGCTGCCGGCCGGCGCCAGCCTCACTGCCGCCAGCCTCAATTCGCTGCGCCGGCGCGGCGTCGAGCAATTGCAGGTGGTGCTGGCCGGCGCGCCGCCCGATGAAGCGGCCGTGCGCGCCGAACGCGAGCGCCAGTGCCAGCGGCTCGCGCGCCTGTTTCGCCGCAGCGCGGACAGCGCCGCCACCGGCCAGCTGCTCGACCAGCTGCACCAATACCGGAACGGGGGCTGAGCATGGCGCACGCCGGCCTCGACGTTGTCAAGCATCTGCGCGACCTGCCGTCGCTGTCGGCCGTGGTGGTCGAACTGATGTCGACCATGGAAGCGGAGGATATCGATACCCACGCGCTGGGCGCCAAGATCGCGCTGGACCAGTCGCTGACGGCCAAGACGCTGCGCCTGGCCAATTCCTCGTTCTACGGCATGTCGAGCAAGGTCACCACCATCCACCAGGCCATCGCGGTGCTCGGCTTTCACAGCATACGCACGCTGGTGACGGCCTGCGCGCTGACCGGCAGCTTTCCGCCCGGCGCCGCCACGGTGTTCGATTTCAAGGGGTTCTGGCGCCATTCGGTGGCCACGGCGGTCAGCGCCAAGCTGCTGGCGGCGTACGCGAAAGTCAATCCGGAGGCCGCCTTCACGGCCGGCTTGCTGCACGATATAGGCGTGCTGGTGCTGGCCACCCGCTTTCCCGCCGAATATGCGCAGATGCTCGACTATCGCAAGCAGCACGACTGCTTCATGGCCGAAGCGGAGCAGGCCGTGTTCGGCATCGACCACGCGGCCGTCGGCAGCGCGCTGGCGGCCTACTGGAAGTTCCCGGCTGCGATGCAAGGCGCGGTCGCCGAACACCATGCGCCCGAATGGGACGGGGCGCCGTCGCTGGCGCTGCTGATACACGCGGCCAACACGGTGGCGCACGCGCTCGACCTGTCGGGCGATCCGGACGACCTGGTGCCGCCCATGTCGCACGCCGTGTGGAACGCGCTGGCGCTGTCCGATGCCGACTGGAAGCGCCTGTTCCGCGAGATCGAAGCGACCTGCGCCGAGATGTGCCAGATCCTGGTCAACTGAACGAGGAAGAACGCATGAATACCGCCACCCCGGTCGTCCATACGCTGACCACGCAGGCCGAGGCCGGCGCGCCGGCGATCGCGCTGTCCGAGCTGCTGGACGGCCACCCGGTGGCCACCTTCGTGATCAACAACGAGCACGTCATCACGCACTGGAACAAGGCGTGCGAACACCTGCTCGGCTGGAAGACCGAGGCGATGATCGGCACGCGCAAGCACGGCGAAGCGTTTTATGCGCGCGACAAGCCGATGTTGGCCGACATGATCGTCGCCGGCAACAGCGCCGGCCTCGATGCGCACCTGCAGTCGCCGCTGATCCCGGGCGCCTACGAGGCCGAGGAATTCTTCGGCAGCCTGGGCATGGGCGGACACTGGCTGCACTTCACCGCCGCGCCGCTGCGCGACCAGCGCGGGGTGATCGTCGGCGCCATCGAATCGATGCGCGACGTGACCGAGCGCCGGGTGGCCGAAAACGCGCTGCGGCGCGCCCACGACAACCTTGAAAGCCTGGTCGAGAAGCGCACCACCCAGCTGGCCGAGGCCAACGAACGGCTCGAGGACGACCTGCGCCAGCGCCAGAGCGCCGATGCCGAACTGCGGCACCGGCACCTGAAGCTGATCGAGCTGAACGAAAAACTGTCGATGGCGCAGGAGCAGCTGATCCAGTCGGAAAAGCTGGCCTCGATCGGCCAGCTGGCGGCCGGCGTCGCGCACGAGATCAACAATCCGATCGGCTACATCTTTTCCAATGTCGGAACGCTGCAAGGCTACCTTGAACAGCTGTTCGACATCCTGCGGGTGTACCAGGATGCCGAAGCGCAGGCCGGCCCGGAAGTGGCAGCCACGCTGGCGGCCAGGCGCGCCAGCATCGACCTCGATTTCCTGCGCGAGGACATCCCCGTGTTGATGAGCGAAACCCGGGAGGGCATCGTGCGCGTGCGCCACATCGTGCAGGACCTGAAGGATTTTTCGCGCGTCGAGCCGAACCAGGAATGGGCCTGGACCGATTTGCACGCGGGCATAGACTCGACCTTGAACATCGTCTCCAACGAGGTCAAGTACAAGGCCGACGTGGTCAAGGAGTACGGCGTGATTCCCGAGATCGAATGCCTGCCGTCGCAGATCAACCAGGTAATGATGAACCTGGTGGTCAACGCCGCCCACGCGATCGGCGACAAGCGCGGCACCATCTCGATCCGCACCGGCTGCATCGACGACCAGGTATGGATCGAAGTGGGCGACAACGGCAGCGGCATCGCGCGCGAACACCTGTCGCGCATCTTCGATCCCTTCTTCACCACCAAGCCGGTCGGCAAGGGCACCGGCCTGGGCCTGTCGCTGGCCTACGGCATCGTGCAAAAACACCGCGGCCGCATCGATATCGACACCGAGCCCGGACGCGGCACGGTGTTTCGCATTGTCCTGCCGGTGCGCCAGCGCGTGCCGGACACCGAGGAGGGCGCCGCATGAACGACAGTTTGCCGCTGGACACGCAGGCAGCGCCGCCCAGCGTGCTGTTCGTCGACGACGAGCCGAATATCCTGGCGTCGCTGCGCCGGCTGTTCCGCCCGCTCGGCTACAAGGTGCTGACGGCCGAAAGCGGCGCCGCCGGCCTGCTGCTGCTCGAACAGGAACGGATCGACCTGGTCGTGTCCGACATGCGGATGCCGGAAATGGACGGCGCGCGCTTCCTCGAACTGGTGCGCCAGCGCTGGCCCGACACCATCCGCCTGCTGCTGACGGGCTATTCCGACATCGCCTCGATCCTGGCCGCCATCAACCGCGGCGAGATCTACCGCTACATCACCAAGCCATGGGACGACAATGACATCCTGCTGGTGGTCAAGCATGCGCTCGAACGGCGCGCGCTGGAGCAGGAAAAAGACCGGCTCGAAGCATTGACGCTGGCCCAGAACGAGGAACTGAAGGCACTGAACCTGAGCCTGGAAGCGAAGGTGGCCGAACGCACCGCCGAACTGCTGGCGTCGCGCGATGCGACGCTCGACGTGAACAATAAGCTCAAGAGAAATTTCATCACCACCATCAAGATTTTCTCCAGCATGATCGAAATGCGCGGCGGGAACCTGGCCGGCCATTCGCGCCGGGTGGCCGACCTGGTGCGCCGCATCGCCGCCAAGCTGGGGCTGTCGGCGCCGGAAACCCAGGAAGTATTCATCGCCGGCCTGCTGCACGATATCGGCAAGATCGGTTTCTCCGATGAGTTGCTCAGCCTGCCTGTCAACCTGGTCGTCGGCGAGAACCTGAGCGCGTTCCGCAAACACCCGCTGCGCGCCGAACAGCTGCTGATGCCGCTCGACGACCTGCGCGGCGCGGCAGCGGTCTTGCGCTCGCACATGGAGCGCTTCGACGGCGCCGGCTTCCCGGATGGCCTGGCGGGCGAGCTGATTCCGCTCGGGGCGCGCATCCTGGCGCTGGCCTCGGACTACGACAACCTGCAAATTGGCGCGCTGGTGCAGCGCCGCGTGCTGCCGGCCGACGCCCGCCAGGTCATCTACGACAGCAGCGGCAAGCGCTATGACCCGGTGGTGGTGGCGGCCTTCCGCGCGCTGCTCGAGGGCGACCCGGTCGAACGCGTGCGCGACCAGGCCGCGGTGGCAGCTTACCTGACGCCGGGCATGGTGCTCTCGCGCGACCTGGTCAGCGCCGAAGGCCTGATGCTGCTGTCGGCCGACCATGTGCTCGACGAACGCATGATCCAGCAAGTGCGCGATTTCGAGACCAAGAACGAGGTGCGGCTGTACATCTGGATCTGGCCTCCAAAGGGGAAATGATGCGAAGAATCCTGCTGGTCGACGATGAAATCAATGTCCTCAATGCGCTGGTGCGCGCCATGCGCCAGCACCTGCAGATCGAGGACTTGCGCATCGAAACATTCACCGACCCGTTCGACGCGCTGACGCGCTGTTCCGAAGTCACGTTCGACATCGTCATCTCCGACTACCAGATGCCGCAGATGACGGGAGTCGAATTCCTGCACGCGCTCAAGGACGTGGCGCCGGCCACGGTGCGCATGATCCTGTCGGCCTCGACCGAATTCGAGACCGTCACCGCCGCCATCAGCGAGGCCCAGGTGTTTCGCTATATCCCCAAGCCATGGCAGGTCGGCGACCTGCAGGAAAATATCCGCCTGGGGTTGGTGCACCACGACGGTTTGCTTGAACAGCAGCGCCTGACCGACGCGCTGCGGGTGCAGGCCGGTCAGCTGAGCGCGCAGGAACAGGAAGCCCGTTTGCTGGAACAGGATGAGCCGGGCCTGCTGAAAGTGCACTGGGGCCCGAACGGCGAGATCATCCTGTAGCGGCGGCGCCCGGCGGGGTGACCGGCAAGCGCACGGTGAAGGTGGTGCCGCTGCCGACCGTGGAGGCGACCTCGATCCGGCCGCCATGCTTGTTGACGATGCCGTACGACAGCGACAGTCCCAGTCCGGTGCCGCTGCCGACCGGCTTGGTGGTGAAGAAGGGCTCGAAGATCCGGTGCAGCAGCTCGGGCGGTATGCCGCAGCCGGTGTCGGCGATCGAGACCCATACCATGTCGTCCTCGACGCCGCTGCGGATCGTGATCACGCCCTGATCGCCGATCGCGTGGCTGGCGTTGACGAGCAGGTTCATGAAGACCTGGTTCAGCTGCGACGCCAGGCACAGGACTGGTGGAATCTGGCCATACTGCCTGTCCACGGTGGCCTTGTACTTGATTTCGTTGGCGACGATGGTCAAGGTGCTGTCGAGGCCATGGTGCAGGTCCGCGACCTGCCACTCGGCATTGTCGACGTGGGAGAAATCCTTCAGCGCCTGGACGATTTCCTTGACCCGCTTGAGGCCATCCATCGACTCGCGGATCAGCTCGGTGGCATCGTCCTGCAGGAAGTCCAGGTCGGCCAGCTTGCCGATCGCAGCGATGCGGGCGTGCAGTTCCGGCGCCGGCGCCAGCTCGGCGATGGCCGCGTCGTAGCCGCGCACCACGTCGAACAGGGTGGCGACATAGCGTTGCAGCGTTCCCATGTTCGAATTGACAAAGCCGACCGGGTTGTTGATCTCGTGCGCGATGCCGGCCGCCAGCTGCCCGATCGACGCCATTTTTTCGGCCTGCAGCAGCTGGTCGTGCGCTTCCTGCAGGCGCGCGATCAGCAACTGCTGCTCCTTGCCCTTGCTGTGCAGCGCCTGTTCCATTTTTTTGCGGCCGCTGATGTCGGTCAGCGACCCCATCACTTCAAACGGCGCCCCGTGCGCATCGCGGACCAGGCGCAAGGTGTCGTGCATCCACAGGTAATTGCCGTCGACCGCGCGGAACCGGTATTCATAGGCGCGCTGGCCTTCGACGAACACCTGCGCCAGGCTGGAGAAGATGGCCGGCGCGTCGTCCGGATGGATATGGTCGAACCAGAAATTAGGGTCGGCCACCATGTCCTCGGGACGGTAACCGAGCACGTTGAATGCATTATTGCTGACGAAGGTCATCTTGAAGTCGCCGCTGGGGACGCTGCAATAGATAATGGCGGGTGTATTGTCGACCAGGTATTGCAGGCGCACCAGCGCGGACGTGGCCGTGTCGGCGGCCGCTGCCGGTGGCGTCGCGGACGTGAAGGACTCGAATTCTTCAAACTGTCCAAACGGGGTCGACATGATGGTCCCGGGCCGGAAATCGTCATCGTCCATTATGAATGACAATACGGGGACACACCAGACTGATCTTTATCGCTGCCAGGATGCCTGAACATGTCGCTGTGGAGCTTGTCTAACCTTATTTACGCGGAGATCTCATGCCTGCCACCTTCAACTTGAGCCTGGTTCTGCTTGCTGCGGCATCGATCAGTGCTTGCAGCGGTCCGGCAACGCAGCGGCAAGCCAGGCCAGCGGCCAGTACGGCGCAGCCGCGCGAACATCCCCTCGCCGCGACGGTGTTGCCGGCGGTGTGCGGGCCGAACGCCCCCGCCATCCCCATCGACGCCTACAAGAAGGACGTGGCGTATCTCATCGTCCGGGCCAATCCCGGCCATACCTTCGATGGCCGGCTGCCCCCCATGCTGCCCGCGATTGTGGTAGTGCGGCTGTCGGTTGCTCCGAACGGCGCGCTGGCCGATGCAGTTGTTCAGCGTTCGCGCGACGACATCGCTTCCCGGATTGCGCTGGAGTCCGTGAAGCGCGCCGGCTATTTTCCATCGCCTTGCGGACTGACCAAGGGCAGCAAACATCCGTTTTCGTTCTCGGAAACGTTTCTTTTCAACGACAGATATGAGTTTCAGTTGCGCTCGATAGCAGGCGCTCAATAGGCTGGTGCCAACTATTTCGGTGCGTTTAACCCCGTTTGCGCGTGAGTTCCGTTTCATTATGCAGCCGAGAACGATCTCAGTCCGGCTTCCATAACTTATTGAAAAGAAACGGATTTCCCGATGGAAAACATCCAAGCCCGCACGATCGCACTGCACCGCATCGACATCGCCACGCCGTGTACGGCGTCATGGGACGAGATGCGCGGCGACGACCGCGTGCGCCACTGCAATGACTGCAACAAGAATGTCTTCAATCTGTCGGCGATGCCGGAGGCCGAGGCGGCCGACCTGCTGGCGGAAAACCACAGCGGCGAGCTGTGCGTGCGGTTTTACCGGCGCACGGACGGCACCTTGATGACCAGCGATTGCGGCACCAGCCAGCGCGCCCAAGTACGGCAGGCATGGCGCAAGCTGCCCGGGGTGGCCGGCATGGCGGTGCTGGCGCTGTCGGCCGCAGCCTGCAGCGCGGGCGAGGCCGTGCCGGTGGCGATGCCCTTGATGGGCGCGCCGCCGGCAACGCCGCAGGTGCAAAACGAGGTCAAACCGGTCAAGCCGCTGGTCGAGCAGGCGGCGAAAGCAGTGCCGGCACAGCGCCCGCCAACGCCGCCGACGATGGAGCTGGGCAAGGCGCGCGTGCGCAGCTGAAAACCACGCCCGGCCGGATCGCCCTGATGGTGCTGGCGATTGCCGCCGGCGTGTGCGGCCGGGCCACCATGTTGAGCAGCCATACGATCCTGCGCCGCGAGACCACCCGCAACTACCTCGACACCAATCCGCCGTCGGCCACCTTCTGCAAGCCGAAAACGAGCGGGGGAACGGCCAGGATACCGCCGCCGGCGCCGGTCAGCGCCAGAACCACGCGGACCACCATGCCAAGTCCGAGTGCCATCAACATCGCCGCCGCCCCTTCAATCCGCGGTGCCGGCGGCGTGCCGTGGACGCGCGCGCAGGCGCTCGGCCAATTCGAACAGCACCATGCCGGTCAGCATGGCCGCACTGAAAATGAGCGCTTTGGCACCGCCGCTGGCAAGCGACGCTAGCGCCGGGCCGGGGCAATAGCCGGCCAGGCCCCAGCCGGCACCGAACGCGACGCTGCCCAGCACGAGGCGGCGGTCGATCAGATTTGACGTCGGCAAACGCATGGCGTCGCCGAGCAGCGAGCGGGTGCGGCGCGCCGCACTGCGGAACGCGGCCAGGCCGACCAGGATGGCGCCGCCCATGACCAGGCCCAGCGATGGATCCCATTTCCCGGCCAGGTCGAGAAAGCCCAGGACCTTGGATGGATCGGTCATTCCCGACAGGATCAGTCCGATGCCGAAGATCAGGCCGGCGATCAATGCGGTGAAGATGTGCATGTGGTGCTCCTTAGGCGAGAAGGTGACGGACGACAAACACAGTGACAAAGCCAGCCAGCATGAACGCCGCTGTCGCAACGAGCGAGCGCGGCGACAGGCGCGACAGGCCGCACACGCCGTGTCCGCTGGTGCATCCCGATCCGTAGCGGGTGCCGATCCCGACCAGCAGTCCGGCCGCGATCAGCATAGGGGTGCCGGCATCGACTTGCACTGCCGGCAGCGGCGCCACCAGGGCGTACGCCAGCGGTGCGCCCGCCAGGCCGACCAGGAACGCGATGCGCCATGCCGTGTCGCCTTTCGGCCATGCCAGCAGGCCGCCCAGGATGCCGCTGATGCCTGCTATCCTGCCGTTAAGTAAAATGAACAGCGCCGCCGATAACCCGATCAGGGCACCGCCTGCAGCCGACGCCAGTGGCGTGAAATGGGGCCAGTCGATCATGCGCTCAGCGCCTTTTTGTTGGGGCAGTACAGTTGGTACAGCAGTTCCAGGATGGCAAGGGCTTCGGCGCTGGCGATGCTGTAAAAAATCTGTTTGCCGTCGCGGCGCGTGCGCACCAGGGCTTCGTCGCGCAAGACGGCCAGTTGCTGCGACAGGGTAGGCTGACCGATGCCCAGCACGCTTTCCAGGTCGCCGACCCCATGCTCGCCCTGGGTCAGTTGGCATAGCAGCATCATGCGGTCCGGGTTGGCCAGCACTTTCAGCACGCCGCATGCCTGCATCGCGGCGCGTTGCATGGCGTGCACATCGACGCTGTCCGTTGGTTTGCTCATGCCGCTTCACCCTTTTTCGCTATCTTCATATTCAATATGCTGAATTATAAACTATAAATTTGTAGAGTGTTTGCCGGCAAAGCGAACGGCCGCGCCTGGCCGGCGCACGCGAAGCCGACGGCGACAGCTTGAAGTGCTTACGGCTGCGTCGAGAATTCTTCGAATGCCGCGAGGGCATTGGCCGAATACATCGCCGAAGGGCCGCCGCCCATATAGATGGCCATGCCGAGCGCCTCTTCGAGTTCGGCTTTGCTGGTGCCGAGCCTGACAAGCGCCTGCACATGAAAGCCGATGCACGCGTCGCAGTGGGCTGCCACGCCCAAGGCAAGCGCGATCAGCTCCTTGGTTTTCTTGTCGAGGGCGCCATCGCGCGTTGCCGCCTTGGCCAAGTCGCCGAACGCTTTCATGACCTCCGGCGCATCGGTGCGCAGCGTGCCGAGCTGCTTCGATACCGACGCTGTCAATTCGCGGTAGCGCGTGGGGAGCTTGGCCACGTTGTTCTCCTCGGCAGGATGGTTCATTTTTCAATCGCGCACGTGCGCAGACCGAACGGAAGATACGCGGGGCAGAAGCGGAAAATGCCGGTCGCCAAAGGGATCAGGCCAAGCCAGCCCCAGGGACCGATCAGTCCGAACAGGGTAGCCGCAATCAAGCCTAGCCCAACCAGAATGCGAAGTGCCCGATCAAGACTGCCTACGTTGGTTTTCATATTTTTCCTCTGATTGATCCATCAATGATGCACGCTGAGGCAATGCCATGACCATAGTAAGAAACGTCTTCTAGAAAAACCTTGATACACATCAAGATAGACAAAAAACGCGCTGCCGGCAGCCACGCTGCCAACAAGATTGTATGTTTGCAAGATGTATATGATCTTGGCCGCCCCATTACGCCAAATGACACTGCGCGCATTCGGCTGCGGAAACAGAAGGCGTCAGGCCGCCGCAAACGTCAGCGTCGCCTCCAGCCCGCCGCCTTCGCGGTTGGCCAGTGTCAGCGTCCCGTCCAGCGCCAGGCTAAGCTGCTGCGCAATCGCCAGCCCCAGGCCGGTGCCGCCGGTGCCCCGGTTGCGTGAATTCTCGATCCGATAAAACGGCTGGAACACTTGCGCCAGGTGCTCCGGTGCGATTCCCGGGCCGCGGTCGCGCACGATCACGGCCAGCCGCTCGGTCCCGGCGCGTTCGACGATGATTTCCACCTTGTCGGCAAACTTGAGCGCATTGTCGGCCAGGTTCATCACGATACGGCGCAGCGTGTGCGGCCGGGTTGTGACGATCTGCGCCAGTTCGCCGCTCAGCTGCACCTGCTGGCCGGCGTCGACGTAATCGCACACCAGCGTATCGAGCAGGGCGCCGATGTCGACCAGGCAGGGCGCTTCGGTGACCCGGTCGGCCGTGCGCGCATAGGCGATCCCTTCTTCGACCAGCACCTGCATCGCATCGAGGTCGCCCTCCATCTTGATGCGCAGCGCAGGGTTCTCCATCAGGTCGGCGCGCAGGCGCATGCGCGTGATCGGCGTCTGCAAGTCGTGCGAAATGGCGGCCAGGATGCGTACCCGTTCGGCCAGGTGCTCCTTGATCCGGCGTCCCATCGCATTGAACGCCGCCGCCGCCCTGGCCACTTCCAGCGGCCCGTCTTCGGCAATCGGCTCGCAGCGCATCGACGTGCCGAGCACCTCGGCCGCTTCGGCCAGGCGCTGCAAGGGCGCTGTCGCCTGGCGCACGGCGAGCCAGGTCAGCAGGGCCACCGCCAGCGCCTGCACCATGAAAATAACGCCGCCCCACCATGATAGCGACGGCCGGAACGCGCGCATCGCGGCCGTCAGCAGGGTGCCATCGGCCAGCGTCAGGTGCAGGCGGACCCACTCGTCGTCCGAGATGGGCGCGCTGGCGGCGACCGGGTAGCGCGGGCCCAGTTCGCGGCCGATGTCGGCGACGACCTCGCGCGCCGATGCGCTCGACTCGGCGCTGGCCTCGGGCACGCGCGTGCCCGCCGGCGCCAGCGAGAAACCGTAGCTCTTGCGCTCCATCTTGCGTATCCAGCCGGCGCGCGCCGGCGCATCGGCCGCTTCCAGGGCGGGCACCAGCAGCGCCAGGTCCTTGGCCAGGTAATAGCTGGTGCGGGTAGTCTGGTAGTTGATCGTCTGGACGTAGGCGGCGCCCACGTTGATCAGGTGGGTTGCCAGCAGGGCCAGGCACCAGGCCAGCGCCAGCCGCACGAACAGCGTGCGCGGAAACAGCGCCTTCATGGCGCGGCCGCGCCGCTGGCCACGTCCGCCGAGAAAATATAGCCCTCGTTGCGCAAGGTGCGGATCAGGCGCGGCTCGCGCGAATCGTCGCGCAATCGCTTGCGCAGCCGGCTCACCAGGATATCGATCGAGCGGTCGAACACGTCCGCTTCCCGGCCCTGGGTCAGGCCCAGCAGCTGGTCGCGCGTGAGCACGCGCCGCGGATGCTCGAGGAACACCCGCAGCAGCCGGTATTCGGCGCCGGACAAGGCCACCATGATGCCGCTGTCGTCGAGCAGGTGGCGCGCATGGGTGTCGAGCCGCCAGGCGCCGAAATGCAGCACCTGGACGCTGTCGCGCAGCTGCAGGTTGGCCGGCACCATGCGCGCGCGGCGCAGCACGGCGCGGATGCGCGCCAGCAGCTCGCGCGTGGCAAATGGCTTGGTCAGGTAATCGTCGGCGCCCATTTCAAGGCCGAGGATGCGGTCGGCCTCTTCGTTTTTCGCCGTCAGCATCAGGATCGGCAGCGGCGTGGCGCCGTCCGCGTGCAGGCTGCGGCACAGTGTCAGGCCGTCTTCGCCGGGCAGCATCAGGTCCAGCACGATCATGTCGATCGCGGCCACCGCGAGCACGGCGCGCATCTGGCGCCCGCTGGCGGCGGTGCTGACCTTGAATCCGTGCTTTTCCAGGTATTGGCCCAGCAGGTCGCGAATTTCCTCGTCGTCGTCGACGATCAGTATGTGGTCCACTTTTTCCATACTTGTTTTATAGCGTATTTCGCCTGCGGCACGCCAGGACTTTTGTTTCCCGTTTGTTTCCCGGGCAGGGCGGATACACAGGGGCCCGATAAAGGGCGTTGCGCGACACATTCAGGAAACCCGGCGCGGTTCCAATGATGGTCATGGCATCCCTGAATCCCATACCTATTGAAAGCGACAACATGAAAAAACCCCTGATGGTCCTGCAAGACCTGGTCAAACGCTACGACACTCCTTCCGGCTCGTTCAGTGCACTGAAGGGCATCAATCTTGACGTGCGAGAGGGCGAATTCGTCGCCGTGGTCGGCAAATCGGGCAGCGGCAAGTCGACCTTGCTGAATCTGGTGGCCGGCATCGACAGCGCGACGTCGGGCGAAGTCTGGATCGGCGCCAGCGCCGTGCACCGCATGGACGAGTCGCAGCTGGCAACCTGGCGCGGCAAGAACATGGGCGTGGTGTTCCAGTTCTTCCAGTTGCTGCCCACCCTGACGGTGGCCGAGAATGTGATGCTGCCGATGGACTTCTGCGCCGCCTGGCCGGCGCGCGAACGGCGCCCGCGTGCGCTGGCCCTGCTGGCCAGGCTGGGCATCGCCGACCAGGCCGACAAGCTGCCCAGCGCCCTGTCCGGCGGCCAGCAGCAACGCGCCGCCATTGCCCGCGCGCTGGCCAACGACCCGCCGATCCTGGTGGCCGACGAGCCGACCGGCAATCTCGACACCGAAACGACGATCGGCATCATGCAGCTGTTCTCCGCCCTGGTCGCCGACGGCAAGACGGTGCTGATGGTCACCCACGAACGCGACTTCAGCCCCTACTTCACGCGCACCATCACGCTGGTCGATGGCGCCATCGAAGGCGCAGCAGCAAGCGCGCGGGTGCAGCATGCTTAGCCCGCGCTGGAAAAAGCTGCTGCGCGACGCGCAAACCACGCCCGGCCGGATTGCCCTGATGGTGCTGGCGATTGCCGCCGGCGTGTGTGGCCTGGCCACGATGTTAAGCAGCTATACGATCCTGAGCCGCGAGACCACACGCAACTACCTCGACACCAATCCGCCGTCGGCCACCTTGCGGCTGGACCGCATCGACGCGCCGTTGATCGCGGCGGTGCGCCGGTTTCCCGGCATTGCGGACGCCCAGGCCAGTGCCATCGTCGGCGCCGCCGTGCAGGTCGATGGCAAATGGCTGCCGCTGACGGTTTTCGTGGTCGACGATTTCAATTCCCTGCGCATCAACACGGTGTACCGCGAAGCCGGCGCCTGGCCGCCGCCGGCCGGCACGCTGCTGGTCGAACGCGATGTGCTGCCGATGATCGATGCGCGCATCGGCGCCGCCGTCAAGGTCAGGACCGTCGACGGCACCCAGCATGCGCTGTCGATCTCCGGCACGCTGCATGATCCGGCGTTGCCGCCGGCCAGCCGCGGTTCGACCGTGTACGCGTATGCCACCCCGGCCACGGTGGCCGCGATGGGGCTCGACGGCGCGCTGCGCCAGCTCAAGCTGACGGTGCGCGACAAGCCGCTCGACGTCGACGCCATCGAAGCGACTGTCGCGCCGCTGGCGCTGTGGCTGCAAGGGCAGGGCCGCGTCGTCGAGCAGATCCGCATTCCGCCGCCGGGCCAGCATCCGCACCAGAAAGTGATGTCGTCGATCCTGGGCATGCTGCTGGTCTTTAGCGGTGTCGCCCTGGTGCTCAGCGCCGTGCTGACGGCCACCATCCTGGGCGGCATGCTGGCGCAGCAGGCGCGCCAGATCGGCGTCATGAAGACCATCGGCGCGCGCGCCTCGCAGATCACCGCCATGTACCTGGCGATGGTGTTCGTGATGGGCCTGGCCGCCACCGCGCTGGGCAGCTGGGCGGGCGTGGCCGCCGGTCGCGCATTCTCCGGCGTGGTGCTCAGGCAGATCCTGAACTTCACCATGCACAGCGGCGCCGTGCCTGCCTCCATCTATTTGCTGCTGGTGGTCATGGGCGTGTTGCTGCCGCTGGTGGTGGCGGCCGTGCCCGTCCTGCAGGCCAGCCGCACCACGGTGCAGGCAGCGATGAACGATTTCGGTAACAGCCGCCAGCAGTATGTGCCGCGCTGGCGCTGGCTGGACCGGCTGGCATGGGTCGACCGCAGCTTGCTGATGGCGCTGCGTAACAGCGTGCGCCGGCGCGGCCGCCTGCTGTTCATCCTTGGCTTGCTGGCCATGGCAGGCGCCATGTTCGTCAGCAGCCTGAACGTGCGCAAGGCGTCCGAGCAGCATCTGGTCGAAGCAGCACAGGACCGCCACTACGACATGGAGATTCTGCTTAGCCGTTACGAAGCGGTCGACCAGGTGCGTGCCATCATCGGCGCGGTGCCGGGCGTGGCCCTGGTCGAGGCGTGGAACAGCAGCGCCACCAGCAAGGCACGGGCGGACGGCCTGGAAATCGAGCGCGTCTATCCGGACGGCGCCCATGGCAGCCTGACCATGACGGCGGTGCCGGAGGCGACCGCGATGCTCAGGCTGAACATGCTCGAAGGGGAATGGCTCAGCCCTGGCCAGCCGGGTACCGTGGTGCTCAATAGCGCGGCGCTGGAATTTTTCCCGCAGGCCAAGGTCGGCGACGACATCAGCCTGTCCAGCCACGGCCATGTGACCAAGGTAAGGCTGGCGGGCATCGCGCGCCAGGCCATGTCGGCCGCCACCGCGTACGTCGCGCCGAAGACGTATTTTGCGCTGGCCGGCCAGGACGGGCGCGCCGCCGACTACCGGATCGTGATGCGCGAACATGACGAGCGCAGCATCGACAGCGTGAGCGCGGCAATCGAAGTGGCGCTGGCCAAGGCCCATATCGCCACCCGCATCAGCATCACCGAAACGATGCTGCGCAAGGACGTGGACGGCCACTTCGACCTGCTGATCGCGGCACTGCTGTTCATTGCCATCCTGATGGCGCTGGTTGGCAGCGTCGGCCTCGGTTCGGCCATGAGCACCAGCGTGTTCGAACGTTCGCGCGAATTTGGCATCATGCGCTGCATCGGCGCGCGCCCGGGCGTGGTGCTGCGCAACGTGCTCGCCGAGGGCATCTTCGTCGGGCTGATGAGCGTGCCGCTGGCGATCCTGCTGGCGCTGCCGGTGTCGGCCGCCATCGGCAGCTTCCTCGGCACTATGTTGTTTGGCATCGGCTTCCCGCTGGTGCTGTCATTGCAAGCCGTGCTGATCTGGCTGGGGCTGGTGCTTGCCAGCGCGACGCTGGCATCGGCCGTTCCCGCCTGGAAGGCATCCCGTTTGACCATCCACCAATCGCTGTCTACTCTTTAAGGAAATACCGTGAAAAAACCTTTGATTACCTGCTCTCTCGTTGTCGCCGGCCTCATCGCCCTCTATTTCGGGGCCCAATTTCTCGATGTCGGCGGCTTCATCATGCGCTTGCATGGCAGATAAGTCATTCGTGCTGGTGCCGGTGATGGATGTCCGGGTAGTGCGGGTGGGCGTGCGTTAAAGGCGCATGGGTGTGGAAATGCGAATGTGCTTCGCCTGGGTCGATACCGTCGTCGTGCTCATGCTGGTGATGTTCGTCATGGCTGTGCACATGCTCGTGCGCCAGCTCTGGATGGTGGTGCACATGATCGTGCGATTCGGTCAGGTGCAGCCAGATCCCCAGGCCCATCAGGGCGGCCGCGCCCCAGAAAACCGGGCCAGGCCGCTCGCCGAACATCAGCATGGCGATCAAGGCGCCGGCAAACGGCGCCGCCGAATAGTAGGCACCAGCACGCGCGCTGCCAAGGTGGCGCAGCGCCAGCACAAACAGCACCAGGCTGACGCCGTAGCCGGCCAGGCCAATGGCGGCAGCCGTCCCGACGGTGGCCATGCCGGGCAAGCGGTAGCCAAGGCTGAACGCGATGACCAGGTTCACGCTGCCGGCGGCCAGTCCCTTCAGGCAGGCAATCTGGACCGGGTCGCTGGCCGACACCTTGCGCGTCAGGTTGTTGTCGATCGCCCAGCACAGGCAAGCGCCGACGATCGCCAGCGGTCCCCAGGGAACGCCGAACTGCGGCCTTTCGCTCCATGACAGCATGGCGCCGGCCAGCACGATCAGGACCATGCCGGCCAGGATGCGGCGGTCGAAATTTTCCTTGAACACGAACCAGGCCAGCAATGCGGTCAGCACGCCTTCGAGGTTGAGCAGCAGCGAGGCCGACGCCGCCGGCGTAACGGCCAGCCCGATCATCAGCAGCACCGGCCCGGCCACGCCGCCGGCGGCAATCGCGCCCGCCAGCCATGGCAGTTCCGGCGCCCGCAGCAGGGACGCCGCGCCGCTGCCACGCCGCAGCGCGAGCCAGCTCGCCAGTCCCAGCCCGCTGCCCAGGTACAGCAATGCAGCGAGCATGACCGGGGCGACGCCGCCGGTCAGCTGCTTGGCGAAGGGGGTGCTGGCGCCAAACAGGGCGGCGGCCATCAATGCGTAAAATACACCGGGTTGCATGGGTTTCCTTGAACGATTTGCCGTAGCATATACCCTTCGGCAGGGGGCTGCTGCCGTGCACCGAGGGAAATACTATTGCTTCGGTTGAAAAGTACAATACTTGCAGTTCAGTTGTTGATTCCCACATGTAGCGGACCAACCACAGGAGCTCATCATGACCCGCAGGACACCCATCGACCGCTATCGCAATATCGGCATCAGCGCACATATCGACGCCGGCAAAACCACGACCACCGAGCGGATCCTGTTCTACACCGGGATCAACTACAAGATCGG
>JANYGW010000008.1 GCA_025359245.1 Massilia sp.
GTTCAATGACTTGATGTTCAAGGCCCAGACCGCGCACCGCGCGAACTTCCCGGCCGGCGACGTCGAACTGGCGACGCTGTTGTCGATCAAGACCGGCGGCTGCGAAGAGGACTGCGGCTACTGCCCGCAAGCCGCGCGCTACGACACCGGTGTCGAGGCCAAGAAAATGCTCGGCATCGACACCGTGCTGGACGCCGCGCGCCAGGCCAAGGCCAACGGCGCCACCCGCTTCTGCATGGGCGCCGCATGGCGCAGCCCGAAGGACCGCGACATGGAAAAAGTCGAAGAGATGGTGCGTGAAGTGAAAGCGCTCGGCCTCGAGACCTGCGCCACCCTCGGCATGCTCGAAGAAGGCCAGGCCGACCGCCTGAAGAACGCCGGCCTCGATTACTACAACCACAACCTCGACACCGCGCCCGAGTTCTACAACAACGTCATCTCGACGCGCGAATACCAGGACCGCCTGGACACGCTGGGCCGCGTGCGCAACGCCGGCCTGAAGGTCTGCTGCGGCGGCATCGTTGGCATGGGCGAATCGCGCATGCAGCGCGCCGGCCTGATCGCCCAGCTGGCCAACCTGAACCCGTATCCGGAATCGGTGCCGGTCAACCACCTGGTGCAGGTAGAAGGCACGCCGCTGCACGGCCTCGATCCACTCGACCCGTTCGAATTCGTGCGCACCATCGCCGTTGCGCGCATCACCATGCCGCAAGCGCGCGTGCGCCTGTCGGCGGGACGCCGCCAGATGGGCGAAGCGGTCCAGGCGATGTGCTTCCTGGCCGGCGCCAATTCGATTTTCTACGGCGACAAGCTGCTCACTACCGACAACCCGGAAGCCGAAGACGACCGCGAACTGCTGGCCAAGCTGGGCCTCGTCACCCGTGCATCAACCCTCGACTCGGCGCCAAAAGCGGCTTGCGGCGGCTGATCCACAACCGATACCACCTCTACGGAAGCTCTACATGTTCACAAAAATCCTCATCGCCAACCGTGGCGAAATCGCATGCCGGGTAGCCGCTACCGCGCGCCGCATGGGCATCAAGACCGTCGCCGTGTATTCGGAGGCGGATGCGAATTCCAAGCATGTGGCGGTGTGCGATGAGGCGGTCCTGATCGGGCCGGCCGCCGCCAAGGAAAGCTATCTGTGCGGCGACAAGATCATCGCGGTGGCGCTGGCGACCGGCGCGCAGGCGGTCCATCCGGGTTACGGCTTCCTTTCCGAGAACGCCGATTTCGCCGACGCCTGCGTCGCCGCGGGGCTGGTGTTCATCGGGCCGCCGGCGTCCGCCATGCGCGCGATGGGTTCCAAGTCGGCCGCCAAGTCGCTGATGGAAAAAGCCAACGTGCCGCTGGTTCCGGGCTACCACGGCGACAACCAGGACGCCGACTTCCTGCAGGACCAGGGCGACCGCATCGGCTACCCGGTGCTGCTGAAGGCATCGGCCGGCGGCGGCGGCAAGGGCATGCGCGTGATCGAGCGTTCCGAAGACTTCAAGGCCGCGCTGGCCTCGTGCAAGCGCGAAGCGATCAGCTCCTTCGGCGACGACAAGGT
Organism: Massilia sp.; assembly: GCA_025359245.1. Classification (GTDB taxonomy): domain Bacteria; phylum Pseudomonadota; class Gammaproteobacteria; order Burkholderiales; family Burkholderiaceae_D; genus Telluria_A. The sequence continues at coordinate 1,553 of JANYGW010000008.1, forward strand.
GCTGGCCGAAAAATACTTGCAGCGTCCGCGCCACATCGAGATCCAGGTGTTCGCCGACACGCTCGGCAACTGCGTCTACCTGCACGAGCGTGACTGCTCGGTGCAGCGCCGCCACCAGAAGGTGCTGGAAGAAGCGCCGGCGCCGGGCATGACCGCCGAACGCCGCGCCGCCATGGGGGACGCTGCCGTGTCGGCCGCGCGCGCGGTCGGCTACGTGGGCGCGGGCACGGTGGAATTCATCGCCAACCAGGACGGCTCGTTCTACTTCATGGAGATGAACACGCGATTGCAGGTCGAGCACCCGGTCACCGAAATGATCACCGGGACCGACCTGGTGGAATGGCAGCTGCGCGTGGCCGCCGGCCAGCCGCTGCCGAAGGCGCAGTCGGAACTGGCGATCCACGGCCACGCGATCGAGGCGCGCATCTACGCCGAGAATCCGGAAAAAGGCTTCCTGCCGTCGATCGGCACGCTGCGCCACATGGACACCCCGGCTGCGGTGACGTTTGAACTGGGCGGCACGCCTGGCGGGGCGCCGGCCGCAGTGCGGATCGATTCGGGTGTGCGCGAAGGCGACGCCATTTCGCCGTTCTACGACCCGATGATCGCCAAGCTGATCGTCTGGGGCGCGGACCGCGACCAGGCATTGGCGCGCATGTCGCAGGCGCTGGCCGAATTCCAGCTGGTCGGCCTGGCCAGCAATATCGCTTTCCTCAAGCGCCTGGTCGAAGGCGCCGCGTTCTCGAACGCGGACCTCGACACCGGCCTGATCGAACGCAATGGCGACACCCTGTTCCCGGCGCCGCGTTCGGCCCCGGTGGGTGCGCTGGCGCTGGCGGCGGTCGCGCTGATCGGCGCCGAGAAGGATGCCTCGGCGGCGCAATCGGCCAACCCGGCCGACCCGTGGGGCAACGCGCTCGGATGGCGCCTGAACAGCGCCTACCAGCGCCAGCTCTCGTTCGCCGACGAATACACGGCAGCACAGGAAATGAAGGCCTATACGGTCGGCCTGACCTACCACGCGAAGGGCTGGGACCTGACGGTGAACGGCATCGATGCCGCGCTGTCGGTCACGGCGCGCGATGGCGCCGACCTGTCGATCCAGCTGGGTGCGACCTCGATGCATGGCACCGTGCGGCGTGATTGCGACGTGTTCCATGTGTTCACGGGCGGACGGCATTTTTCGCTGACCTACAACGATCCGATGGCGCATGCCGGCGAAACGGAAGCCGCCGGCGGCCGCCTGACCGCGCCGATGCCGGGCAAGGTCGTTGCGGTATTGGCCAGCAAAGGACAGGAAGTGAAGAAGGGCGATCCGCTGGTGATCATGGAAGCGATGAAGATGGAGCACACCATCGCCGCGCCAAGCGACGGGCTGGTCGAAGAGATCCTGTACCAGGTAGGCGACCAGGTGGCTGATGGCGCGCCGCTGCTGGCGTTCAAGACCGCGTAACAAGAAAGACCAGCGTCGTCCTCGCGAACGCGGGGACCCATACTGAAGTTGCGTCGACGTGCCTCATGCTCAGTATGGATCCCCGCTTGCGCGAGGGCGACGGACTAGGGGCAAACAATTGTGGAGACAAGCATGCGCATTCTTCTTCATCGTGCCGATGGGGTCGTCGAGCCCTGGATCAGCGGCTTCAAGGCCGCGCTGCCGCAGGCCGAAGTCGTGGTCTGGAACGAGGGCGCCCCGACCGCGCCGTGCGACTACGCCGTCCTGTGGTCGCCCACGGCGGCCATGCTGCCCGACCTGCAGCACGTCAAGGCCATCTTCCTGACCGGCGCCGGCGTCGACGCCATCCTTAAATTCGGCGACGTCCTGCCGCCGGTGCCGATCATCCGCCTGGGCGACGCCGGCATGGCGATACAGATGGTCGAATACGTGGCCCATTCGGTGCTGCGCTACTTCCGCCGCTTCGACGAATACGAAAAGCAGGCGCGCCGCGGCCAGTGGCAGCCGCTGCCCCAGCACCAGAAAGAAGACTTCGCGGTCGGCGTGATGGGCATGGGCGTGCTGGGCACGCGCGTGCTCGCATCGCTCGCCGCATTCGGCTTCCCGGTGCGCGGCTGGAGCCGCAGTCCCAGGGAGATGCAGGGCGTCAGCTGTTTTTCCGGCCTCGAAAACCTCGATGAATTCCTGCGCGGGACCCGCGTGCTGGTGTGCATGCTGCCGCTCACGCCCGCAACGGCCAACCTGCTCGACCGCGCGCGCCTGTCGCAGCTGCCCGAAGGCGCCTATCTGATCAACGTCGCGCGCGGCGCCCATGTGGCCGAACCCGACCTGCTGGCGCTGATCCGCTCCGGCCGCATCGCCGGCGCGACGCTGGACGTGTTCCGCAACGAGCCGCTGCCTGGCCCGCATCCGTTCTGGGACGAGCCGCGCATCACGCTCACGCCCCACATCGCCGCACTGACGCTGCCGGCCGAAAGCGCGGACCAGATCGCGGGTAAAATCAATGCACTGGAACGCGGCGAAACAGTTGCCGACCTGGTCGACCGTACACGAGGATACTGAAATGAACCTGCCAAACAAAGTCAAAATCGTCGAAGTCGGTCCGCGCGACGGCCTGCAAAACGAGAAGGAATCGGTCCCCGCCGAAATCAAGATCGAACTGGTCGACCGCCTCTCGCGCGCAGGCTTCCAGAACATCGAGGCGGCGTCGTTCGTGTCGCCCAAGTGGGTGCCGCAAATGGCCACCAGCGCCGAGGTCATGGCCGGCATCACGCGCCGCCCCGGCACGCTGTATTCGGCCCTGACGCCGAACATGCAAGGTTTCGAAGCGGCGCTGGCGGCGCGTGCCGATGAAGTGGTGATCTTCGGTTCGGCCTCGGAAGCGTTCTCGCAAAAGAATATCAACTGCTCGATCGCCGAATCGATCGCACGCTTCGAAAGCGTAGCCAAGGCTGCCAAAGACCAGGGCCTGCGCCTGCGCGGCAGCATCAGCTGCGCCTTCGGCTGCCCGTACCAGGGTGACGTGCCGCTCGACGCGGTGGCCGACGTGGTGGGCCGCATGCGCGACCTGGGCTGCGACGAACTCGATATCGCCGACACCATCGGCGTGGCGACCGCCCGCAAGACACAGGCGGTGATGCTGCGCGCGGCGGCTGAATTCCACCTCGACCGCATATCCGGCCACTTCCACGATACCTACGGCCAGGCGCTGGCGAACATCTACGCCAGCCTGGAAGTGGGCGTATCGATTTTCCATTCGTCGGTGTCGGGTCTGGGCGGCTGCCCGTACGCCAAGGGCGCGACCGGCAACGTCGCCACCGAGGATGTGCTGTACCTGATGAATGGCCTGGGCATCGAGACCGGCATCGACCTCGACATCGTGGTCGACGCCGGCCAGTTCATTGCGCAGCACCTCGGGCGCAAGGGCTCCAGCCGCGCCGGAAACGCACTCGCTGCCAAACGCGCAAGTTAGCTGTGGCGGCGAGCGGACAACTCCAGCGGCGCGCAGCCGGCAGTTTGTATTTCCCATCCGCTGCATGCTAGAGTTGTCACGGTTTCTCCGTTCCCTCACAACTCAAAGCAGGCAACCTCCATGCGTTTTCTCACGATTTTCCTCCTCAGCCTCGCCATCCTGTCGCCGCACGCCGCCATCGCAAGTCCCACCTCGGACACCTTGGGAACCTGCCTGAAGGACAATACCAACGGAAAGGATCGGAAAGCACTGGCGCGCTGGATTTTCCTTGCGATATCTGCCCATCCGGAGATCCGTCAGCTGTCGGTCGCGACCGATGCGATTCGGCTCGATTCCGACAAAGGCACGGCGGTGCTGGTGACACGTCTGCTGACAGAAAACTGCAGGGCGGAAACCCGAGCGGTCGTCGCAAAGGATGGCAATCCGGGTCTGTTCAGTGCGTTCAAGTTGCTGGGAGAAGTGGCGATGACGGAGCTGATGACCGACCCGGGCGTCTCTGCGGCGATCTCCAACTACGCGCAATTTGTCGACAAGAAGAAGATCGAGGAAGTGCTGACAAAATAAGTGGACTGGCAACGGGGCGTTTGCGGTGCTCCGTGCACGCCAGCGCGCCCATGGCCGCAATGCGCCGGCGTGAGCGCCGCGCGTCAGGCAACGACGAACACGCACGTTCATCCACTGCTTCGGCCCAGCCCATCGCAACATTTCCGTCGTTCATCCTCGAAAAGGATGGCACAATCGCACCCGGCTTGTTTGTCCATACAGCGCGCCCTACGATGCGTGCTGTTACCCCATCCGAGAGACGACACCATGACATTCGCACACCACGCTTCGCTGAAACAAGCCAAATTCATCCTCGCCGCCGTGGTCATTGCCGGCGCGATGAACCTGTCCTTTGCCGAGGGCATGCAATCCGGCGTTCCCAGCGGCTGGATTTCCAGCGGCGCCCTGGGCGACCATTTTGATATCGGCATCGACCCGGGCGAAAGCACCCGCGGCCACCCTGCCGTTTTCATCGCCAGCAAGGACGCAGCGAAGGGAAAGTTTGCGGCAATCTCCCAAACCATCGACGTCACCGCGTGGCAGGGCAAAACCGTGCGTTTTTCGATGATGGCGAAGGTGCAGGAACAGGGCAACTACGGTGAAGTCTTCTTGCGCGGAACGGCGGGCATGTCGGAGCGCGACTATTCTTCGGTCAGTTCAACTAATATCCAGGGCGTCGAGTGGAAGGAAATTGCGCTCAACATGATCATCCCGAAGCAGCTTACCCAACTCGAGTTTGGGGTCGGCCTGCGCCAGCAAGGGAAAATGTGGGTGCGCGACATGAAGCTGACGCCGCTCGACACTCCGCCCAGGACCGAACGCCCAAAGCACGACAACATCATCGAGCTGATGCCGCTGCGTATGCCGAGCGCGGCGCCAGTCAATCTCGACTTTTCTGAATGAGCGAAAGCATGCAGCGGATGCAGTGGCCGGTCTGGCCGCTGCTGGCCACGACGGCGCTCGCGGCGGCGTGCTTCGGCTTTGGCGTGAGCCGCAGCTGGGCCGCCGACCTGCTGGCGCTGCTGGTCATCCTGAGCGGTATCGAGCTGGCGTCGGCAGGGCTCGAGCGCAGGCCGATGCGCGAGCATCCGCGCTGGCGCTGGTCGCTGCTCGGGCTCGCCGTCGCCATGCTGCTCGCGCTCGGCGCGTTGGTACAAACGCTATGCTGGCCGATCGGGCACAAGTCGCACCCGGCCTGGCTGATCCCCCTGGTCGGGCTGGCGTTTGGCTTGCTCCGCTTGCTGCCGCAAGAACTCAGCATCGAAACCACGCGCCGCACGCGCGCAGTGCTCGCCGCCGAACAGGTCCGCCACCGCAGCGAGCGCCAGCTGCTCGAGTTGCGGCTGGCCGCCTTGCAAGGGCAGATCGAACCGCACTTCCTGTACAACACGCTGGCCAACGCCCGTGCGCTGATCGGGCACGACGCGGTCGCGGCCGAAACCATGCTCAATCGCCTGATCGCCTATTTGCGCGCGGCCGTGCCGGACCTGCGCGCCAACGCGACCAGCGTGGCGCAGGAACTTGAGCGCGCCAGCGCCTACCTCGACATCATGAAGATCCGTCTGGGGGAGCGCCTGACATTCGAAATCGATGCCAGCCATGCCGCGCGCGACTGCCTGATACCGCCGCTGGCGTTGATGACGCTGATCGAAAACGCGATCGAACACGGCATCGAACCGCAACTGGGCGGCGGCCGCGTGGCCGTACGTGCGCGTTGCGACGATGCCCGCCTGACCTTGTCGGTGAGCGACAACGGCGCCGGATTCCAGGCGGCGATGGGCGACGGCATCGGCCTGGTCAACCTGCAGGAAAGACTGCACACCTTGTTTGGCGCGCAGGCGGAACTGCGCGTGGAGGCGGGCGAGGCGGGCGGCGTCAGCGCCGTCATTTCGATGCCCGCGCAGATCGGCAACCCGGCATGACGCAGCGCTCGCCGACCGCCCTGCTGGTGGAAGACGAGCCGCTGCTGCGCGCCGAATTGCGCGCGGCGCTGGCGCGTCTGTGGCCCCAGCTGCAGATAGTCGGCGAGGCCGCCGACGGCATCGCAGCGGCGCGCCTGCTTGGACTGGCCACGCCCGACATCCTGTTTCTGGACGTGCGCATGCCGGGCATGTCGGGGCTCGACGTGGCGCGCCTGAGCGCCAACCGCGCCCACGTGGTTTTCCTGACGGCGTTCGACAGTTACGCGGTCGATGCGTTTGACCAGGGCGCGGTCGACTACCTGCTCAAGCCGCTCGACGTGGCGCGCCTTGCGCTGTGCATCCAGCGGCTGCAGGCCAGGCTGGCGATGGCGCAGGCGCCGGCCGACCTGTCGGCGCTGCGTGAGGCCAGGCCGGCGGGGCACATGCGCTGGATCCAGGCGTCGACCGGCAACCAGCTGCGCTTCATTAATATCGACGATGTCTGCTATTTTTGCGCCGACGCCAAGTACACGCGGGTGGTCACGTCGACGTTTGCGGCGCATATCCGGACCGCGATCAAGGAACTGGCCAGTGCGCTCGACGGCGAGAAGTTCTGGCAAATCTCGCGCAGTGCGATCATCAACGTGGGCGCTATCGATTCGGTGCAGCGGGTCGATGGCGCCTTGTCGGTGCGGATGCGGGGCGATGCCGAAGCGTTGCCGGTGTCGCAGGTGTTCCAGCATCGGTTCCGGCAGATGTAGGCCTGCCGTCGCTGGCAGCGGCAGTGTTCAACCAGGGATGCCTGATTGGGAAAAATGCAAATGGATGTAGACAAGTATGTCTATTTTACTGAATAATGCATTTCTCCTCACTCGCAGGCCTGATATGGTGCGCCCTACCTTAGTTGCAATCGCTTTTACGTTGGCACTTGCCACATGTTCTCAGGCTTTCGGTGAACCGATGTCGACCTTGAGTGCCGACGTGGCGCGCACATCCTACGGCGTCGTCCATATTCGCGCCAAAGACTTCCAAGGTCTGGGATACGGCCAGGCGTATGCCTATGCTCAAGACAATGTCTGTATGTTTGCAGACAGCATCTTGACCGCGCGCGGCGAGCGTTCGAAGTTCTTCGGGCCATCGGCCAAGGCCACAAGATCCGTCGACGGTGAATATAGCGTCGCGAGCGCCTATCTCGATGTCAGGAATGAGGTCAGTGATTTCTTTTTCAAATCCTATATCGATCTTGAGCAATTGAGGGCGGGATATGCGGCAGCCTCCGGCAATGCTCAGGCGCTACTGACCGGCTATGTGGCAGGCTATAACCGCTATCTGAAAGACCATGCGGGAAAACTGCCGAACGCCTGCAAAAACGCCGCGTGGGTGCGCACTATCAGTCTTGACGACATGTATTTGGTGATTGCAGAAAAAGCACTGCATGCGTCGGGCGAGCTGTTTGCGCGCGACATCGTCAATGCGGCACGCGATGTTCCAGCGGCGGATTCGGCACCGCGCGCTGCCAATCTGACACGTACACCGGCAGGCGCGATCGATGCCTCTTATATAACCAATAAATTTAACCTGGTGGCCGAGGGACAACTTGGCAGCAACGGTTTGGCGTTGGGTAAAGATGTCACCGCCAATGGCCGCGGTATGTTACTCGGCAACCCCCATTATCCATGGACCAGCACCGATCGCTTCTATCAGGTCCATCTCACCGTGCCGGGAAAATACGACGCGATGGGCGTCAGTCTGGGTGGCATCCCCCTGGTTGTTATTGGATTCACCGAGAAACTGGCGTGGACACATACGGTGTCGAACTCGAAGCATTTTACGACCTTCAAGCTGGCGCTTGACCCTGGCGACAAGAGCGGTACCAGCTATATGGTCGATGGCAAATCCGAGAAAATGCGTTCCAAAACGGTGAGCATCGAAAGTCTGATGCCGGATGGAAGTTTGACGACGGCCAGCAAGATATTCTATTTCAGCAGGCACGGCGCGGTCATCGTCGCAAAGGACAAGGACCTGGTGTGGAGCGCAGATGCAGCATATGTCCTGGCTGACGCGAATCTGAACAATACGCGCATGCTGGACCAATGGCTGGGGATGGCGACCGCGTCCAACGTGCGGGAATTCAAGGCCTCACTGGACAAGACAATTGGTTTGCCGTGGGTGAACACGCTGGTTGCCGATCGGGATGGCAACACGCTCTTTGCCGATGCCAGCGTTGTTCCCCATGTGAGCGCTGTCAAGTTTTCCTCATCGTGCATGCTCATGCCGCAGCTGCTGATGCTGGACGGCTCGCGTGGCGCCTGCGCATGGGGCCAGGACAGCGCCGCACCTGCAGGCATTTTTTCTCCCGCCAATGCACCTTCCTTATTGCGCACGGACCTTGTTGGAAATTCCAATGACAGTTATTGGGTAGCCAATCCCAAGGCACTGCTGCTGGGCCCTGATCCGCTTGGCTACTCGCCGCTCTATGGTCGAGCCAATACCGAGCAATCATTGCGAACACGCATAGGTTTCAAGCAAGTCGAACAGGCCATGGAGCGCCAGCCCCGATGGAAGCTGCCTGAATTGCAGGGCCTCATGTATGCAAACCGTGTCTACGCAGCCGAGTTAGTACTGCCCGACCTGTTGCGTGCCTGCGCCGACGAGAAGGATGAGTCCTTGCTGGCCGGCTGCAAAGTCTTGGCCGCATGGGATAGACGGAGCGATCTGGACAGTCGTGGCGCCATCCTGTTCCATGAATTCTGGAAAGCGGCCGTGAGAGTGCCGTCAAAATGGGCCGTCCCATTCGACAAACTCGATCCGATCAATACGCCAAGGGGGGTTGCGCCCACCGCACTTGTCCCGATGCTCGGCCTGCTCAAGGTCGCCGTGCGCGATATGGCCGAGAAGAAAGTGCCGCTGGACGGCAAGCTTGGCGATTTTCAGCAAGATATCCGTCACGGCGCACGCGTCCCCATCCATGGAGGACCGGGCGCTCCAGATGGCAACTACAACGCCATGCAAATGGAGAGCGCGTTGACGCCAACCGGATACAACAACGTCGCGTTCGGGACGAGCTATGTACAGGTTGTGGGTTTTGACGAATCAGGTCCCATTGCCCACGCCATTCTGACCTATGGGCAATCAACAGACCCAAAATCCACAAATTTCGACAATCAACTCAGCCTCTATTCATCCAAGCAATGGCCGAAGCTGCCGTTCACGCCGACGCAGATCCGAGCCGATCCGCAATACAAGAATACGGTGCTGTCGGAATGAACGCCTGGGCACTGCTGCCCCTCTGCCCCTGAGCATCTGAGCATCTGAGCATCTGAGCATGATCGCAACCTGGAACAATATGCAGGTACGCGCAATTCGGGAATTCAGCGTTTTTGATGTGACGCATAGTAAGGCCGTCACGACGCTGAGCATGCGGATTGATGGGGTATCTATCTATTCGATGCAAGTAGACGGATTGATGACGCTATCTTCAGGGGCGAATACCATAGGGGCTTTTCGTGACGACAAGGCTGGCTCTCTCTTCGCGTGGATCGATCCTGTCAATGGTGAGTTTGTCCAAATCTACGAACTTGGAACCGTCCATCCTGTTTTTTTCGCTCCGCCGGTGCTTGTCCTGCTTGCCGTCACGGTTGGAAAGTATGTCGGTGTACCAGGGCTCTTCCCCTTGATGCCAGCTTTGCTCATTTCCATGTTGGTGTCTGCGATGATGTTCGCTATCAACAGGCGCAAACGCGGCAGCGCCCTGGAAAAGGTATTGCGCACGGCGTTGTCCACGCGTTAGTGCTTGCCCCGCTGCGCGTACACCAACACACCCATGGGGCTTAGGGTCAGGGCCGACACGTTGTCGGCCCTGACCCTGAGCACTGAGGGGCGGCAGCAGCCGAGCCGGCTGGCGCCGGCATGCCGTCGGGTACAATCGGCAGCGATCGGCCAAAACCGGCCTTTCGCGAATGCCGGTTTCAGCAAAGGAAAATATATGAGTTGGGCTGGTGCGTTCGTGTCGAGCTGGTATTCCGTGGCCTACGCCGTTGCGGCAGTTTTTTTGTTGTATTTTTCGTGGTGGATTTCAAC
>JANYGW010000060.1 GCA_025359245.1 Massilia sp.
CCGCGCTGCTCAACCGCAGCACCAGCACCATCGTCAACCAGGTCGACGCGATGAAGCGCATGGTCGACGACTTCCGCGACTACGCCAAGGCGCCGCCGGCGGTGCTGCAAAAGCTCGACCTCAATTCGCTGATCGACGAGATCCTGCACCTGTACCTGGCCGGCGACGGCAGCGATATCATTCATGCCAGCCTGGCCAGGCACCTGCCGCCGGTGATGGGCGACCCGACCCAGCTGCGCCAGGTGATCCACAACCTGCTTGCCAACGCCCAGGATGCGATGAACGACCGCGGCCCGGATGCGCCGCCGGCGCGTATCGACGTCACTACCGAGGCGATCCACTACAAGGGCGCCGATGGCGTGGCCGGCACCGCGGTGCGGCTGGCGATCGTCGACAACGGCCCCGGCTTCGCGCCCAAGATCATGGCGCGCGCGTTCGAACCGTACGTCACGTCGAAGGTGCGCGGCACCGGGCTGGGACTGCCGATGGTCAAAAAAATCATCGACGAACACGGGGGGCGGATCGAGATCCAGAACCGCACCGACGGAACTGGCGCGTCGGTCCTGATTTTGCTGTTAAAGTTATGTACGGATAGTGTATTGGCTTAACGCGGCAATCACGCATAGAATACGGGCTGTTACCGGCATGCGCAGCATGCCTGGTAAAACGAGCCAAACAGGAAGGCACACATAGATGGCGAACATACTCGTAGTTGATGATGAAATGGGCATCCGCGAGCTCCTCTCGGAAATCCTGGGCGATGAAGGCCATGCGATCCAGCTTGCCGAAAATGCCCAGCAGGCGCGCGACGCGCGCCTGGCCGGCGCTCCGGACCTGGTCTTGCTCGATATCTGGATGCCCGATACCGATGGCGTGACCCTGCTCAAGGAATGGCAGCGCGATGGCTTGTTGACCATGCCGGTCATCATGATGTCGGGCCATGCGACGATCGATACGGCGGTCGAGGCGACCCGCATCGGCGCCTTGAACTTCCTCGAGAAGCCGATTGCGCTGCAAAAGCTGCTCAAGGCGGTCCAGCAGGGCCTGACCCGGGCCCAGGAGGCGGTGCGCGCGCCGGCCATCGCGCCGCGCCCGATGATGGCGCCGCAGCCCGAGGAAAGCGCACTGACGGCCTCGTCGATGTTCTCGACCCAGGCGGCGCAGTCGAGCATGCCGGTGCGGATCGGCGGCATGCCGGCCGGCGAAGGCCACGGCTTCTCGCTCAGCTTCGACCTGCCGCTGCGCGAGGCGCGCGACGCGTTCGAACGCATGTATTTTGAACATCACCTGGGCCGCGAAGGCGGCAGCATGACGCGCGTGGCCGAGAAGACCGGCCTCGAACGCACCCACTTGTACCGCAAGCTCAAGCAGCTCGGCGTCGAGCCGGGCAAGCTGGCCAAAAAAGGCGGGTGAGCTCGAGCGACGCAGATCTGCCTTGCAAGGCAGATCCGTTACGCAGGGACGCGGCAGGCCGCGTCAATTCCCCGCTTCCACCGCTGGGCCGGGTGCGCGCCACGCTTGTGATCGGCGCCACGCCGGCCGCGCGCGAAGCGCTGGTCGCCGCCACCTTGCTGGCCGGCCAGCGCAGCGCGGTCATCCTCGAAGGCGTGCCCGACGGGCGCCTGCTGCTTGATCCTTCCGACAATCTTCTGTTGCACCGGGTTACATCTGCTTGCTTTTGCTGCACCGGCAATCTCGTTTTGCGTGTAACATTAAACCGGATACTGCGTTTGCGCCCCGATCGGCTGTTGATCGGCGTGGCAAGCGTGGACCACCTTGATCAGTTGCGATCGTGGCTGCAGACCCCGCCATACGATCAGCTGTTGGAACTGACCCCGGACCTCATCGGCACTTGAAAGCGGTCCGGTAAGCCCCACCTTCGTGTGACACAGCGAAGTGGAAAGTCTGATCGAGCGAAGGAGCTAGCATGAACATGATCTACAACAGCGAGCAGTACAGCGTGGTCGAATTCGGCGTCGATCATAACCTCGAAGCCTTGCGCTTCGGCGGTTACGAGATCGTCGACAAGTCCGGCCGCCGCGAAGCATTTATTGGCGGAAAACTTGCCCAATCATTCAGGCGGGACGTCAACAACCTGATCGCCAGCGAGCCGACGATGGAAGAAATCGACGAGTTCCTTGGTTCCTACGATTCCTTGATGAGTCAACCAGTTCTGCTGCACTGAGCATCACGGGGAGGCCCGCTGGCTTCCCCTGTCGTGCCCATGGTATTCTGATGGCATGTGCCAACTTCTCGGAATGAATTGCAATGTCCCCACCGACATTGTCTTTAGCTTTACCGGCTTCGCCATGCGTGGCGGCCGCACCGATACCCACCACGACGGCTGGGGCATCGCCTTTTTCGAGGGCGCCGGCGTGCGCCATTTCGTCGACCACCAGGCCGCGGTCGAGTCGCCCGTCGCCGAACTGATCAAGCGCTATCCGATCAAGTCGCGCAACGTCATCGCGCACATCCGCAAAGCCACCCAGGGCCACGTCGCGCTGGAAAACTGCCACCCCTTCGTGCGCGAACTGTGGGGCCGCTACTGGGTGTTCGCCCACAATGGCGACCTGAAGGACTTCGCGCCGACGCTGAACGGCGCCTTCCGTCCGGTCGGCACGACCGACAGCGAACAAGCCTTCTGTTTCCTGCTGCAAGAGCTGCGCGCCCGCTTCGGCGACCAGGCGCCGGCCCTGCCGGTGTTGCGCGCGGCGCTGGCCGAACTGGTGCGCGCCATCGCCAGCCACGGCACCTTCAACCTGATGCTGTCGGACGGTTCGGCCCTGTTCGTGCACTGCTCGACCAGCCTGCATTACGTGGTGCGCCAGTATCCGTTCGTCACGGCCAAGCTGTCCGACGAGGATGTGACGGTCGATTTTTCGCAAGTGACGACGCCGCAGGACCGGGTCGCGATCATCGTCACCGAACCGCTGACGACCAATGAAAGCTGGACCAAATTCGAACCCGGTGAGCTCAAGGTGTTCGTGGACGGCATGCCGGTCTAGCCGCCCTGTATTGACGTTGGTAAAACAACTCCACCGCGCGCGCCAATCCGTTACCGAATTGCAAGAATTTCGGTTACATTAGCGTTTATTGTAAAAAATCAATATCAATGGACGCCTGATGAGCAACCGCAGCTTCGCCGATCCGCAGTCCGCCCCCGTGCGCGACTTCTATTTGGGACGGCAACCTATCCTCGACCGCAACCAGGCCCTGTTCGGCTATGAGATGCTGTTTCGCTCGACCGCGTCCGGTCCGGCCAACATCGATACCGACATGGCGGCGACCGCCAACGTGATCGCGCACACGGCCCACCTGGGCCTGGAAAAAGTCATCGGCGACGCGGTCGGCTTCCTGAACGTCGACGCCGAAGTGATCATGAGCGATATTTTCGTGTTCCTGCCGCGCGACCGGGTGGTGCTCGAGATCGTCGATTCGATGCCGGTGACGCCGGCCGTGCTGGCCCGGATCGCCGAGCTGACCAGCCACGGCTTTCGCTTCGCGCTCGACGACGTGGCCAGCGACGCACCCGACGTGCAAGCCTTGCTGCCGCTGATCGACTACGTCAAGCTGGACCTGCGCGACATGCCGCACTCGGCGCTGATGCGGCTGACCGCCACGTTCAGGCAGGCCAACAAGAAGCTGATCGCCGAAAAGGTGGAAACGCGCGCAGAATACGAAGCGTGCCTGGCGCTGGGCTTCGATTACTTCCAGGGTTTTTATTTCGCCAAGCCGGCGGTGATGAGCGGGCGCAAACTGTCGCCGTCGCAGCTGGCCGTCATGGAGCTGATGACCCTGATCACCTCGGACGCCGACAATATCGAAATCGAGCGCGCGGTCAAGCGCGACGTGACGCTGGCGCTGAACCTGCTGCGGCTGGTCAATACGCCAGGCCTGGGCACCGGCTACCGCATCGATTCGCTGTCCCAGGCGGTGATGGTGCTGGGCCGGCGCCAGCTGCAGCGCTGGCTGCAGATCATGCTGTACGCCGAGCCGGCGCGGCGCGGCCAGAACCTGACGCCGCTGCTGATGCTGGCCACCACGCGCGGACGCATGCTCGAACTGCTGGCCCAGCGCCTGCGTCCGGGCCAGCGCAATATCGCCGATGTCGCTTTCACGGTCGGCATCATGTCGCTGATGGACACGCTGTTCGGCATGTCGATGGCGGAAATCGTCACCCAGATCCCGGTCATCGATGAAGTGGCCAGCGCGCTGCTGCACCGCAGCGGCTTTTTCGGCGAGCTGCTGCACCTGTCCGAATGCATCGAGCGCATGGAAGAGCATGAAGACCTGGTCGCGCCGGCGCTGCGCGAACTGGCCATTTCGAGCGACGAACTGGTCGAACTGGAAATGGCCGCCTTCGAGTGGAGCGACACCGTGGTGCGCTACGCCATCTGAACCCTGATCGGATCGACGCATGACGCTGCTGCTCGATGTACGCACGCTGTCGAAGTCGTATGCTGAGCGGCGCGCCGTCGACGGCGTGTCGTTCCAGGTCCAGGCCGGGCAGACGGTCGGCCTGATCGGCCCGAACGGGGCCGGCAAGTCGACCACGGTGAGCATGCTGTGCGGCCTGCTGCGCCCCGACGCCGGCAGCGTCGAACTGGACGGCGTGGCGATCGGCGCCGGCCCCTCGGAGGTCAAGCGCAAGATCGGCTACGTGCCGCAGGACCTGGCGCTGTACGAAGCGCTGTCGGCGCGCGAAAACCTGCGCCTGTTCGCGGCCCTGTACGGCATCAAGGGCGCGCCGCTGAAGGCGCGCTGCGACGCCGTGCTGGCGCTGGTGAATTTGTCCGAACGCGGCGCCGACAAGGTCATCACGTTTTCGGGCGGGATGAAGCGGCGCCTGAATATCGCCGCCGCGCTGATGCACGACCCGCAATTGCTGATCCTCGACGAGCCCACGGTCGGCGTCGATCCGCAAAGCCGCAATGCCATCTTCGACACGCTCGAGCAGCTCAAGGCGATGGGGCGTTCGCTGATCTACACCAGCCACTACATGGAAGAAGTCGAGCGGCTGGCCGATCACATCGTCATCATCGACCATGGCAAGGTGCTGGCCGACGAGAGCCCGGCCGCGCTGTATCGGCGCTTGCCGTCGCAGGCAGCGCTGCGCATCGACCTGGCCGAAGCCGCGCCGCCGTCGCTGCGGGCCGGCATTGCCGCGCTGGCGGGGGTGAGCGCGGTCAGCGCCGACGCGGGCGGCCTCGACGTGCTGCTCGGCGCCAGCGCCGACGCGCTGCCGGTAATGGCCTGGCTGCACAGCCAGGGCTGCCGTCCGCTCCATTTCGCCACCGCCCGGACCAAGCTCGAAGACATCTTCCTCAATCTGACCGGGCGCTCGCTGCGCGATTGACATGACTGCCTTTATCGCGCTGGTGCGCAAGGACCTGCTGCTGTTTTTCTCGAACCGGCGCGCGCTGCTGGTCAGCCTGGCGCTGCCGATCGTCATGGGGACTTTTTTCGGCTACCTGTTCGGCGGCTCGGGCAAGATCGAAACGTCGGGCATCGCGGTGGCGCTGGTGCAGCAGGATGCCAGCGCAACGGCGCGCAAGATCGGGGCGCGACTCAAGGCCGACAGCGCGCTGGTGGTCAGCGAGCAGGGCCTCGACCAGGCGCGGCGCGAAGTCGGCAAGGGCAAGCAGAAGGTGGCCATTGTGATCCCGCCCGGCTTTGGCGAGACGGCCGGGGCGGCGCTGTTCGGCGCCGGCGCCAAGCCGCAGATCGTGCTGCTGTACGATCCTTCGCAGCCGGCGGTGCTGGCGATGGTCAAGGGCATGCTGACCCAGCATGTGATGCAGGTGGTCAGCAATGAGATGTTCAACGGCCAGGCCGGCCAGGACCTGACCGGCAAGAGCATCGCCGCGCTGGAGCAGAAGAACGATCCGGACAGCCTGGCGCTGAAGGACATGCTGGGCAGCGTGAACCGATACCAGAAGCGTCCGCAAGCCGCAGGTGCGACCAAGGCGCAGGGCGGGATGTCGGTGCCGTTTTCAACCAGGGAAGAGCAGGTCAGCGGCGGCAACAAGGTCGCTGGCTATAACGGCTACGCGCATTCGTTCGCAGGCATGGGCGTGCAGTTCATCCTGTTCATGGGGATCGAGATCGGCATCGGCATTTTGCTGGCGCGTCAGAGCGGGATCTTCAACCGCCTGCTGGCGGCGCCGGTGAGCCTGCAGACGGTGCTGCTGGCGCGCGCCGTCTCGGCGGCCATGATTGCGCTACTGCTGCTGAGCAGCATGTTCGCGTTCGCGGTGCTGGTGCTGGGCGTACGCATCAGCAACCCGGTCGGCTTCGCCGGCGTGGCGCTCGCCTTTGCGCTGCTGACGGCCAGCTTCGGCCTGTTCATCGCCGCGTTCGGCAAGAACCCGGAGGCGGCGCGCGGCATTTCGGTATTCGCCACGCTGATCATGGTGATGCTGGGCGGCGCGTGGGTGCCGTCGTTCATGTTCCCGCCATGGGTGCAGTCGGCCGCGATGCTGGTGCCGACCAAATGGGCCATCGATGGCTTCGATGCGATGACGTGGCGCGCACAGGGACTCGAGGTGGCGCTGCCGACGATCGTCGTGCAGCTGGGATTTAGCGCCGTGTTCGCGCTGCTGGCGATCTGGAAATTCAAGCGCGAACAGCGCGCCTGACATGACAACGCGGACCGAAGTCCGCGCTGCCAATAGCGGCGCCGGCGCCTCAGCCCGGCGTGCCGCCTGCCCATTGGCGGTGCAGCTCCGGGTCGCTGCGCAGTTCCCACAATGCCAGCAAGACGACGGCTGCGCCGACGATGACGCTATTGCCCCGCATGGCGCCGCGGTCGGCCAGCGCCGGCACCCACGGCGATAGCGCCACCCATAGCCCGGCCAGCAAGTTGATGATGACGGCCCAGGCGTAGGTTTTGTACAGGTCGAACGCGGCCAGTGCGCCGATGACTGTACCGGCGATGCAGGCGTTGATTGCGATCATCGAGTCGCTGGGATAGCCCAGCACCCAAGGCGAGATGAACAGCCACACGCCCAGCAGCAGGATGAGCTGATCCTGCCAGCGCTTGGAGAAATGGATAGCCATAGTGCCTCCTCAAGTTAACGCGGCGCGAAAACGAGGGCAGACGGGCGCGGCGCCGATACGGCCCGCCCTCAGGCGTTAGGCAAGCTGCCGCGAAAAAAGTTCGGCGCCCCTGCTAGGAAAGGTTGGGCGCGAGCCAGCTTTCCATGTCCTGCCGGCTGGCGCCGCGCCGCTTGACCATATCGCCCAGCTGGTCGTCGCCGATCTTGCCGACCACGAAATACTTCGCTTGCGGATGGGCGAAGTAGAAGCCCGATACGGCCGCGCCCGGGAACATCGCGAGCGACTCGGTCAGCTCCATGCCGATCTCCTGCGCCTGCAGCACCTTGAACATGTCGGCCTTGACCGTGTGCTCCGGGCAGGCCGGGTAGCCGGGGGCAGGGCGGATGCCGGCATAGCGCTCGGCGATCATGTCCTCATTGGACAGGTGTTCGCCCTGCGCATAGCCCCACAGGTCGGTGCGCACGCGCTCGTGCAGGTACTCGGCAAAGGCTTCGGCCAGGCGGTCGGCCAGCGATTTGAGCATGATCGACGAGTAGTCGTCATGCGCGTCCTCGAAGCGCTTTTCGTATTTTTCGATGCCCAGGCCGGCCGTGACGGCGAACAGGCCGATGAAATCATTGATCCCCGACGCTTTCGGCGCGATGAAGTCGGCCAGGCACTGGTTGGGGCGCTGCACGCCGTCCACCAGCGGCTTGACGCCTTGCTGGCGCAGCCCGTAATAAGTGAATGCCACTTTGGCGCGCGTCTCGTCGGTATAGATCTCGATGTCGTCGTCATTGACGCCGTTGGCCGGCAGCAGCGCGATGACGCCGTTGGCGGTCAGCCAGCGTCCTTCGATGACTTTTTTCAGCAGCGCCTGGCCTTCGGCGAATACCTTGGTGGCCGCTTCGCCCACCACCGGATCGGTCAGGATGGCGGGGAAGGGGCCGGCCAGGTCCCAGGTCTGGAAGAACGGGCCCCAGTCGATGTATTTGGCGAGCGTTCCCAGGTCGACGTTCTTGAATTCGCGGCGCCCGATGAATTTCGGACGCACCGGTGCGAACTCCAGCTTGGCGCGGTTGGCGCGCGCGCCTGCCAGCGACAGGATCGGCAGCGCCTTCTTGTTGGCGTGCTGCTCACGGATGCGCACGTAGTCCTGCTCGATGTCTTCGATGTATTTGTCGCGGCTCTCGGGCGTGAGCAGCGACTGCGCCACCGACACCGAACGCGAGGCGTCCGGCACGTACACCACCGGGCCTTCGTAGTTGTGCGCGATCTTGACCGCGGTGTGGGCACGGCTGGTGGTGGCGCCGCCGATCAGCAGCGGGATCTTCAGCATGCGAAAGTGCGGGTCGCGCTGCATTTCCTTGGCCACGTGGGCCATCTCTTCGAGCGACGGTGTGATCAGGCCGGACAGGCCGATCATGTCGGCGTTTTCGACCTTGGCGCGCGCCAGGATTTCGGAGCAGGGCACCATCACGCCCATGTTGACGACCTCGAAGTTGTTGCACTGCAGGACCACCGAGACGATGTTCTTGCCGATGTCGTGGACGTCGCCCTTGACGGTGGCGATGACGATCTTGCCCTTCGGTTTGGCGACGATGCCGGTGCGCTTTTCCTCGAGCAGTTTTTCTTCCTCGATGAAGGGGATCAAGTGGGCCACGGCCTGCTTCATCACGCGCGCCGATTTGACCACCTGCGGCAGGAACATCTTGCCCTGGCCGAACAGGTCGCCGACCACGTTCATGCCGTCCATCAGCGGGCCTTCGATCACGTGGATCGGGCGCCCGCCGTTGTGCAGCAGTTCCTGGCGCGCCTCTTCGGTGTCCTCCACGATCCAGTTGGTGATGCCGTGCACCAGCGCGTGCGACAGGCGCTGCTGCACCGTGCCTTCGCGCCAGACCAGGTTCTGGACGTCCTGCTTGCCGCCGGCCTTCAAGGTGCCGGCGATCTCGATCATGCGTTCGGTGGCATCAATGCGCCGGTTCAGCACCACGTCCTCGACCCGCTCGCGCAGCTCGGGCGCGATGTCGTCGTACACGCCCATCATGCCGGCGTTGACGATGCCCATCGTCATGCCGGCCTTGATCGCGTGGTACAGGAACACCGTGTGGATCGCCTCGCGCGCCGGGTCGTTGCCGCGGAAGCTGAACGACACGTTCGACACGCCGCCCGAGATCTTCGCGTGCGGCAGGTTGTCCTTGATCCAGCGGGTCGCGTTGATGAAGTCGACCGCGTAGTTGTTGTGCTCTTCGATGCCGGTGGCGATCGCGAAAATGTTCGGGTCGAAAATGATGTCTTCGGGCGGGAAGCCGACCTGCTCGGTGAGCACCCGGTAGGCGCGCGCGCAGATTTCGGTCTTGCGCTCGTAGGTGTCGGCCTGGCCTTTTTCGTCGAAGGCCATGACGATCACGGCCGCGCCGTAGCTGCGGCACAGGCGCGCCTGGCGGATGAATTCGGGCTCGCCTTCCTTCATCGAGATCGAATTGACGATGGCCTTTCCCTGCACACACTTGAGGCCCGCCTCGATCACCGACCACTTGGACGAATCGATCATGATGGGCACGCGCGAGATGTCGGGCTCGGAGGCGATCAGGTTCAGGAAGCGCACCATCGCCGCCTGCGAGTCGAGCATCGCCTCGTCCATGTTGATGTCGATGACCTGGGCGCCGTTTTCGACCTGCTGGCGCGCCACCGACAGCGCCTCGTCGTACTGCTCGTTCAGGATCATGCGCGCGAACGCCTTCGAGCCGGTCACATTGGTGCGCTCGCCGACGTTGACGAACAGCGAATTCTCGTCGATCGTGAACGGCTCCAGTCCCGACAATCGCTGCGCGACCGGGACCTCGGGCACCGTGCGCGGCGCGGTGGCGGCCAGCATGTCGGCGATCGCCTTGATGTGTTCGGGCGTGGTGCCGCAGCAGCCGCCGGCGATGTTGATGAAGCCGCTGTCGGCGAATTCGCGCAGCAGCGACGAGGTGTCGGCCGGCAGCTCGTCGAAGCCGGTGTCGCTCATCGGATTGGGCAGGCCGGCGTTCGGGTAGATGCACACGAAGGTGTCGGCGATCTGCGACAGCTCCTCGGCGTACGGGCGCATCAGGGCCGCGCCGAGCGCGCAATTGAGGCCGATCGTCAGCGGGCGCGCGTGGCGCACCGAGTTCCAGAAGGCCGGCACGGTCTGGCCCGACAGGATGCGTCCGGAGGCGTCGGTGACGGTCCCGGAAATCATGATCGGCAGCCGCACGAGCGCGGGATGTTCGTCGAAAAACAGGTCGATCGCGAACAGCGCCGCCTTGCAGTTGAGGGTGTCGAAGATGGTCTCGACCAGCAGCACGTCGGAGCCGCCTTCGACCAGGCCCTGGACCTGCTGGTGGTAGGCCGCGACCAGCTGGTCGAAGCTGACGTTGCGCGCGGCCGGGTCGTTGACGTCGGGCGAAATCGAGGCCGTCTTCGGGGTCGGTCCGAGCGCGCCGCACACGAAGCGCGGCTTGTCCGGCGTGCTGTACTTGTCGCAGGCGGCGCGCGCCAGCCTGGCGGCGGCCACGTTCATCTCGTAGGCCAGGTGGCCCATGTGGTAGTCGTCCTGGGCGATCGTGGTCGCGCCGAAGGTATTCGTTTCGATCAGGTCGGCGCCGGCCGCCAGGTAGCGTTCGTGGATTTCCTGGATGATCTGCGGCTGGGTCAGCGTCAGCAGTTCGTTATTGCCCTTGACGAACAGCTCGCGCGCGCCGCTCCCGGCCGGAGCCGCGAAGTCGGCGAAGCGCCCGCCGGGGCCGCCGCGGTAGGCCGCTTCGTCGAGTTTATATTGCTGGATGATCGTGCCCATCGCGCCATCGAGAATCATGATGCGGCGCGCCAGGATCTCGCGCAGCAGGGTTTCGGTCGGTGAAATGGCGGGGCGGGTCATCGTTGTGCTTTCTGTGGAACGTCACGGCCGGGCTCGGACCGGGTCTAAAATTATACGTCAACCAGCCAAAAGGGTTGTGGAGGGGGATGCCGGGCTCTTGCTAGAAGGCAACCTGCCGGGTCTGGAAGCGCTTCTCAGTTGCATTCATATAAATATTATTGTTTTTTGTGCCTTTCTTTTGTATCTTTATGTAATTTCTAACCGGTTTGATACACGGCGATACAATTCGCCCCCTGCTTGCAATCTCCACGATACATACGGCGACGACAATACTATCTATGCGGCAACACACGCCGTTTGGGGAATTATTGATGAACGAAGATTTTCACGCCACCTGGCCAGAACAGGCCATTATGAATACAGATACCGACACCCAGCAGCGCCACGCCAGCAATGTGCCAATGAAACAGATCGTGACGATCCGGCTGGACGTCGACATGCTGAACTGGTTCAAGGCCGCCGGCCCTGGCTACCAGACCCGGATCAACCAGATCCTGCGCGAGCATATGGCAGAGCAGCGCACGCCGCACGGCGCCGCCGAATAGTTGGCAGCGCATTCCGGTCTCAGTCGAAACTGAGTCCGGCCAGGGGGAAGCCCTTGAGGAACTCGGCCGCAGGCAGACGCTTGCCGCCGGGCTTTTGCAATTCCGTCAGGCGCAAGGTGCCGCCCTTGCAGGCCACCACGATGCCATGCTGCGCATCGGCGGCCAGCACCTGGCCGGCCAGCGCGTCGCTGCCGGCATCGATGACGTCGGCGCCCCAGATCTTGATCACCACGCCATTGACCTCGGCGTGCGCCCCCGGAAACGGATTGAAGGCGCGGATCTTGCGCCCCAGTTCAGGCGCCGGGCGCGTGAAATCGAGTGCCGCTTCATCCTTGCTGATCTTGGCGGCGTAGCTGACCCCCGCCTCGGGCTGGGGCGCGGCCGCCAGCTTGCCTTCGGCGCGCAAGGTCAGCGCCTGCACGATCATGGCGGCGCCCAGCCGCGCCAGCCGGTCGTGCAGCGTGGCGGTGGTGTCGCGGGCCCCGATCGCGACCCGTTCGGCCAGCAGCATCGGCCCGGTGTCGAGTCCTTCTTCCATTTCCATGATCGTCACGCCGGTTTCCAGGTCGCCCGCCTCGATTGCGCGGTGGATCGGCGCGGCGCCGCGCCAGCGCGGCAGCAGCGAACCGTGGATATTGATGCAGGGCTTGATGGCCAGCGTGCTGCGCGGCAGGAGCAGGCCGTAGGCGGCCACCACCATGACATCGTAATCGGTGGCCAGCAGGCGCGCGTGGGCGGCCTGGGCCTGGGCCGCCCGTTCCGGATCCTTGCTGTCGGTGCGCAGCGACAGCGGCTGCAGCACCTCGATGCCGTGCGCCAGCGCGTATTGCTTGACGGCCGAGGCGTGCAGCTGCAAGCCGCGCCCGGCGGGGCGGTCGGGCTGGGTCAGCACCAGCGGAATGGCGAAGCCAGCCTGGTGCAGCGCTTCCAGTGCCACCGCGGCGAACTCGGGCGTGCCGGCGAAGATGACTTTCATCGGCTCAGAAACGCCGTCCGGCGGCCTTCAGCGCGGCCTCGCGTTCGATGCCGCGGCCTTCCTTGAGCATCTTGGCCTTGATCCGGTTGCGCTTGAGCGGCGACAGGTAGTCGACGAAGACCTTGCCCAGCAAATGTTCCATTTCGTGCTGGATGCACACGGCCAGCAAGCCGTCGGCCTCCAGCTCGAACGGCTGGCCGTCGGCGTCGAATGCGCTGACCTTGACCTGGGCCGGGCGTTCGACGCCGTCGTAGATGCCGGGCACCGACAGGCAGCCTTCGTCGTAGACCTGCTTTTCGGCGCTGGCCCAGACGATGGCCGGGTTGATGAACACGCGCAGCTGGTCCTTGGTGTCGGACGTGTCGATGATCACCAGTTGCTCGTGCACGTCGACCTGGCTGGCGGCTAGTCCGACACCGGGCGCGTCGTACATGGTCTCGGCCATGTCGGCGACCAGTTTGTGGATGCGGTCGCCGAATTCGGTGACCGGTTTGGCAACCTTGTGCAAACGTGCATCGGGATAGCGGAGAATATTAAGTATTGCCATATGTCTTATTAACTCAGTAACAATTCAGGTGATTTTTTGCTTACTTTTTGTTGGAAGAATGCTCAATTACAACAAAAACGCAACAGTGCGACAGGGGGCTGGAACGCGGTTTTTCTTGCTACTTCAAGGATTTATGTGCAGAATTTGATCCAGTTCGGCAAGCTTGGCCCCAGATTGATCGGTA
The DNA here is from genome assembly GCA_025359245.1 of Massilia sp. GTDB lineage: Bacteria > Pseudomonadota > Gammaproteobacteria > Burkholderiales > Burkholderiaceae_D > Telluria_A. The sequence continues at coordinate 13,198 of JANYGW010000060.1, forward strand.
GGGTGGCGTTAAATCGTTGTCTCTTGCGCTCTGGCTGGCCAGGTAATGAGTCCAGCTAGCAATTCCGTGTTAATGCCGCACTTAACGGACATCTCAATGAAAAATTTTAGCACAGTCAGCGCCCGCATAGCAGCCGCAGCGCTTTTCACCGGCCTGCTGGCCCTGCCGGCCCAGGCCGCCACGGTATGCGAATTCCGCCCGAATGCCCCCGACCAGCACCTGGTGGTCAAGGGCGATACCTTGTGGGATATTTCCGGCAAGTTCCTCGAGCACCCGTGGTGCTGGCCCCAGGTGTGGGGCATGAACAAGGAAGAAATCAAGAATCCGCACTGGATCTATCCGGGCCAGATCGTGTATTTCGACCGCCTCAACCGGCGCTTGTCGCTCAACAAGCCGGGTTCCGGCGATGGCGGCGGCGCCAATGGCACCGTGCGCATGTCGCCGCAGATCCGCACCGAAGGCCTGGGCGTCGATGCGATCGCCTCGATTCCGTCGTCCGTGATCGAGCCGTTCCTGTCGCAGCCGCTGGTGGTCGAAGCCGACGAAATGAGCGGCGCGCCGCGCATCATCGCCGCGCGCGAAAGCCGCATCTTCCTGGCCAAGGATGAAAAAGTCTATGTGCGTGGCCCCCTCAAGGGCATCACCTCGTTCCAGGTCTACCGGCCCGGCATTCCGCTGAAAGATCCCGGCACCGGCAAGCTGCTGGCCTACGAGGCGGCCTACCTGGGCACGGTCAAGCTGCATGCCGAAGCGAAGGCCGGCAGCGACGTCCACACCTTCATCGTGTCCGACTCGAAACAGGAAATGGCCGTCGGCGACCTGCTGATGCCGGCCCCGCCTACCGCGGTGCGCAACTATGTGCCGCATCAGCCCGACCGCGCCATCAGCGCGCGCGTGCTCGGCATCTACTCGGGCGTGTCGTACGCCGGACAGAACCAGGTGATCAGCATAAACCGCGGCAGCCTTGACGGGATCGATATCGCCTCCGTGCTGCAGCTGTACACTCTGGGCAAGACCGTCAAGGACGCCACCGCCAGCAAAGGCCGGTTCGGCATGAGCACCACGATGGTCAAGCTGCCCGACGAGCAATCCGGCACCCTGTTCATTTTCCGCACCTTCAAGCACATCTCGTATGGCTTGATCATGCAAGTGACGGATCCGGTCGAAGTCGGCGACGTGGTCAAATCACCGGAGTAATATCGCCGTGCAAGACACGGACCCCGCAGCTAGTCATTGGCTACGCCTGGCACACACGCCAGGCGTGGGTCCGGTCACGGTGCAGCGCCTGCTGCAACATTTCGATCATCCCCAGGACATTTTTTCAGCCGGCCACGCAGCGCTCGCTGCACTCGTGTCCGACGCCAGCGCGCGCGCGCTGTGCACGCCGCCCGACGACGGCGGACGCGACGCCATCGCACGCGCGCTGGCCTGGCAGCAACTGCCCGCGCATCAGCTGCTGACCCTGGCCGACCCGCGCTATCCGGCCCTGCTGCGCCAGATTCCCGATCCCCCGGTCGTGCTGTACGCAGTCGGCCGGATTGCCTTGCTCGACGCGCCAGCGGTGGCCATCGTCGGCAGCCGCAATGCGACCGCGCAAGGGGTGGCCAACGCGGGCGCGTTCGCCCAGGCGCTCAGCGGCGCCGGCCTGACCATCGTCTCCGGCATGGCGCTCGGCATCGACGCCGCCGCGCATGAGGGCGGCTTGCTGGGCGCCGGCTCGACCGTGGCGGTGGTCGGCACCGGCATCGACCGCATCTATCCGCGCAGCAACCAGCAGCTGGCTTACCGTATTGCCGAGCACGGCTGCATAGTAAGCGAGTACCCACTCGGCATGCGTCCGCTGGCCGCCAATTTCCCGCGCCGCAACCGCTTGATCAGCGGCCTGGCGTGCGCGGTGCTGGTGGTCGAGGCTGCCGCCGGGTCCGGTTCGCTGATCACCGCCCATGTCGCCAACGAGCAGGGGCGCGACGTGTTTGCGATTCCCGGTTCGATCCATGCGCCGCTGGCCAAGGGCTGCCACAAGCTGATCAAGCAGGGCGCCAAGCTGGTCGAGTCGGCCGCCGACCTGCTCGACGAGTTGCGCATGGCGCCGCTGGCGCGCATGGCCGAGCTGCAAGAGCCGGCCTGCGGCGGCGAATTCATGGCGCTGCTCGACGCGCTCGGCCACGGCCCGGTCGGCACCGACCGCCTGGCGGCGCTGACCCGCACCCCTCCGGGCTTGCTGGCCGGGCAATTGCTGGCGCTGGAACTGGCCGGCCACATCGAAAGGTTGCCCGGCGGATTGTTCCAGCGCGTCCATACGTGAAGTGCGCGGCACTTGTGTCCGAGCGAGCTTAACTGATAGAGTAGAGCCATGTTCGATATCCTTGTCTATCTTTACGAGACGTACTACCGTCCGGATGCCTGCCCCGAGCCGGCCGCCTTGGCGCGCAAGCTCTCTGCGGTCGGCTTTGACGATGTCGAAATCTCCGAGGCGATCGTGTGGCTCAACGACCTGACCGAAATGGCCGGGGCCGAGCCGAGCGCGGCGTTCTCGTCGTCCGGCACCCGCTTCTATGTCCAGCAAGAGTACGACGCGCTGGGCAGCGCCGCGGTCGGCTTCATCCAGTTCCTCGAAAGCGCCAAGGTGCTTTCGCCCGTGCAGCGCGAAATCGTCATCGAGCGCGCGCTGGCGCTGGAAGAGTCGCCGGTGGGCCTGGGCAAGCTCAAGATCATCGTCTTGATGTTGCTCTGGAGCCAAGGAAAAGAGCCGGACGCGCTGATGTTCGACGACCTGTTCGGTTCCGACGACGAGCAAGCCCCGCGCCTGCTGCACTGATTTACCCCGGCCGTTTTGCCCCATAAGCAACGCAAACCGCGGCTGGCGCCGGTTTGTCGGCGCGCGCATGCAGAGCCCACTTGCAGATTTCCCGGCAACCCGCTTATCATTGGCCGCGCAGCGGATTGTTACAATTCGTGTATCAGAACGACAAAATTTCGATGCTTGCGGCCGAGCATGTATGATGCGCGTGCCGAACCACCTAATTAGTACGACGAGAAACCATATGACAAAAACCCTCATCATCGCCGAGAAGCCCTCCGTCGCGAACGATATCGCCAAGACGCTGGGCGGCTTCACCAAGCACGATGAGTACTTCGAATCGGACGAGTATGTCTTGTCGTCGGCAGTCGGCCACCTGCTCGAGATCGCGGTGCCGGAAGAGCACGACGTCAAGCGCGGCAAATGGAGCTTCGCGCACCTGCCGATGATCCCGCCGTACTTCGCACTCAACCCGATCGCCAAGACCGAGGCGCGCCTGAAGGTGCTCAATCGCCTGATCAAGCGCAAGGACGTCACCGCCCTGATCAACGCCTGCGATGCCGGGCGCGAGGGCGAACTGATTTTCCGTTTGATCCAGCAGAACGCCAAGGCCAAGCAGCCGGTCCAGCGCCTGTGGCTGCAGTCGATGACGCCGGGCGCGATCCGCGAAGGCTTCACCAAGCTGCGCAGCGACGAAGAGATGCTGCCGCTGGCCGACGCGGCGCGCTGCCGCTCGGAAGCGGACTGGCTGATCGGCATCAACGGCACCCGCGCGATGACAGCCTTCAACTCGAAAGAGGGCGGCTTCTACCTGACCACCGTGGGCCGCGTGCAGACGCCGACCCTGTCGATCGTGGTCGAACGCGAAGAGAAGATCAAGCGCTTCGTGTCGCGCGACTTCTGGGAAGTGCGCGCCGAATTCGTGTGCGCCGCCGGCTTCTACGAAGGGCGCTGGCTGGACCAGTCGTTCAAGAAGGACGAGAACGATCCCGAGCGCCGTCCCGAGCGCTTGTGGAGCAAGGCCGCGGCCGACACCATCGCCATGGCCTGCAAGGGCCGCCAGGGCGCCGTCACCGAGGAATCGAAGCCGACCACCTCGATGGCGCCGGCGCTGTTCGACCTGACGTCGCTGCAGCGCGAGGCCAACGGCCGCTTCGGCTTCTCGGCCAAGAACACGCTCGGCCTGGCCCAGGCGCTGTACGAAAAGCACAAGGTATTGACGTATCCGCGTACCGATTCGCGCCACCTGCCGGAAGACTACATCGACACCGTCAAGGAGACGATGGTCGGCCTGGCCGAGAACAACAACTATCACCAGTTCGCCAAGCAGATCACCGACAAGGGCTGGGTCAAGCCGAACAAGAAAATCTTCGACAACACCAAGATCTCGGATCACTTCGCGATCATCCCGACCACGCTGGCGCCGAAGAATTTGTCGGAGCCGGAGCAGAAACTGTACGACCTGGTGACGCGCCGCTTCATGGCGGTGTTCTTCCCGCCGGCCGAGTTCCAGGTCACCACGCGCTTTACCGAAGTGTCGGGCCACCAGTTCAAGACCGAAGGCAAGGTCATGACCAATCCGGGCTGGCTGGCGATCTACGGCAAGGAAGCGTCGACCGATAGCGACAAGGACGACAACACCGGCGGCAACCTGGTCCCGGTGGCCAAGGGCGAGAAGGTGCATACCGAATCGGTCACGGCCAACGGCCTGGTCACCAAGCCGCCTGCGCGCTACACCGAGGCGACGCTGCTGTCGGCGATGGAAGGCGCGGGCAAGCTGATCGACGACGACGAGCTGCGCGACGCGATGGCCGGCAAGGGCCTGGGCACGCCAGCGACGCGCGCCGCCATCATCGAGGGCTTGCTGGGCGAGCGCTACCTGCTGCGCGAAGGGCGCGAACTGATGCCGACCGCGAAAGCATCGCAGCTGATGACGCTGCTGCGCGGCCTGGGCGTGAACGAACTGACCGCGCCCGAACTGACGGGCGAATGGGAATACAAGCTGTCGCAGATGGAAAAGGGCAAAATCTCGCGCGAGGAATTCATGCGCGAAATCGCCCAGATGACCCAGATCATCGTCAAGCGCGCCAAGGAATACAACAACGACACGATCCCGGGCGATTACGCGACATTGACGACGCCGTGCCCGAATTGCGGCGGCGTGGTCAAGGAAAACTACCGCCGTTTTGCCTGCACCAAGTGCGAATTCAACATGAGCAAAACGCCGGGCAGCCGCCAGTTCGAGATCGCCGAAGTCGAAGAACTGCTGGAGAAGCGCACCATCGGGCCGATGCAGGGCTTCCGCTCGAAGATGGGGCGTCCGTTCGCGGCCATCCTGCGCATCGTGCGCGATGAAGAGATCAAGAACTGCAAGCTGGAGTTCGACTTCGGCCAGAACGACGACGATGAAAACGCCGAGGGCGTCGACTTCACCGACCAGACGCCGCTCGGGCCGTGTCCGAAGTGCGCTGGCGGCGTGTTCGAAATGGGCCTGTCGTATGTGTGCCAGAACAGTGTCGCCAAGCCGAAGACGTGCGATTTCCGCAGCGGCCGTATCATCCTGCAGCAGGAAATCCTGCCCGAGCAGATGGTCAAGCTGCTCAACGACGGCAAGACCGACCTGATGCCGGGTTTCGTGTCGCAGCGCACGCGCCGTCCGTTCAAGGCCTTCCTGGTCAAGGGCAAGGACGGCAAGATCAGCTTCGAGTTCGAAGAGCGCAAGGCCAAGCCGGGCGCCAAGGTCAAGGCCGCGGCGGTAGCCGATCCGGAAGAGGGCGACGAGGCGGCACCAGCCAAGAAAACCGCTGTGAAGGCGGCCGCCAAGAAGGCGCCGGCCAAAAAGGCGGCCGCCAAGAAGGCGCCGGCCAAGAAAGCGCCAGCGAAAAAAGCCGCCGCAAAAAAAGCGCCGGCCAAGAAGGCCGCCGCAGCAGAGTAATCTGGCCTGCGAAAAAAAAGCCGCGAACCTTTGACAGTTCGCGGCTTTTTTATCTTAACGCGGCGATTTCGCGTGCCAGGTTATCGCGCGCCGACGCGCCGTACAGGTCGCGGAAGTAGCTGTCGGCGTACAGGGCGCCAGTGTTGGCCAGGCCGAGGAAATGCGCCAGCACGGTGCGCCTCCCGGACCGGTAAGCGGCTTCGCCGACGTGACTGTATTCGATGCGCACCGAGCGCGCATAGGTGTCGTAGACGTCGTCGTCCTGGCCCAGGATCGCCAGGTCGGCGCCCAGCATCACGTCGCGCAGGCGCTGCGCGTGCGCGCCGGGATGGGCGTGTTCGGTGGCCCGGATCAGCGCAGCGGGTTCCTGCGCGGCCGTGTCGCCGTCCAGCCCGGACGCCAGCCACAGGCGCGCGCTTTGCTCTTCGTTGGACAGGCCGCCCAAGGTCCCGCCGTACACGGCATCATGAAACCAGAACGCCTTCTTGAGGACGGCGATATCGTCCGCACTGGCGCCGGTATTGGCAGCCCACACCGCGATTTCGGTCAGGCCGTGCACCAGGTGGTCGAGATTGTGATACGCGCGGACCGGCGCGCCGTACGCCGTCTCGCCGGTCAGCCGTTCGAACCATGCATCGGCAGCGGCGTGACCGTCCGGCCACAGGCTGTCCCAGTCCTTGCGCAGCCAGTCGAGTATCCACGCCGCGTAGGCCGGGGCTGGCATGAACTGGCGCGTGCTCCAGTGCCAGCCGACCGGTCCCTGCAAGCCGCGCACGAAGCTCGAGCTGACCGAGCCGAGGTCGCGCGGCGGCATCACGAACAGCGTCTTGGCGCCGTGCAGGACGTCGACATTGGCTTGCTGGATCAGGTTCTCGTAGTCGAAGTCGGACGTGTTGCGGATGCCGCGGATCAGGAAATCGATGCCCTGGCGCTTGGCCGCGCGGGCCGTATAGTCGCCGCGCACCAGCACCACGCTGACGTTGCTCCAGCCTTTCGCGGCGACGCTGCGTTCGACGATCTGCTTGCGCCGCGCGGCGGAAAATTGCGGCTTCTTGAACGGATTTTCCGACAGCAGCACCACCACCTCATCGGCCAGTTCGCGCGCCTCCTGGATGACCCACATGTGGCCGTTGGTGATCGGGTCCAGGGTTCCCGAGAAGGCGATTTTTTTCATGTGCTGCTCCAGCGTGCCAGGTAAGCGGCGTGCAGTTGCGCGGCGAGCGCAGGGACTTCTGTTGCGGGGCCGTGGTTGACGATGACGTCGTCGGCCAGCGCCAGATAGGCGGCGCGCGGCGGCTGCATCGCCATGATGCTGGCCGCCTGTTCGCGCGACCAGTCCGGATTGCGCAAGGCGATGCGCGCCAGACGCACGTCATTGGCGGCGTCGATCACCAGCACGCGCGCGGCGGGAATCTGCTGGTCGGCTGTCAGCGCCGATTCCCAGATCACGTAGACCGCCTTCTGCGCCTGCGTCCAGCGCTGCGCCTCGGCCAGCACCCACGGGCGCAGGATGGACTTGAGTTCTTCATTGACCCCGGCGTCGAGCGCGAACAGCGTGCGCAAGCTGCCGCGCGCCAGGCGGCCATCGGGTGTCATCGCCTGCGGGAAGGCCAGCGCAATGGCGTGCGTGGCCGGATGCGCAGGATCCTGGTGGATCGTGCGCGCGAGCGCATCGGCGTCGATGCAGGGCACGCCCAGCTGCGCGAAAGCGCGCGCGAAGGTCGATTTGCCGCTGCCGATGCCGCCGGTGAGGGCCAGCACCCTGGGTTTGTCTTGAGGAAGAGTCATATTTATTTGGTTGATTGACCAATAAATGAAGCTTAGCCAAAACCCCAAGGGAAAACAAGTATAATTTGGTCGGTTGACCAACTTAGGGGACGGCATGGCCAGGAAGACCAATTCAGAGCAGCGGCGGGCGGAAATCGTGATGGCGCTGCTGGCCACCATGGCCGGGCACGGCTACGAAAAGGCGACCATCCAGCTGATTGCCAGGGAAGCGGGCCTGGCGCCCGGGCTGCTGCACTACCATTTCAAGACCAAGGCCGAGATATTGCTGGCGCTGGTCAAGACGCTGGCGGCCATGTCGCGCCAGCGCTATCTGGCGCTGGCCGACAACGCCGAGGGCGCCACGCAAAAACTGGCCGCGTATATCCATGCGCGGCTCGGCCTGGGCGAGGGCGCCGACTTGAAGGCGGTCGCCGCGTGGGTCGTGATCGGCGCGGAAGCGGTGCGCCAGCCGGAGGTGCGGGCGGTCTACCAGGATGCGGTGCGCGAGGAGATGGCGCTGCTGCACGAGCTGTTGTCGGCCTGTCTTGCGGAGCAGCGCAAAAGCACGGCTGCCGTGCCGGCGTTGGCCGCCGCCGTGCTGGCCATGATGGAAGGCGCATTTCAGCTTGCCAGCGCCGCGCCCGGGGTCCTGCCGCAGGGCTATGCCGCGCAGACGGCGCTGGCGCTGGTCGAACGTTTCATCGCCGCCGAAGCTACTTCAGGTCTTCGGTAGAAAAGTACACGGTGCCGATCACCCGGGATCCCGGCACGGCGCGCTGCAGCGCGGCGGCGGCCGGCTCGTCAAGCGCGTGTTTGTTCACGTTGAACGACTGGTGCGGCGCCGTGCGCGGCGTGGCGATGGCGACGATATGGTCGAAGTCGGGGCGGCTGTCGATCTGCTTGACCAGGTAGCGTTGGGCGCCGCCGCCAAGCTGGATGTAGCGCGCCGTTGATGTCTGCGCGGGCTGCGCCGCCAGCTGGCGGAACAGCAGCACCTGTTCGACGATGACGCCGGCCCCCGCGTACTGCGTCTTGCCGCCCTGTTCGAAATGCCCCTGCACCAGGTCGGCCTTGAAGCGGCGCAGTGGATGGGCGGCGCCGGGCGCCAGGCGGTCGAGTTCGAATTTTTCGGGCGCCAGCGTCCACAACGCCGCCTTGCCGTCGAGGCGCGCACGCAGCGCCCGGTCCTGCGCCTGGTCGGCCAGGCGCAGCTTCAGGAGCACCTGGTAATCGTGCGGCGCATGGAACATCGGCAGGTGCGACGCGTACAGGCCGTCCTTGCCGCCGAACAGGGCCATGCCATGCTCGCCATAGGTGGGGTTGGCGGCAGCGGCCAGGCCGGCCGCGCACAGCAGGACCAGCAAGGCGATCAGCTGCTTCATGTCAGGCCCGTACCAGCAGCTTGCCGCGATGCTCGCCCGTGAACAACGAGTTGAGGGCGGCGGGCAACTGGTCGAAGCCGTCGATCACGGTTTCCTCGAACACGATCTCGCCGGCCTTCACCCAGGGCGCGACGATGCGCGTCATTTCATCCATGCGGTGCACATAGTCGCGCGCCAGGATGCCCTGCATGGTGGCGCGCTGGTACAGCATGTGGTGCAGCAGGCGCGGGCCGAGATCGGGCGCATCGAGGCCGCCGCTGTACTGGCTGATCTGGCCGCAGATGACGATGCGCGCGCGCCGGTTGATCAGCGGGATCACGGCATCGGTGACCATGCCGCCCACGTTGTCGAAGTAGACGTCGACGCCGCCCGTCATGGCCTTCATCGCCGCGCCCAGCGCATCGGCGTCGCTGAAGGCCTTGTAGTCGAGCGTCCAGTCGGCGTGCAGCACGTCGCGCAGCCACGCGCATTTGTCCGGGCCGCCGGCGATCGCCAGCACGCGCGCGCCGTGGCGCTTGGCGAACTGCACCACCAGCGAGCCGACCGCGCCGGCAGCGCCGGATACCACCACCACTTCGCCCGCGTGCGGCCGGCCGGCTTCGGTCAGGCCGAACCAGGCGGTGCGGCCGGGCATGCCCAGCACGCCCAGCGCGGTGGTCACCGGCGCGATACCCGGGTCGATCGGCGTGAGGTCGGAAGCGGCAACGCGGGCGTGGGTTTGCCAGCCGCTGTAGCTGCGCACCCAGTCGCCCGGCGCGAAGGCGGTGTCGAGCGAAGCGATCACCTGCGCGACCACGCCGCCTTGCTGCACCACGCCCAGCGGGTGCGGTTCGGCGTCATAGGTCGGCTTGCCGGACTGGCCGATCCGCATGTAGGGATCGACGCTGAAGTAGCGCGCCTCGATCAGCACCTCGCCGGCGCCGAGCGCCATCTCGAGCGGCTGCTCGCGCAGCGCATAGTGTTCGCTGCCGACGGTCGCTGCGGGGCGCTGGCGGTAGATCCATTGACGATGGGTGGTTTGCATGGGATTCCTTTTCAGAGTGCACCATGCTACTTCGCGCGATCGGTCTGGTAAAGCAACTTATAATCACGTTTTGTGTCCAATCTGGAAACCAAATGAACCTGACCGACTTGCGTATTTTCGTCAGCGCTGCGCTGCGGCCATCGCTGGGCGCGGCCGCCATCGAGATGCACCTGACGCCGTCGGCCGTGTCGAAAGCGCTGCGCCGGCTTGAAGAGAACCTCGCGACGCCGCTGTTCGACCGCTCGGCCAAGCAGTTGGTGTTGAACGACAGCGGGCAGCGCCTGCTGGGACGCGCGCGCCATTTGCTGGCGCTGGCGGACCAGGCGCGCGCCGACGTGATGGGCGAGCGCGCCGCCGTCGATTGCCGGCTGGGCGGGCCGGCGCTGCTGCTGTGGCGCCACGGCCAGGCGGCCAGCGCGGCGCTGCGCGACTGGCCCGATGCGACGCTGCGCATGCAGGCCATGTTCGAAGACGAGGCGCTGGCGGCGCTGGCGCGCGGCGACATCAACGGCGCGATCGTCACCGGCGAAGCGATCGCCGGACGCAGCGAGCACTGGTCCGAGACGTGGGCGGCGACCTCACTGGGCGAATTGAACCTGCAGCTGGTGGCCAGCCGCCGCCATCCGCTGGCGCGCCGCAGCAAGGCAACGGTCATCAAGGCAAGCAGCGCGCAAGTGCTCGAGCACGACTTCGCCTGTCCGCCGCGCTCGCTGTTTTGCGGCGTGCAGCGCGGCGGGCGCTCGGACGGCTGGCGCGACGACCAGCTGCCGCGCAAGATCCGCTACTGGACCGACGACCTGCAGCTGCTGCTCGGTTTCGTCAGGTCGGGCACGGCGCTGGCCTACCTGCCGGATTTCGCGCTGGCCGAAGCCGACCTGGTGCGCATCCACGTCACCGACTGCGCTTTCATCTGCACCGAACAGGCATGGCTGGTGTGGGACCGCGGCAGCGCGGCGCAGTGGCAGCAGCAGCTGGCACTGGCGCTGGCCGGGTAAGCTTCCCCAAAAGAATCATTGCCGGTTATTATAGATAAATGTTTAACTTTAGGATCCGCCATGCGCCATTCGCCGTCCCTGCTTGCCGCCCTGTGTTTTTCGCTGGCCTTGCCTGCCGCCGTGGCGAGCGCGGCGACGCCGTCCAGGCAGCAGGTCGATGCCCTGTTCGCGGACTGGAACAAGCCTGATACGCCGGGCGCCGTGGTGGCGGTGCTCAAGGATGGCAAGACGGTTTTCCAGGGCGCGTACGGCATGGCGGACATCGAGCGCGAGGCCGCCAACAAGGCCGCGACCAGCTTCCACATCGCCTCGGTATCGAAGCAGTTCACCGCATTTGCGATCCACCTGCTGGCGCAGGACGGCAAACTGGGGCTCGACGACGACGTGCGCAAGTACCTGCCCGAGATGCCCGACTACGGTGCCCCGATCACCATCAACCAGCTGCTGCACCATACCAGCGGCCTGCGCGACCAGTGGAACCTGCTGGCGCTGGCCGGCTGGCGCCTGGACGACGTGATCACCGAAGGCGACGTGTTCGATATCGTGCGGCGCCAGAAGCGGCTCAATTTCGCGCCCGGCAAGGAGCACCTGTACTGCAATACCGGCTACACGCTGCTCGGAATGATCGTCAAACGCGTCTCCGGCCAGTCGCTGCCGGCGTTCACCCAGGCGCGCATGTTCGGCCCGCTCGGCATGGTGCACACGCAGTTCCATGACGACTACCGCAGCCTGGTGAAGGGACGCGCGTCGTCGTACGTGCGCGGGCCCGACGGCGCCTATCAATATCTCGCGCTGTCGTATTCGAACGTCGGCGCGACCAGCCTGTTTACCACGATCGAGGACCTGGCGCGCTGGGACCAGAATTTTTACGATGGCCGGGTCGGCGGCATGGCCATGCTGGCCCAGATGCAGGCCAAGGGCAAGCTGGGCAACGGGCGCGAGATCGGCTATGGTTCGGGGCTGGGGCTGGGCGATTACCGCGGCCTAGACGTGGTCGAGCACGGCGGCGCCGATGCCGGCTTTCGCGCCAACCTGATGCGCTTTCCGAAGCAGCATTTTTCGGTGCTGATCTTGTCGAATGCGGGCGACCTCGATAGCGGCAAGCTGGCGCGCGACGTGGCCGAGCTGTACCTGGGCGACGTGATGAGCGCCGCGCCGCCGGCGGCCAAGAGCGCAGCGCCGGTGGAAGTGAAGATCGCGCCGGCCAAGCTGGACGCCTTTGTCGGGCAGTTCGCCTTGACGCCCAACTTCCTGCTGCAGTTTACGCGCGACGGCGACCGCCTGATGGTCGAGGCGACCGGGCAAGATCAGCTGCCGGTATTCGCTTCAGGCGAGCGCAGTTTTTTCATCAAGGCGGCCGACGCCGAATTCATCTTCGACGCGCCAGGCCAGGACGGCGTGGTGGGCGGCGGCATCCTGCGCCAGCATGGACACGACCAGCCGGCCAAACGGGTGCAGCCTGCGGCGGCGGATGCATCGCAGCTGGCTGCGCGCAGCGGCGAATTCTACAGCGAGGAATTGCATGTGCTGTACACGCTGGCGACCAGGAACGGCAAGCTGATGCTGCGCCATCCGCGCGGCGAAATGGCGCTGCAGCAGGAATCCGACAACGTCTTCAATGGCGGCTTTCCGATCGGGCGCCTGGAGTTCCGCTGCCTGGCCGGGCAGGGCTGCAACAGCTTCGCGATTAATAATGGCAGGGTGCGCAAGCTGGTGTTTTCCAAGGTCAGCATCAAGCCGGTCGGACCCGATGCGATCGGCGCCGAATTCGACGCGCCGCCGGTATTTGCCGATACCCCGTTGTTCCTGCGCGGCAGCATGAATCAATGGTCGGCCAGGGACCGGATGCTGCCTGCGGGGCCGGCTTCGTACGCGGTCAAGCTGATGCTCGAAGTGGGCGTGCATGAGTTCAAAATCGGATCGGAAGACTTTACGGCAGTCGACCTCGGGGCCTTTGCCGGCGACGATGCGGCGGCGCCGAACAAGCCGAAACAACTCGACGCGGTCGGCGCCAACCTGAAGCTGACCGTGCCCGTCCGCGGCAGCTACGTGTTCACGCTTGACACCAGCGACGCGCGGGCGCCCCGGCTAACGATCAGGAACTGAGATCAATGGCACCCCCCGGGGGGGCAGGTCTGACATTCGAGCACCCCGACGGAATCTGGCATCGCTGTTGCTTTATTTTCCGGCGCCCTGCTCGACGTCGATCATGTTGTCGGCAGGCTTGCGATCGATCAGCTTGTTGTCCGGATCGATGCCGGCCCGCGCCGGCCGGCCATTGACGACCATCGTCACCGTCACGTCCTTGGCATCGACCAGGCGGCGCTCGCGCAGCAGCGCGTTGCCGTCCTTGTCGTCCACCCCGAAATCGATGAAGTCCTTGAGCGGCGCTTCCTTTTCCTCGCCCAGTTCACCGGCCCGCATCTTGCCGGCGCTCGCCTTGAGCGTGACGACGTATTTGCCATCGGCGCGCCGCGTGGCGTTCGCGGCAATGGCGCGGTTCTCGTACAGCACCATCGATTCGAACAGGTCGTCGATCAGGTAGGCCTGTTCCGGCGTGGTTTCCTTGCGCAGCGCGTCGACCAGCACCGTCACGCTCGGGTAGGGCGCGCCGTGGTAGGCGTAGCGCGCCAGCAGCTCGCGCAGCACGCGGTTGATGCGCGCCTCCCCCAGCACGTCCTGCAGCTGGTACATGGCCAGGCTGCCCTTGCGGTAATGGATGTAGTCCTGGCTGTCGTTCCCGGCCAGCGGCAGCTCGCGCTTGCTTTCCAGCGCGCGTCCCAGCAGATAGCGGTCCAGGTCATAGCGCAGGAAACGGCGCATCTTGGCCGGGCCCACCGCTTGCTTCATCACCATCAGCGCCGAATACTCGGCCAGCGTTTCCGACAGCACCGAGCTGCCGCGCGTGTTGGAGGGGACGATCTGGTGCCCCCACCACTGGTGCGCCACTTCGTGCGCCGTCACGTAGAAGGGGTAGTCGATGTCCTTCGGGTTCTTGTCGTCGACCTTGGCGATGAAGCCCATGCTTTCCGAATACGGGATCGTGCCCGGATACGATTGCGCGAACATCGCGTAGCGCGGGAATTCGACAATGCGCAGCAGCTTGTGCTGGTAGGGGCCGAAATTTTTCGCGTTGTAGTCGAGCGCCGCCTTGACGCCCCTGGCCATGCGGTCAAGGTTGAATTCGTGCCCCGGATGGTAGTACAGGTCGATCGTCACATCCTGCCAGCGGTCGTGCCGCACTTCATAGCGGGCCGACTGGAAGGCGTAGAAATTGAGGATCGGCTTGTCCATCCGGTAGTTGAAGTAGCGCCGTCCGCCGGCCACCCATTCCTTCTCCAGCGTGCCCGGGGCGATCGCGATCTGGTCCGGGCTGGTGCTGACGACGGCGTTGAAATTGATCCAGTCGGCGTCGTTGGCCAGGATGCTGTCGGCCAGGCCGCGTGGATCGTCGGCGGCCAGCATGCGCGCGCGCGGCGCCAGGCCGTGCCGCTTGCGGTCGCGGTCATCGCTGATTTCGACGTGCTCCTGGTAGCCGATGTGCGGCAGCGTGTCGTTGTTGAAGAAGGTGCCGTTGCCCAGCACCGGGGTGCTGCTGCCCATGCCAAGCAGGCCTTTCGGCTCGAAATCGAGCTCGAACGCCATCAGCATCCGCGCGCCGGGCGCCAGCGGCGTCTCGAGCCGGTAGCTGTAGAAGCCGCGCTGCTCGTCGGCCAGCACCATCCGGGTCTTCTGGCCGAACGCCAGTTTGACGTCGGGGCCGTGTTCCTGGCTGATGAACAGCTGCGACACCGGCCACGGGCTCTTGTTTTCGAGCTGATAGGTGCCGCGCACCTTCAGGCGGCGCTGCTCGGGCACGATGTCCACTTTCAGGTCGACGTCGGTGATGCGCGGCTGCGGCACCGCCGCGAACTGCTTGTAGCGCGCTTCGTACTGGGCGCGCTGGGCGTCGAGCTGGTACGCGGTCTGGAAGTCGCCCAGCACGTGCAGGTTGTAATACAGCCACGCGCCGGCGCCGCCGAACAGTCCCAGCCCGATGCCGAAGCTGACCAGCACCGGCAAGCTCAGGTTGCGGCGCGCCAGCTGGATGCGGCTCCCCAGTTCGGCGTTGTAGCCGCGCGGCCAGAACACCAGCGACAGCACCATCAGCAGCATGGCGGCGCCGGCCCAGTACAGGTCGAACCACAGCTCGCGTCCCAGGAAATGGCCCCAGCCGTTCATGGCCGAGTAGACGAATTCGGGCGCCGAGCCATACAGGATCATCGGGTGGTCCAGGCCCAGCGAATCGAAGGTCAGGCGCGCGACGTAGTACAGGATCATCGCGAAGTAGGCCAGGTATTTCTGGTTGATCAGCACCTGCAGCGCGATCGCCAGCACCGCAATGATGGCGAACTGCGGCAGCTGCAGCAGGAACAGCGACTGCAGGTACAGCCCCGGCTCGAACGTGAAATAGCCGCGGAAGATCTGGATCAGCATCCCGCACAGCATCGCCACGAACAGCATCAGCGCCTGCAGGCCGACCAGGGCGAACAGCTTGGACAGCAGCGGCAGCCAGCTTGGCAGCGGCAGCGCGTCGAGCATCTGGGCCACGCGCGCCTCGCGTTCGCGCCACACCAGTTCGCCCGCATAGAAGGTCGTGACGATCAGCAGGAACAGCGAGAAGGTGCCGCTGACCACTTCGAGCACCTTGTAGGTGACCGGATAGGTCCTGGTGCCGAGCAGCCCGCCCATGTTGATCGAGGCGGCGAAGATGGCCAGCACGGCGGCCAGCACGATGACGATGAAGTAGACATCCTTGACCGATTCGCGGAAATTGAGCCAGCTGGCCTTGCACAGCAGCAGGGCCATGTTGCGGCCGGCGAAGTTGGGCCTTTCGGCCGTGTCGACCGCCGCGTGCGACAGCTGCAGCGCCTCTTCGCCGACGCCGCGGTGCGCCGAGCGGCTGTCGATGGTGCCGACGAAATGGAAGCGCCAGTAACCGAGCAGCAGCACCACCAGGCTGAAGCCGCACCAGATCGCGCGGTTGAGCAGGTACACGCCCTCGAACTGCACGCTGCGGCTATTGCGTTCGACGATGGTCCAGTATTCGGTCATGCGGATCAGCGCGGTGGTGCCGAACGGGTCGATCAGCGCGGCGAAGGTCTTGTAATCGAGGTCGCGCGCCAGCGTGGGCGCGACGATATAGCCGATCATCATGACCACGCTGGCGACGTACACCGGCAGCATGCGGCGCGTCAGCGCGGCCAGCACGAAAAAGATCGAGCCGAAAATGAACAGGTTGGGCAGGACCAGGAACAGGTAGGGCCGTACATACATCCACAAGCCGGGCGGCCCCAGGCGTTCCGGTTCGATGCCCGGGATGTAGGTGCCCAGCCAGGCGCCCAGCAGGATGCTGGAAAAGACCACGGCCAGGGTCGACACCGCGCCCAGAAAGCGCCCGAACACATAGTCGTGCTTCTTGATCGGCGCGCTGAAGAAGAAGTGGTGCATATCGTATTCGAAGTCCTGCTGCACCGAGCGCCCCATCATGGCCGCCATCACGATCACGCCGAAGCAGCCGAGGTAGGCGACCGTGATCGACACTGAAAACGGGGCATTGATGAAGGTCTTCGAACCGAACGAAACGAAGGCTTCCTTGAACACGCCGCCGGCGGCGGCCATCCACAGCATTGCCAGCGCCAGGAACATGCTGAAGTAGACCCAGGTCGAGAGCAGCTTGAGGCGCTGGCGCGCTTCGAACAGGGCGATTGCCAACATGGACGCCATCCCTAGCAGTTGCTGGCCGCGCTGTGGCGTCCGGCGATGGTGGCGAAGTAGACATCCTCGAGGTCGGCCTGGGCTTCCTCGAAACCGTCGCCGGGGTCGCCGTCGGCGTACACGTGGATCAGGGTGCGCCCGGTCAGCAAACGGGTCGAGATGACATCGTGCTCGCGCTGGAAGTGGGCCAGGTCGGCCTTGGTGACGAAGCGTTCCCAGATCTTGTCGCCGATGTCGTCGATCAGCTTTTGCGGCTCGCCGCACAGCAGCACGTGGCCCTTGTTGATGATCGCCATGTTGGCGCACAGGTCCGACACGTCCGACACGATGTGGGTCGACAGCAGCACGGTCTTGTCCTCGCCGATGTCGGACAGCAGGTTATGGAAGCGCACCCGCTCCTGCGGGTCGAGGCCGGCGGTCGGCTCGTCGACGATGATCAGCTGCGGGTCGCCCAGCAGGGCCTGGGCGATGCCGAAGCGCTGGCGCATGCCGCCCGAAAAGCCGCCCAGGCGCTGGTGGCGCACCTCGAACAGGTTGGTCTGCTGCAGCAGGCCGTCGACGACTTCGCGCCGGCGGGCGCGGTGCGACAGGCCCTTGAGCACGGCGAAATGGTCGAGCAGCTCGTAGGCGGTCACTTTCGGATACACGCCGAAGTCCTGCGGCAGGTAGCCGAGCAGGCGCCGGATCTCGTCCTTTTCGTCGAGCACATCGAGTTCGCCGAAGAACACCGAGCCCGAATCGCATTCCTGCAAGGTGGCCAGGGTGCGCATCAGGGTCGACTTGCCGGCCCCGTTCGGGCCGAGCAGGCCGAACATCCCGGTGGGGATGGTGAGGCTGACCTTGTCCAGGGCCACCACGCCGTTGGCGTAGGTCTTGGACAAATTGCGGATGCGTAACTCCATTCCTGACTCCTGATCCGTGGATCCTGTATTGCGAGGGCGGCGCGCGGCCGGCACACTTCTTTATAGTTGCATTGTATTAAATTTGGCGCTGGCCGTGCGGCCTGTTGCGACACACGGCAATTTGAGCGGCCCAGAGTGCGCAAACCGGGGAGCAGGGCGCATCGGCCATGGGAGCGCGCCGCGGGCTAATTGCGGAACAGCACTTCTTCGCGCGTGAACCACCAGCGGCACCAGGCCAGCAGCGCGCCGGCGATCAGCGTCGTCGAGAGCAGGATGGCGAAGAACATCCGGTAGTCCATCGTGCCCTTGACCAGCTCCTTCATCGCCAGCGAGACGTTGGTCAGCGGCACCATCGACCAGAACCAGTTCAGCTCCACCCCCGGCAGCATGGCCAGCACGATCGGCACGATCACCAGCATCATCAGCGGCGAGATCATGCCGGCCGCTTCCTTGTAGCTCTTGGCGTAAATCGAGACCGACAGCAGGATCGAGGCGAAGATCGCGGCGGTCGGCACCAGCATCAGGGCCACCATGGCCAGGTCGCGCGCGCCGATGGCCCGCACCATCATCGCCAGGCCGCCTTCGAAGCGGTTGCCGAACACGCCCAGCAACAGCCCCATGCTGGCCACCATCAGCAGCGCCGACGTCAGGCCCACCGTGAACAGCACCAGGAACTTGGCCAGCACCAGCTGGGTGCGCGGGATCGGCGCGAGCAGCAGCGTTTCGAGCGTGCCGCGCTCCTTTTCGCCGGCGCCCAGGTCGATCGCCGGGTACATGGCGGCCATCAGGCACACCATCAGCAGTATGTACGGCAGGAAGCCGCCGACCACCGCCCCCATGCGCTCGCGCGTGCCGGCGGTCGAGATTTCCTCGAGCCGGATCGGGTTGAGCGCGAAGCGCAGTTCGGCTTTGCTCATTTTCATGGCCGACAGCGCCGCCTCGCGCAGCGCCGCATTGTGGGCGTCGATGACGGCGGCCACGCGCTTGCGGGTCAGGTCGACCGCCACCGCGTTGTTGTAGTGCAGCGCGACGTCGGCCTGGCGGTGCGCGCCGAGCGCCTGCTCGAAGCCGGCCGGGATCACCAGCGCGAACTTGATCCGGTCCTTGGCGATGGCCTGCCTGATCGCGTCCGGGGCGGCCAGCGCGACTTCGCGAAAGCCTT
Organism: Massilia sp.; assembly: GCA_025359245.1. Classification (GTDB taxonomy): domain Bacteria; phylum Pseudomonadota; class Gammaproteobacteria; order Burkholderiales; family Burkholderiaceae_D; genus Telluria_A. The sequence continues at coordinate 31,922 of JANYGW010000060.1, forward strand.
TTTCGCGCGCGAAGCGTTCGACCAGCTGCGGCGCGTTGTCCTTGCCAAAGATGGCGTAGGTCAGCTCGGCACGTTCGGATTTCTTGAACATGGTCGAGGTCAGGTAGCCGAAGCTGCCGAAGATCAGCGGCATCGCCACGATCGGCACCAGCACGGTGAAGATGAAGGTCTTGCGGTCGCGCAGCAGCTCCAGCATCTCCTTGAAATACACGATCCACATGCTATTGGTCCTCGTTGATGACGCGCACGAAGGCGTCGTACAGGTCGGCGCTGCCGCCGAGCGCGCGCAGCTGCGCCACGCTGCCGCTGAAGGCGGTGGCGCCGCGGTTGATGATGCAGACCCGGTCGCACAGTTTTTCCACTTCGTGCAGGTGGTGGGTCGAGAAGATCAGCGGGATGCGCAGCGCCTTGTAGCTGGCGATGAAGTCGAGCAGGATCTTGGCCGACATCACGTCCAGCCCCGTGGTCGGCTCGTCGAGGATGACGATTTCCGGTTCGTGGATGACGGTGCGGGCGATCGCGCATTTCTGCTTCATGCCGGTCGAGAGCTGGTCGGCGCGCTTGTGGCCGTATTCGTGGATCTGCAGCTGCTCGAACAGCATGTCGCAGCGCTGCTTGAGGCGCTGCGGCGCCATGCCGTGCAGGCGCCCGAAATATTCGACGTTCTCGCGCGCCGTCAGGCGTCCATACAGCCCGGTACTGCCCGATAAAAAACCGATGCGCTGGCGCGCCTGCAGCGGTTCGGCCAGGATGTCGATGCCATGGATGAAGGCGGTACCGGCGTCCGGGCGCAGCGCGGTCGAGACGATGCGCAGGGCGGTGGTCTTGCCGGCGCCGTTCGGGCCGAGCAGGCCCAGCACTTCGCCCGGCGCGCACTGGAACGAGACGTCGCGCAGCGCGTGGAACCAGCCGTCGCGCTCGCGCACATCGCGCGCACGCGCGCGCCGCTCCTTGTGGACCGGCATCGCAAAGCGCTTGGCCAGGCCTGTTACTTCGATCATCAGGGGGTTCCCATCCTTAAAGTGTGAGGGTAGCATGCAAAAAAACGCCTTAGCAAGCCGCACAGCGCCACAAAACCGGCCGGAATTGTGGATAATGGCCGCATGGATGACGTCCTTAAACAAAATATACTGGCAGTGACCCGCCGCGGTCACGGCGCCGCCGAGTCGGTCGACTGGTTTCGCGTCGCCCTCGGCCTGCATTACCTGACCGGCCTGATGACCGAGGAAACGCTGGACTTCAAGAAGATCGACAAGGATTTTAACCGCTTCATCTACCATTCGATCGGCAAGGGCCACAGCATCACCAGCGTGCTGCAGTTCATGAGCGGCGAAAAAGTGGTGCCGGTGGTCGATTCGGCGCGCTTCAAGGCCGCCTTCGCCGAGCATTGTCCGGCGGTCCCCACCGATACCATCGCCTTCCTGCTGTCGCTGAACCTGGGCGTGGCGAAGAATATCTCGAAAGTCGACATCGGCGGTGCGCTGCTGGACTGGATCGAACGCCAGCCGTCGCCGCGCCCGCAGGCCGACCAGCGCGCGGGACCGGGCGCGGACGTCCTATAATAGGACTTTCCACGCAGCGAGCATCCCATGTCGGCACACCGTTCCATCAATCCCCTGGACCACCTGATCGTCGGCATGGACAAGGCCCTGCGGGTGATCGCCGGCGTGGCCAAGGCGTCGCGCCCGACCCCGTCCGCGCACGCCGCCGACGGCCAGCTCGACGCGGCCGAACAGCGCCACAGCGCCGGCCTGATGCGGGTCAACCATGTGGGCGAGGTGTGCGCGCAGGCGCTCTACAACGCCCAGTCGCGCTTCGCCAAGAGCGATGCGATGCGGACCCAGTTCGCGCAGGCGGGGCGCGAGGAAGAAGACCACCTGGCCTGGACCGCGCAGCGGCTGGCCGAACTGGGCTCGCAGCCATCGCTGCTCAATCCCTTGTGGTATGCCGGCGCGTACGCGCTGGGCGTCGCGGCGGCCCAGCTGGGCGACGCGCGCAGCCTTGGCTTCGTCGTCGAGACCGAGCGCCAGGTCGAAGATCACCTGGCCGGGCACCTGGACCAGCTGCCGCCGCAAGACGCCAAGTCGCGCGCGATCGTGGCCCAGATGTGCAGCGACGAGGCGGCGCACGGCCAGGCCGCCAGGGACCTGGGCGCCATGGAAGCGCCGGCGCCGGTCAAGGCCGCGATGGCGGCCATGGCCAGGGTGATGACCAGTACCGCGTATTACATCTGACCTTTCGGCGGCCTAGCCTTCGACGATTTCGAAGGTATGCGTGATCTCGGCCGTCTTGGCCAGCATGATCGAGGCCGAGCAGTATTTGTCGTGCGACAGGCTGACCGCGCGTTCGACCGTGGTCTGGCGCAGGTTCTTGCCGGTGACGACGAAGTGGAAGTGGATCTTGGTGAACACCTTGGGGTCGGCATC
>JANYGW010000069.1 GCA_025359245.1 Massilia sp.
TATGCCGACATCGTGCTCAACCACAAGACCAGCGCCGACCTGACCGAATGGACCACCGGCGTGCGGGTCGACCAGAACAACCGCAACGTCGAGTATGGCGGCGACGTCAGCCTGCAGGTGTGGACCAACTTCACCTTCCCCGGACGCCTGCAGGCGAACGGCACGCTGATGTACAACAACTTCCGCTGGAACTGGTACCACTTCGACGGCGTCGACTACGCGCAAAACCTGGGCGCCGATGGCTGCAGCGGCTGCCGCATCTACAAGTTCCGCGGCGCCGGCAAGGGCTGGGATCCGGAGGTCAGCACCGAAAAGGGCAATTATGATTACCTGATGGCGGCCGACATCGACTTCCAGCATCCGGACGTGCGCAGCCACCTGAAGGATTGGGGCGTGTGGTACACCAACACGGCCAAGCTGGACGGCTTTCGGATCGACGCCACCAAGCACATCATGGCGAGCTACTTCAACGACTGGCTGTACTACGTGCGCCAGTCGACCGGCAAGACGGGCGCCTTTGCCGTCGCCGAATACTGGGAGCGCGACATCAATGTGCTGAACAACTACGTCAACGGCGTCAACAGCAATGCCAATGACAAGATGTCGGCGTTCGACGTACCGTTGCACAATAAGTTCGAAGCGGCCGCCAACGCCAACGGCGCGTTCGACATGGGCTCGCTGTTGAACAACACACTGGTGGCATCGCAGCCGTCGCGCGCGGCGACCTTCGTCGACAACCACGACACGCTCGACGGACGCGCGCTGTACTCGAAAGTGCAGGACTGGTTCAAGCCGCTGGCCTACGCCACCATCCTGCTGCGCGAGGCCGGCTACCCGACCGTGTTCCTGGGCGACTACGAAGGCGTGCCGGGCAAGGTGGCCAGCCACGGCTGGATCATCGACCAGATGCTGACCGGACGCAAATTCCACGCCTACGGCAAGCAGAACGACTACTTCGACAACAGCGACGTGGTCGGCTGGACGCGCGAAGGCAACGCCAGCCACTGGTACGGCCTGGTGGTGCTGATGAACGACAACCGCTCGAACGCCGGGTCGAAATGGATGTTCGTCGGCGCGGCGCACGCCAACCAGTGCTTCAATGACGTGACCAACGCGGTGACCGGCGCGGTGTGCGCCAACGCCAGCGGCTGGGCCAACTTCAGCGTCCCGGCCGGCAAGGTGACGGTGTGGATCCGCAGCGGCAAGTTCGGCCGCAACACGGGCTAAGCCCCCTGTCCCTCCGCCATTGCGCGGCGGGGCATTATGCATATCAAATAAATAATTTACCTTGCATGCGTGTGCGCTATGCTTCGTTTTTCCATCACCCGGCAGATAAAACGATGCTCAAGGTATTCCTCCTGCTATGCGCATGTGGCGCTGGCGCCGCCCACGCCGCACCCGCCGAAACCTGGATCATTGCGCTCGATCGCTGGGGCAACCCCTCGTACCAGACACTGACCTTGCGTGACGACAGCGCGCGCCTCGATGGCGAGCTCGATGGCGACAAGGTGGACGGCGAGCGCAAGGGCGATCACATCGAGTTCAGCGCAACTGGCCAGGACGGAGCGCGCTACCTGTACAGCGCCAGCCTGCGGGACGGGACCATGCAAGGCAGCGCTGACTACCCCGACACCAACAATCCGAAGGCCCGTGCGCACCATGCATTCACCGCACGGCGCTTGCCGCAACGGCCGCCCGGCCCACCACGCCGCATCGACTACACGCCGCTCGACTACGCCAACGTGTTTAGCGCACAACGGGCGCCGGTGCTGACGATCTGGCCGGGCGATACCGTTCACACCACGACCATCGATTCGGGCGGCGTCGATGAAAAGGGAATCACGCGCGCCCTGTTCGGCAACCCGCAAACCGGCCCGTTTTTCGTCGCCGGCGCGGCCCAGGGCGACACCCTGGTCGTCCACTTGCGCCGGCTGCGCCTGAATCGCGACTACGCAGACAGCCTCGATAGCATCGTCGGACGCGCGCTGACCACCGGCATGGCCGCCAAGACCGCCGAGCTGGGCAAGCCGGTGCGCTGGACGCTCGATCGCGCGCGCGGCCTGGCTTGGCCAGAACAGCGCAGCGCCGCCATGCATGACTTCTCCGTGCCGGTGCGGCCGATGCTGGGCGGTCTGGCGGTCGCCCCGGGCGATGGCCCGCCCGTGTCGACCGGCGACACCGGCCGCTTCGGCGGCAATATGGACTTCAATGAGGTCGTCGAAGGCAATACCGTCTACTTGCCGGTCCAGCAACCGGGCGGCCTGCTCTACCTGGGCGATGCCCATGCCTTGCAAGGCGACGGTGAAACCTCGCAATATGCACTGGAGACCTCGATGGAGGTCGAATTCACGGTGGAGCTCATCAAAAACAAGGCGATCAATATGCCGCGCGTCGAATCGCCCACACACATCATGACGCTCGGCCAGGCGGGATCGCTCGACGATGCCTTGCGTGCGGCCACGGCCGGCATGTTGCAATGGCTGCAGCAGGATTACGGTCTGAGCATGTCAGACAGTGCGCAAGTGCTGGGCAGCGCCGTGCATTATAGCGTGGCCAACCTGGCGGGACGCAGCGTCGGGGTCGCGGCCAGGCTGGACAAATCGCTGTTGAAGCGGCGCTAACACTCAAGACGCGTGGTCGTGCAAGGCATGCAGCCGGTGCCGATACAAGTCCCGCACGCGCTTCATCACCAGCACTGGCAGGAATTCTTTCACTGCCGCGTCGCGCTCCAGGCGCAGCAATTCGCACTGGTACACACCGGCAATTTCGTCGAACGGGCGCTGCACTTCATCGACCAGCGATTGGATCACCAGCAGGTGCTGCATGGGCCAGCGCGAGCGCCGCACCCCGTCCGTTTCAACCTGCATTGCCGTCATCGCAGCACCCGGCGCGCACTTGTCCCGATGATGCTAAGAGAGCTGGGAAGGGGTTTGGGTTCCACTCGGCCGTGGAAGAAAAAAACCCGCGCCAGCAGCGGCGCGGTGAAAGGAGGAGTCCGGTTTGATGACAGACAGGCCCATCATGCCAGCCGCCTGTGACCGCAGCATGACGCGCCGGCGGCCATTGAAAGTCGGCGCCCTGCCGCTATCCTGTAATGAGGCGGTCACACGGCACGCCTACCATTCGCCTTGTTCGACAGCGCCTTGCAAGACGCATCGACAGCTTTGTCCGGTCAGCTCAAGCATCGGCACCAGAATTGAACAGGAGGATCGCATGAGGCAACGTATCATCGACTTGCGCAATGACGAAGCCACCGCAGCCCACATCGCCGATGCGCTGCGCCTGCAAACCGAATACGGCTACGAGCGCGCCTGCGATCACCTGCGCGCGCTGGGGATCCAGCCGCAGCTGGCCCAGCGCCTGCTGGCGATCCGCTACGACCGGCGCGGCGCGCACGTCAGCTAGAGATCGGCATCCGGCGCGTGCGCCGCCAGCGTTTGCTGCCATTCGTCCGACCAGCGCAGCAAGGGCATCATCGCGTCGAGCAGGGACTTTCCTGATTGGCTCAGCGTGTAGCCGCCCGCCTCCGCGCTGGCGATGATGTGAGTCTCGCGCAGTTCGTGCAAGCGGTCGTTGAGCACCGTCGGCGACATCGCGTCGCAACGCGCGCGCAACTCGCGAAACGTCAGCGGCGTCTCGCGCAACTCCCAGATGATGCGCATGGCCCAGCGCCGGCCCAGCAAATCAAGCAAGGCCATGATCGGGCGGTCGGTGTGCGAGCCGCGTACCGGCTGGCCTGGTTTTGGAAAGATGGTCATCAAGTCTCCATGCTACGCTTTCCGTAGCAGAGTGCTACACTTTGCGTAGCAAAATCCGATTGTAGCACCACTGACTTGGGAGATCCGCATGGCGTCCACAAGAATTGTTGCGCAAGATGCCCCCTATGACGAGACCGTCGCAGAGGCATTCAGCCGCTTCCTGCCGCCGGGGATGGCGCCGCTGAAGTTGTTCCGGACCCAGGCGCACAACCCGCGCGTATTGCAGCGCATGTTTGCCGGCAGCCTGCTCGACCAGGGCAGCATCGACTTGCGCACGCGCGAGCTGGTCATCCTGCGCACTTGCGCGCGCTGCGGCTCGGAATATGAATGGGGCGTGCATGTGGCGCTGTTTTCCAAAGCGGCTGGCTTGAGCGAGGCTGATGTGGCGGCCACACTCGACCGGCATGACGGGCCGAACGCGCTGCCGGCGCCAGAGGCCTTGCTGCTGCGCGCCGTCGACGAGCTGCACGACACGTCGACCATCGCGGACCGCTTGTGGCGTGCACTGGAACAGCACTATTCAGCGGCGCAGATTATCGAGCTGATCGCGCTGGCGGGAAATTATCATGCCATATCATTTATCACGAATGCCGCCAGGGTGGATCTGGGGAGCTTCGCGCCGCGTTTTCACAGCTGAACAAACTGGGCCTCAATTCAAGCCAGCGGCCAGACTGTGGCCGCCGGCACGCCGCACGACGACTGCAATATACGCAACGGAAACGTCGGCGCAGCAACTGCTTGCTCCGAACGACCCTGTTAGTGCCACTCAGGTCCCTAGTGCATCCTGCCTAATTCCACTGTCTAATTCTGTCGAATTTCGTCGAATTTGAACCAACCAAAAAAGGGCTTGTCTAATTTCAGAGAATTAGGCGAAATTAGACAGGAGGCACACTAAAATGGGTAGCGATGCACTAGCAAGTCCACAGCTGCCGCCAGCCCTGCTGCGCGACCTTGCCGACCATCTACAGCTTACCGGCAGCAATCATTCCGCCATGCAGGCGGTCACCAACGCCGTACGCGCCTGGATCGCTGTCGACCAGGCGCATCAGCCACCGCTTGCCGCGACGAGCCGTGGCTATCAATGGAAAACCTTGTTCCTGCCCGACGCGACTGAGTTGCGCATGAGCTGCGGCGACAACAATTTTTATGCGCGCGTGATTGGCGATCACATCATGTACGAGGGGCGCAGCGTGTCGCCACGTGGCATGACGCTGGCGGTCGCTGGCGAGGGCCGCAACGCATGGCGCGACCTGTGGCTCAAGCTACCGGGCGAGCGCTATTGGAAACAAGCGATCTGTTGCCGCAACGAGCATCAGCGATCGCTGCGCCAGGCCCCCGAATCGCCCGTACAGGCGATGGCAGCAGCGGCGACCGCCATGTCCGACGCGCTGAAGACAGCGCTCGTGCTGGTCGAACACGCCAACCTGCAATCGGCGAAAAAGCTTGAACGCCGCGCTCACCAGCAGCGCCGCAAGAGCGACATCGCCGACGATGACTGCGCCTTCGGCTGATACGGTGTTCGCCGGCGCCGGCTCAGGCCACCGCCGCTGCCGGCAACGTCACAATGAACTTGCTGCCCTTGCCCGCTTCCGACTTGATCGTCAGTGCGCCGCCGTGGCGCAGCAGCACATGCTTGACGATCGCCAGCCCCAGCCCGGTGCCCTGGGTTTCGCGCGAGCGGCTCTTGTCGACGCGGTAGAAACGCTCGGTCAGGCGCGCGATGTGCACCTGGTCGATGCCGATGCCGGTATCGGCCGCCGTGAAGCGCGGCCCGTCCGGGCCATCCTGCCAGCACAGGTCGATCATGCCGCCGGCCGGCGTGTAGCGCACCGCGTTCGAGGCCAGGTTGCCGAAGGCGCTGCGCAATTCTTCCGCGCTGCCCGTCACGTCCGGCCCGTCGACGCTGACCGTCACGGTATGCCGCCCGTTCGACAGCGCGCGCGCTTCGTCGGCCACCTCTTCCATCAGTGCGTGGATGTCGACCCGCTCGGGCCGCAGGGGATAGTCGAGCGACTCCAGGCGCGACAAGGTCAGCATGTCTTCGATCAGGCCCTGCATGCGCCTGCCCTGCTCCGTCATCAGCTTCAGGTGCGCGCTGCGGGTGGCCGCGTCGAGGTCCATTTCGCTCGATGCGATTTCAAGGAAGCCGACAATCACCGTCAGCGGCGTGCGCAGTTCGTGCGAGGCGTTGGCGATGAAGTCGCGCCGCATTTCTTCGATGCGCTGGTTCTCGGTCACGTCGTGCGTCACCAGAATCTGGCGCCGGTTTTCGAACGGGATGATCTGGCAAATCAGCTTGCGGTCGCGCAGGCTGAGCGTCAGCGGCTGCTCGTAGCGGCCCAGGATGATGTAGTCGATGAAGGCCGGATGGCGGATCAAATTCGTCACGCGCATGCCCTTGTCCTTGTCCAGCGTCAGGCCAAGGTGCTGTTCGGCGACCGGGTTGCACCATTCGAGGAACAGCACATCGTCCATGATGACCACGCCGTCGGGCAGCAGGTGCATGGCCTGGCGAAAGCGCGCCAGCCATTCGGTCAGCTCGGACTGATTGCGCTCGTCGTCGCGGCGCAGCCGGTACAGGCGCGAGAAGATGTTGGTCCACGAACCCCAGCCGTCGGGCAGCTTGGAGCTGTGCGGGTTGTCGAGCCAGTCGCCCAGCTTGTGCAGGTAGTTCAGCTGGATCACCAGCAGCGTGATCACCGAGGCCAGCGCCACCGCCAGGCCCCACACGGGGCCGAACAGCCACCAGAAGATGCCGGCGCCGAGCAGGATGAAGATCATGCGCAGCAGCGCGGGGATCCAGAAGAGGAGTTGGGGGTTCACTGAGCGACCTCGCAGAATTCACGGCAACGTCGTCCTCGCGAACGCGGGGACGACGTACTTATATTTTTTCGGACAGCATGTAGCCGACGCTGCGCACCGTCTTGATCAGCGCTTCCGACTCCTTCAGCGCCTTGCGCAGGCGCAGCACGTGGACGTCGACGGTGCGCTCTTCGATCACCGCGTGGTCGCCCCAGACTTTGTCGAGCAGCTGGCTGCGCGAGTATACCCGCTCCGGATGGGCCAGGAAAAACTTGAGCAGCTTGTATTCTGCATGCCCGATATCGATCTTGGCGCCCGCGATCAGCACCGTGCAGCTGACCGGATCGAGCGTCACCGCGCCTGCGCTCATGGCCGCCTCGGCATGCTCGGGGCTCTTGCGGCGCAACAGCGCCTTCGAACGGGCCAGCAGCTCGCGCGGCGAAAACGGCTTGGTCACGTAATCGTCGGCGCCGGTATTCAAGCCCGCGATCTTATCCTCTTCCATGCTCTTGGCCGTCAGCATGATGACCGGGATCTCGTTGAAATTGCGGTCGGCGCGGATCCGCGCCAGCAGGCGCAGGCCGGTCTGATCGGGCAGCATCCAGTCGAGCAGGATCAGATGCGGCGTGCGCTGCATGATGAAGTCCCAGGCATCGGCCACATTCTGCACCGAACGCACGTTCCAACCCGTCTCGCGCAGCGAAAACGTGACCAGCTCGATAATCGCCGGCTCGTCCTCGACGATCAGGACGGTGGTTTTTTCGATCGCCATCGCTTACACCGCCGGCAGGTCGGGGGTGGCCACCGGCGGCTTCGCATGCCGGATGTCCTTGCCTTCGACGACATAGATCACGTATTCGGCGATGTTCTTCGCATGGTCGCCGATCCGTTCGATCGCCTTGGCCACCCACAAGGTGTCGAGCGCCGACGAAATCGTGCGCGGGTCTTCCATCATGAAGGTGATCAGGTTGCGCATGATCGATTTGAATTCGTGGTCGACCACGGCATCCTGGGCGATCAGCTGGAGCGCCTGCTTGCCGTCCAGCCGCGCGAACGCGTCCAGCGCATCGTGCAGCATGTCGGTGGTGGCGCCGGCGATGGTGCGCACCATTTCGTAATGGTTCAGGGCCGGCACGCCGCGGCTATGCAGGCTCTTGGAGGTGCGCGCAATCTTGGACGCCTCGTCGCCGACCCGTTCCAGGTCGGTGATGACCTTGATGGTGGCCATCACGGTGCGCAGGTCGTTGGCGGTCGGCTGGCGCTTGACGATCAGGTGGCTGCAGGCGTCGTCGAGCGCCACTTCGAGCTGGTTGACTTCGTCGTCTTCGGCGATCACGCGGTTGGCCGCGTCTTCGTTCCCGGTGCGAAAGCAGTTCATCGCGTCGAGGAACTGGGATTCGACCAGCCCGCCCATCAGCAGCACCTTGGAGCGGATGGTTTCAAGTTCGTGGTCGTACTGTTTTGAGGAATGCTCGCCTATCATTGCTACTCTCCGTATGGATTCTTATTGTATTAGCCGAAGCGGCCAGTGATGTAGTCCTGCGTCTCTTTGCGCGCCGGATTCATGAAGATCTGGTCGGTCTCGCCAAACTCCACCAGCTCGCCCAAATACATGTACGCGGTGTAGTCCGAGCAGCGCGCCGCCTGCTGCATATTATGGGTCACGATCGTAATCGTGTAATCCTGTTTCAGCTCGCTGATCAGTTCCTCGACCTTGGCCGTCGAAATCGGGTCGAGCGCGGAAGTCGGCTCGTCGAGCAGCAGCACGTCCGGCTTGACCGCCACGCCGCGCGCGATGCACAGGCGCTGCTGCTGGCCGCCCGACAGCGACAGCCCGCTCTTGCTCAGCTTGTCCTTGACCTCGCCCCACAGCGCCGCCTTCTTCAGCGCCCATTCGACGCGCTCGTCCATCTCGCCCTTGGACAAGTCTTCGTACAGGCGCACGCCGAACGCGATGTTGTCGTACACCGACATCGGGAACGGGGTCGGCTTCTGGAACACCATGCCGACCTTGGCGCGCAGCATGTTGACGTCCTGGCCCGGTTCGAGGATGTTGCGGCCGCGGTACATGATCGAGCCTTCGGCGCGCTGGCCCGGATACAGATCGTACATGCGGTTGAGCGTGCGCAGCAAGGTCGACTTGCCGCAGCCGGACGGGCCGATGAAGGCGGTGACCTGCTTTTCGTGGATGTCGAGGCTGACGTTGGTCAGGCTTTGCGTTTTACCGTAGAAAAAATTCAGGTTCGAGATCTCGATCGTCTTGTTCTTCGGCGATTCGGTGGGGATCGGTTTAGGCATTGGGCTCATGGCGGGGTTATCGAATTAGGTCGGATTTTTTTGGCTGAACACGTTGCGCGCCAGGACGTTGAGCAGCAGCACGCCGAGCGTCAGCAGGAAGGCGCCGGCCCAGGCCAGCGCTTTCCAGTCGTCGTACGGGCTCATCGCGAACGAGGCAATCATGCTGGGCAGGTTGGCGATCGGCGCGTTCATGTCGTTGCTGAAGAACTGGTTGTTCAGCGCCGTGTACAGCAGCGGCGCCGTTTCGCCGGTGATGCGCGCCACCGCCAGCAGCACGCCGGTGATGACGCCGGCGCGCACCGCCTTCAGGCGCACCATGGTGGCCACTTTCCAGCGCGGCGCGCCCAGCGCGAAAGCCGCCTCGAGCAGGCTGTTGGGCACCAGGCGCAGCATGTTGTCGGTGGTGCGCACCACCACCGGTATGGCTATCAGCGACAGCGCCAGCGAACCGGCATAGCCCGAATAGTGCTTGGCCACGTTGACGTACATGGCCCAGACGAACATGCCCAGCACGATCGACGGCGCCGACAGCATGATGTCGGTGACGAAGCGCGTGACCTGGGCGAAGCGGTTCTCTTCGCCGTATTCGGCCAGGTAGATGCCGGCCAGGATGCCGATCGGGGTGCTGATGAAGGCGGACAGGCCGACGATCATCAGGCTGCCCCAGATGGCGTTGCGGATCCCGCCTTCGGGCGTGCCCGGGGCCGGCGTGTCGTGCAGGAACAGGTTCAGCGACAGGCCGTCGAAGCCCTTGATCAGCAGCGTCAGCAGGATCCAGGCGAGGAAGAACAGGCCAATGGCCATGGCGCCGACCGACAGGCTGATGCCGATGCGGTGACTGAACAGGCGCTTGCGGTAGACCGGGTTGAGGACAGCTTGCTTCATTTCACGCCTTCCTTGCGAGCCATGCCGGCCAACATCAGCTTGGCAGCCGACAGGACGATAAAGGTAATGATGAACAGAATCAGCGCCAGCGCGAACAGCGAGGACACGTGCAACGGGGATTGGGCTTCGGCGAATTCGTTGGCCAGCGTCGACGAGATGCTGTTGCCGGCGGCGAAGAACGACCATTTGAGTTCATTCGCATTGCCGATCACGAAGGTGACGGCCATGGTTTCGCCCAGCGCGCGGCCGAGGCCGAGCATGACGCCGCCGACGACGCCGGTCTTGGTGTACGGCAGCACGACCTTGCGCACCACTTCCCATTTGGTGCAGCCGAGGCCGTAGGCAGATTCCTTCAGCACGGCCGGGACGATTTCAAACACGTCGCGCATGACCGAGGCGATGAAGGGAATGATCATGATGGCCAGCACCAGGCCGGCGGTGACGATGCCCAGGCCCATCATCGGCCCCGTGAAAAAGGAACCGATCAGCGGCAGCGGGCCGAGCGTGGCCTTGAGCACGGGCTGCACATAAGTGCCGACCAGCGGCGCGAACACGAACAGGCCCCACATGCCGTAGATGATCGACGGCACGCCGGCCAGCAGTTCGACTGCGGTGCCCATCGGGCGGCGCAGCCAGGCCGGGCAGATTTCGGTCAGGAACAGGGCGATCCCGAAGCTGATCGGAAAGGCGATCAGCAGCGCGATCAGCGAGGTGGCCAGCGTGCCGACGATGGCGATGGCCGCACCGTATTTGTCGTTGACCGGATCCCATTCGACGGTGGTGATGAAGGCCGCGCCGAATTCCTTGAAGGCCGGCACGGCACCGATGATCAGCGAGATGATGATGCCGAGCAGCACCAGCAGCACCGAGCCGGCGAACAGCATCGTGATCTTGTGGAAGATGAAATCCTGGATGCGTTGTTTGCGCATCGTTGAAAGCAAAGCGGCCCGATCGAAATCGGGCGCCAGGGCGGGCGTCAGGTCCATCGCTACGGTAGTTTGTACATGCATAGGTGTTTCAGGATGTAGGGTGGAAAAGGGGAGCATCTTCGCCAGCCGGACGGGAAGGTGCTTCGCTTTTCCACCCCACGCCAGCGTCGGCGCAGGGTGGACGGAGCGCAATTACCAGATGGCCTTGCCGGCAGCATCTTTCAGGTTAGCTTTCCACGATTCGGCAACCAGCTTGGTGACCGAGGAAGGCAAAGGCACATAGTCGAGTTCGACAGCAGCGGCATCGCCGTTCTTGTACGCCCAGTCGAAGAACTTCAGTACTTCCTTGCCCTTGGCCGCGTCCGCTTGCGACTTGTGCATCAGGATGTACGACACGCCCGTGATCGGCCAGCTGGCCTTGCCTGGCTGGTCGGTCAGCACGACGGCGAAACCTGGCGTCTTGGCCCAGTCGGCATTCGCGGCGGCGGCCTTGAAGTTGTCGTCGTCCGGCTGCAGGAACACGCCATCCTTGTTCTTCAACTGGGTGTGCGCGATCTTGTTCTTCTTGGCGAAAGCCCACTCGACGTAGCCGATCGCGCCCTTGATGCGCTGCACGTTGGCGGCCACGCCTTCGTTGCCCTTGCCGCCCACGCCGACCACCCATTTGACGGCCGCATCGGCGCCGATCATGGTCTTGAATTCCGGGCTCACTTTGGACAGGTAGTCGGTGAACAGGAAGGTGGTGCCCGAACCGTCGGCGCGGTGCACCACCGTGATGTCCTCGGCCGGCAGCTTCATGCCCGGGTTCAGGGCGGCGATTTCAGGCGCGTTCCATTTGGTGATCTTGTTCATGTAGATGGCGGCGATGACCGGGCCGGTCAGCTTCATGGCGCCAGGCGCGATACCGTCCAGGTTGACCACGGTGACCACGCCACCCATGATGGCAGGGAACTGCATCAGGCCCGCTTCGGTCAGCTCTTCCGCCTTGAGCGGCTTGTCGGACGCGCCGAAGTCGACCGTCTTGGCCTTGATCTGTTTGATGCCGGCGCCGGAACCGACCGATTGGTAGTTCAGGCCATTGCCGGTGGCTTTCTTGTAGTTCTCAGCCCACTTGGCGTACACCGGGTACGGGAAGGTTGCACCGGCGCCGGTCATGTCGGCGGCGTAAGCGGAACTGGCCAGGACGGCCAATGCGCCAACAACGAGGGAAGCTAACAACTGTTTCATTCGCATATCAAGTCCTAGGTGGGTTATGACAAAAACTACGGGTCTTCGTCGATGCTGCGCAGTCTAGCGCCCGAATATGACATGTTTATGACAACCGCGAACTAAAGCAAAAATCGGCATTTCCCCGGGCATGATACCCTTGAACTCGCAATCCGGGAGCGGCTTTGGCGTGACCCTGTCACCGACTTGTCATATTCCTCTATTACACTAGGGCAGGCTGTCCAACCGTGAAACCAAGACCAAGAAAAATGAAACCAGACGAAGCCGCCCTGCTGTCGAACCCTGGCAACTTCCTCGACCGCGAATTATCGCAACTGTTGTTTAATCGCCGCGTGCTGGCCCAGGCCGAGGACAATACGATACCGTTATTGGAGCGCCTGCGCTATTTGTGTATCGTTTCAAACAACCTGGACGAGTTCTTCGAGGTCCGCGTCGCCAGCCTGCTGGCGCAAGGCAAGCTGGCCGACACGCCGCTGCTGGGCGCCGCGCTCGAACGCATCAGCGTCGAGTGCCACGCGCTGGTCGTCCGCCAATACGAGATCCTCAACAGCGACGTGTTGCCGCAATTGCAAGCCAAGGGCGTGCACCTGGTGCGCCACACCGACCGCAACGCGGCCCAGCGCGCCTGGGTCAAGTCGTATTTCGAGCGCGAAGTGCGCCCGCTGCTGACGCCGATCGGTCTCGATCCGGCCCACCCGTTTCCGCAGGTGGTCAACAAGAGTCTCAATTTCATCATTTCGCTGTCGGGCAAGGATGCCTTCGGGCGCGGCACCGGCATCGCCATCGTCAAGGCGCCGCGCGTGCTGCCGCGCGTGATCCGCCTGCCCGACCATCTGTCGACCAACGGCCTGTCATTCTGCCTGCTGTCCTCGGTCATCCACTCGCACATCGAAGACTTGTTCACCGGGCGCGACGTGATCGCCTATTCGCAATTCCGGGTCACCCGCGACAGCGACCTGTGGGTCGACGAGGACGAAGTCAAGAATTTGCGCCAGGCCCTCAAGGGCGAGCTGCAGGGACGCCAGTTCGGCACCTCGGTGCGGCTCGAAGTGGCCAAGAACTGCCCGCCCGAGCTGTCCCAGTTCCTGCTCGACCAGTTCGCGCTCGAGCCGAGCCGCTTGTACGCGGTCGACGGCCCGGTCAACCTGGTGCGCCTGACCGAGCTGATCGACCTGGTCAACCTGCCCGCGCTGCGCTTCCCGCCGTTCATGCCGGGGCTGCCCGCCAAGCTGGCCAACACCAACATCTTCGACCAGCTGCGCAAGGCCGACATCCTGCTGCACCACCCGTTCCAGTCATTCCAGCCGGTGGTCGATTTCGTGCGCGTCGCCGCGCATGACCCGCACGTGGTGGCGATCAAGCAGACCATCTACCGCACCGGCACCCACTCGGAACTGATGGAGGCGCTGATCACCGCGGCGCGCCTGGGCAAGGAAGTGACGGTGATCCTCGAACTGATGGCGCGCTTCGACGAGGAAGCCAACATCAACTGGGCCGACCAGCTGGAACAGGCCGGCGCCCAGGTGGTCTACGGCGTGGTCGGCATGAAGACCCACGCCAAGGTGGCGCTGGTGATCCGGCGCGAGGAAACCGGCCTGCAGTTCTATTCGCACCTGGGCACCGGCAACTACCACCTGACCACGACCCGCCTGTACACCGACTTCGGGCTGCTCACGGCCAACCAGGACATGGGGCGCGAAGTGAACGAAGTGTTCATCCACCTGACCAGCCTGACGCGCCCGCACAAGATGGTGCATCTGTGGCTGGCGCCGTTCGCGCTGCAGGCCCAGATCATTGCCGCGATCAAGAACGAAGCCAAGATCGCCAAGGCCGGGCGGCCCGGACGGATCATCGTCAAGGTCAACGCGCTGGTCGACGAATCGGTCATCAAGGCCCTGTATGCGGCCTCGCAGGACGGCGTCAAGATCGACCTGATCGTGCGCGGCGCCTGCACCCTGCGCCCGGGCGTCAAGGGCTTGTCGGAAAACATCAAGGTGCGCTCGATCATCGGGCGCTTCCTCGAACACAGCCGCATCTATTATTTCCGCAACGAGCTCAAGCACGACGTCTACCTGGCCAGTGCCGACTGGATGAGCCGCAACTTGTTCCGCCGCATCGAAGTGGCCTTCCCGGTGCTCGACAAGACGCTCAAGCAGCGCGTCATCAACGAAGGATTGAACCCCTACCTGAAAGATAACTCGAACGCGTGGGAGCTCGAACCGGACGGCCAGTACCTGCGCCGCAAGGCACGCGGCAAGCAGGTGGTGTTTTCCGCGCAGCAGCACTTGATGGCGCTGCTGGGCACCCCCACCTAGTCTTCATCACGACGCGCAAGGAGGCAGCATGGATCTGATCTTATGGCGGCATGCGGAAGCGTTCGAAGCCGAACCGGGCGAAAGCGACCTGGAGCGTGGGCTGACACCCAAGGGGCAGAAGCAGGCCAAGCGCATGGCCGATTGGCTGACCTCGCAATTGCCGGAAGGCTGCAAGGTGCTGGTCAGCCCGGCGCTGCGCACGATCCAGACGGCCGAGCCGCTGGGACGCAAGTTCAAGATCGTGCCCGAACTGGCGCCCGGCGCCGACCCCGAGGATGTGCTGCTGGCGGCCAACTGGCCGAACGCCAGGGAGCCGGTGCTGGTGGTGGGCCACCAGCCCACGCTGGGCCAGCTGGCGGCGCTGCTGATGTCGGGCCAGCTGCAGGACTGGGACATCAAGAAGGCGGCCGCATGGTGGCTGGTGCAGCGCGACCCGCACGACCCCGAAAGCCTGGTCCTGAAAGCGGTGATGGGTCCGGAGACCGTAGTGAAGGCTTGAAATATGCTGCCGATCTGCTAGAGTTAATTTATACCAACTCTAGGGAGGCGTCGCTGAACAGCGATTGTGCGTATGGTAAGTCTGTGGGTACTGGCAATTCTAGGAGGGATGGTGGGGCTGATCCTGTACGAACTCATCGAAGAAGTTCGCGGCGGCCGCAACCAACTGCATGACCGCTATCACGAATAGCACGAGGCCTTACTGAGGCCATCCGACGAAAGCGGCGGCCCTGGGCTCGCCGCTTTTGCGTTAACGCCGGACCTTGAGCAGCGCAACATCGGCAGTCCCGTAGTGCAGGACAGGATCCTGCGCCTCGGTCGAGAAGTGCTTGCGCGACACGCGCGTCATGGCAAACTCGACATAGTTCATCAGTTCCGTTTGACTGATCGTGCCGTCGTCGTTCGCGTCCGCAGGTCCTTTCAGCCCGTCGAGAATGACACCGGTCAGCAAGCCCTTGCCGGCGTAGCCCTCCTTGGCGATCCGCAGTTGCGCTGCGGCTGCCAGGACGCTGATGTTGGCGGTCAGGCCCGAGCCCGTGCTGCCGAGCGACAGCGGCCCGTCGGCCAGCAAGGGATGGCGCATCAATCCGGCAATGAAGCCACTGCTTTCGCACGTGTCGAGGATCAGCAATGTGCTGCCCTGGTGGCCGGCCGCCACCAGGGCCAGCAATTCCGCGGGCGTGATGCCCGAGGTCGCCTTGGTGTCGCTACCGCCTGAATCGCTGGTCGCGAAATAGAACTCGGTATCCCCGACCGTGCTCCCATGCCCGGAAAGCCCCAGCACCAGGGTGTCGCCATAGCCTGCGCCGTCGATGGCCGCTTTCAAGAACTGCAGTACTTGCTGTTTGGTCTGGCGTTCGCCGGCGGTGGACACGCTCTTGGACTGGGCATCGCGGCCGAACGCCAGGGCCAGCGCGGCGGCATCGGTGGGCGCCAGGGGCAAGGGTTGAAGATTGTCATATTTGCCGATACCGACGAAAGCGCCGATCAGCCTGCCGGAACGTGGCGTCCCGGCAGGCGACTGGACGGCGAGCAGCGGCAGCGCACCACTCGCACCGCCCTGTTGCGAGAACAAACCAACGCTCGCGCTGCCCGTGCTGAAGGCCTCGGAAGGAAAACTCAGCCGCACCACGCCAGCCTGGGCCGGCCCCAATATCGTCCCCATGCCCACGGCGCGCTCGTCAATGTAGAGCATGGCTTGCATGGGAGATTCAAACAGCGGGCTGACTTTGAGGGCAATGACGACTGCCTTGCCTGGCTGTGGATCGGCGAACAGTCCCGGCGCCAGCGGCGCCGCCAGTGCAATGGGCAAGGTCGCCCCGACGGGCGCGCGCGCGGCCGTATCGGCACGATCCGTTTGCGCAATCCCACCGGCCGTGATCCAATGCGTCCTGACCGCCGCATGGTTGGCTGGATCGATCTTCGCGATTTCGTTGGCATCGGTCCACACGACAGCAAAGCCACGCTGATCGAATACGATGCCCAGGGCGGTGCCCGTCAAGCCGCCCTGGCGCCACAGAAAGGCGCCGTCCTGGGCGCGGTAGACGCCCAAGTCGCCCCAATAGCCGCCGACCCAGACTTGCTGTCCATCATTGCTGAAACGCACGGCGGTGACGGGCACCTGGCTGCGGGTCTGCATCGCCATCAATGCCTGCTGGCGCCATTTGTACACATACACGGTGTGATCATGTGCCGCCATGGACTGATCTACCTGCTGGTCGAGAAACACGCGCTGCCTTCGTACTGCGAACACCAGCGACTGGCCATCGGGGGCGAATGCCAGCGCCGACATCCACACCTTGTAGCGCGCGCTGGAATCGGCCCATCCGGGCGGCGCGACGAACGCGACGCGGCGGGCGCTGTGCGTGTCATAAATGGCGACCCCGTCGACGCAGCCCACGGCAAGCAGAGCGCCGTCATTCGAGGCGGCCAGGCGCCCGCCGAACGCAGGACAGGTGGCCGAATTGACTGGCGCGCTGATAAAGGAGCTCAAGAAATCAAATGTGGCGATGCCGGACCATCCGATCCTGCTGATCCGCTCGCTGCGCGCGACATACGCGGCCCTGTCATTGTCGGGAGCGAACACAGCACTGCTCTCCCATGCCTCGCCGTCATGGCTGGTGAATGGAAGCGGCAAGGCCGTGACAGCGTACGCGCTCCCCACACCGTCCGCTCCCTGCGCGGTGAGCGGGCGCGCGATGGTCATCACATCGCGCTGGCCGAACGCCAGGTACACCTTGGACCTTGGGTTCAATGCGCCAAAGGCGGGAAACATCTGCAATCGGAGGCGCGGTAGCATGCCGACAATGTTCTCATTGGCCACGCTCCAGATGGCGCCCCGCCCTTCCGTGTCGCGCACCAGCGCCAGCGCGCCATCGTCGGTGATGTTGTCGACGAACACATTGGGGCGCATTTGGGCGTGCGTGCGATGCACCAGAGATCCAGTGCCAAGTTCGAGCACTTCCAGGCTGCTGCCGCACAGCGCGATGCGCTCAAGCGCAGGGTCGCCGACAGCTTCGCGCATGCCCGGCATGATTTGCACGGCGCCCAGCTCGGCGTATTTTTCCGTCCCGCCTGGCGCCTGGCGTTTGAGCAGAGACGTGAAACCCAGATCGTCGGCGCTCAGCAGATAATTATCGAGGCCGGTATCGATGAGGGTTGCCGATCGCGTCATCGGAATGCCTTCGAGTGCGCTGGCAGGGGAGCCAATCTTGAGCGGGGATCCGATTTTCATCAATCCCGCGTCGACCGTCCCCCATAGCACATCCTGGGCGACAAACTTGAGCCCGGTCAGCCTGGCGTCGCTCCCGCCGCCTGCCAGGGCCAGCCATTTCCCGGTCTGCCAATCGAGCAGGTGCGCTTCGCCTTTCTCATCGAGCAAGGCAAGCAGGGGTGCCGTCTCGGCAATGGTGGCGATGCGGAATGCCACGCCGAGCGGATGCTCGACATGCCTTACCACCCTGATCTGGCCGTCAGACAGATCGAGGACATCTGCAGAAGTACTTCCCGGGGCCATGCCGACAGCCCAGCGGCCGCTGCGCGACAAGGACAGCGACATATAGGAATAGGCCGGCAGGCGCGCAATCGGCGCCAGCGTGGCGCCCGCGCGAAAAGTCTCGATCGCACCGGACCGGTAAGCCATGAGGATGACGCTGCCCCCAAGAATGTAGCGGGCCTGGTTCAGTTGGCCGGACTGGCGCAACCGATCCTGCAAGGGATCTTGCATGGTTCCGGAAAATGCCTTTCCGCCCCGATCGGTCACCAGCAGCGCGCCAGTACGGCTGCTGCGCGAGATGGCGGCACATCCGCCATCGAGCTGGGGCGAGGCGATTGCCGGCCAGCCCACCGCCATCAGCACCGCCCCCAGCAGGATCAATCCGGCGTGCACCAAGCGCGCCGCCCTATTCACAGCGCGTGGCCAGCATCCACTGAACGGCAACCTGCGCCGCAGGGCGCGCGTAGGTGTTGGGACGCTCGAGTATCCACTTTCCCAAGCCGCAGGACAGTTTCAACACTTCGTCCTCTTCCGGCGACCTGGCAGTGCGGTCCGCCAGCAATTTCGCCGGACACGCTCCCACAGGGATCGGATGATCGTCGCTCCTGTTGTACCATTCGATTGCTCCCGCCAGTCCCTTGAGATAACCGATGCAATGATCGTTCTTGCCCAGGTCTGTCATGAGCGTGCCATTCCCGTTGAGGATTTCGCAGGTCACTGTGCAGGCATTGCCGAGCGTCTCCGCGGTGGTCGGAGGCGCCGCTTGCGCCACTTGCACCGATGCGCCCAGGGCCACAAGAAAACAGAAAATGCGTTTCATGTCTTCACCTTTTTGTGCATGCGAATACGGTCGACAGAAGGAATTCACTGGCGGGACTGCGCATGCGCGCTTTCAAGTCCGCGTTTGAAAGGAATTGCCTGGCGAATGGGGCCGGGGAAAGCCCCTTGCAACTGAGCGGCGGCATGCTCTTCGGCACATCTGCGCCCGACAGGCTGGCGGCGTCAAGTTGGGAGAACTCAGCCGACGCGGAAAGAAAGCCCTCGCAAAAAGCGCTATTCTGGAGCCGGAACTGATCCAGCTGCCCGGCAGGGACTTGCGGCGCGAGATGCCACTTGCATATGCCCTGCAGATGCCCGGCTGTGAGTCGTCCAACGGCATAGCCATTGATCAGGGTGCTCATTTCCTCAGGGAGCTTGTCGGCGGCACGGGCCAGGTTCGCTCCCGACGCGAGCGCGAGGACCGTCAAAATCGTTGAAATAGTTCGCATTATGTGCACTCCCCTCATCAAATCTGTTGAAAATTCCCCCACCTCATGAGTTCAAGCTCGGCGCGAATCTCGTTGCGCTTTTTTTCCTCGACGCTGCTCCAGGTTTCAAATATTTTTATGGCAAATCCTCCAACTGAAACGATCAGCGCCGCAATTGCAGTGATCAACACCATGCCCTTGGGCTTTTCGTTGGGGCTGCTTGCAGTCCGGCTGGCCTGCCCGAAATCGATCAGCGCGTTCGTATTCGCTTGCAGCGTCTTGGCGCATGAATCGAGGGCCGTCGCGTCCAGCTTGCCGCCCATGGCCAAGCCAACGCGGACGTTGTCGATCCAGGCATCGGCGGAAAACTTCGCTTTCGAATAGAGGAGTTCGGATTTGACGAGTTTGCTGGGACGCTTTGCATGCATGACCTTGAGATCCCGCACTTCGTTGTAAGCGAGGGCACGCAGCTTTCCGAATTCTGAAATCAGGGCCGTCAAGGTCGGCTGTACCGGATCCGCGGCCTGGGCGCGCACTGCCTGTCCAGTAAGCAGCAGTGCCAGGCCGAGTATGGTTTTGAGGCCATCGCGTCGATGCGCGTTCAAAGGCGTTGATGTCATGTCCACTCCGCTGTACAAGGCTGGTCAGCTCGCACCGCCAGATGCGCTCACAAGCAAGATGAGCCAATATCTCCCTATTTTTTGAATAGCGATACAACAACATTAATCTTGTTGTTTTAATACCACTTAAATGGATGTGCGCGCCAGCAGTACGGCGAACGGCGTCCAAATTCCCAGCGTCAAACATGGCGCGACCGCAGCAAGTGCGGGGCTAATCGACTGGCACCGCCCCTTGCTCGACGATCGCGTTCCGCAGCTGTTCGAGCCGCCGTATTTTCTGCTCCACTTTGACAATATCGGCCGGCGCAATGCCCGCCGCGCGTGCGCGCGCAACATCGGCGCGCAGTCTCGGCAGTTCATCGTCAGCGGCGACGGCAAACGCGGCCAAGGCGCGCGCGTGCTGGCTTTGCTCATAGGCATGATAGGCGACGGGATCGGCCAGCTGCGCTGCGCCCGGCGCCGGGTCGGCCGCGGCGGACCGTTGCAGCGGCGGGCTGCGCGGGTCGCCATGTGCGCGCGCCTCGGCCATGCTGGTCCAGGCCGGGACCGGATCGGCGCGGCCCTGCCCGCCCGGCACGGCCGCCAGCCATTGCGCCGGCGGCGCGCCCCGGCCTTGCATGGCAATCGCGGCAGCCACTGACGGCGGCGCCAGCACCGGCAAAGGCAAACGATCGGCGCCCGGCCCGATCATCCAGGCGGCGCCGAGCACCAGTGTGACGCTGACGACAACGATCAGGAACCTCATGACGCCGCCATGATCTCGACGCGCGCCTTGCGCCGCACCTGGCTGCGCAAGGCCGTCATCTGCGCGGCCGCGGCTTCGCGTGCAATGGCGCGGCTGGCCGCATACCGCACCGATTCCGAATCGACCTCCTGGTAACCATGTTCGCTCTGCTCGACCAGCACGATTTCCCACGCGGCCTCCTGGTTCGGCGCGGCCGGCGTGCGCACCGGTGGCGACACCATGCCATCGGCGTGCGCGAACAGCAGTTGCGCCAGCCAGCCTGGCGTGCCCTCATGCCGCACCCAGCCAAGCGCACCGCCGCGCGCGGCGTCCGGCGCGACCGAATGCTGGCGCGCCACGTCCGCGAAGCCGGCGCCGCCCGCCAGGGCCGCCGCCGCCGAGCGCGCGGCTGCTTCGTCGGGCAGACGGATATGACGCGCCCTGACCCGCTCGATGCGCACGAACTGCGCGCGATGGCCCCCGTAATACTGGCGCACCTGCGCCGCGCTGACCGCGCCGGCCAGCGCATCGACCAGGGCGCTGTCGGCATGCCCATCATCGCCGATGCCGTGCATGCGCATCAATGCCTGCGCGTCGGCCTGCTCCGACAACACGCGCCGCAAGTCCGCCACCGCCTCGGCGCCGAAGCGGCGCTGGCTCCACTGGACGACGTACAGCGCGGCCACTTCCAGCCTGGCTTGCTGCAGCATGAAGTCGACGTCGTGGGCAAACATTGACACCCTGCCCTGCACATTCTGGCGCAGGTACACATCGTCGACCGAGATCGCGCGCTCGGCGCCATTCGGCAGCGCAAAGCGCAGCAGCACGATGCGGCGCGCGCGCTCCACCTGCACGGCGTCGAGCGCCGCGTCCAGCAGCAGTCCGCCCGGTTTGCCGAAGACCTCGACAAGCGCCTCCTCGCCGGGGCGCGCCGCGATCTGCAGCATGCCTTCGACGCCGCCCGGAAGGCGGCGCAAGTCCTGCTCCATCTGCGCGCCGTACAAGGAGCGCAATGTGGCGACCAGCTGGTCGTCGAACACCACTTCGCGTGGAAATGCGACCCGCTGCCCGTTCGACAGCCTGTCGACGCCAAATCGCCGCCGCGCCGCGCTCGCCAGCAAACGATTGTCGATCAGCGTGTCCAGCACCGTCCGGCGTGCGGCCGCCGGCGCCTTGGCCTGCGCCAGGCGCCACATCGCATCGACGCTAAACGACAGCAACGGTGCGCCGTCGATGCGCGCCGCAACGGCCGGCGTCGCCGCCGCCGCGCCCAGGTGCAGCGTCAGCAGCAGCGCACCGGCCAGTGACCACATGACGGCGCCCGGCTTCAAATCGCCAGCCGTTCAGCAGCGCGGTTCAGCACGTGCACCACCATCGCGACTGAATGCGGAATCATTTTCCGCGCCACGGCGCTGCGGTCCGCATGGTCGGCCGACGACAGCACGATGCCGCCGTTCGCGTAGGAGAACGTTCCGCCCTGTGTCAGCAGCGCACGGATGTCGGTGGCGTCCGGCGCGAGCGGCGTGAAGGTAGTCAGCGCGGCGCGCACCAGGACCGGATCGCTCAGTTGTTCGCTGTCGTAATAGTCGCTGACCCACTGCTCCCACCCGGAGTGCCCGTTGCCGGACGTGCCCCAGGTGTGATGCGGCTGCACCAGGTCGGTCGTGTGCAGCACGAAGCCGAGCGACTGCGCCGTCGGACGGGCCAGGAACTGCTGGAACCAGTACTGTCCCAGGTTATCGATCGGCTGGAATGGCATGGTCTCGAAATCGGCATATTGCTGCGGTGTCGAATAACCGCCCAGCCGGTAGTGGGCTTCGGTGACGCCGTAGCTGTTGTACTTGCTGCTGTCGCCGAACCAGCCTTTCAGGCCGCCGGCGCCGTCGTCGAGGTAGTCGCCGACCAGCCAGGCGGCGGCCAGTTTGTCGATGTCGCCCGGATTGGCCAGCTTGGCGTAGTTGTAGCCGCCGAAGCCATTGCCATGCACGTCGCGCCCGCTGGTGTGGTTCTGGAAGTGGCCGTACGACGTGTAATTGGCGATGCCCGAACCGAGGCCCCAGACCGGCGCCAGCACGCAGCTGCCGGTGGTCGCGCCGCACAGGTAGATATCGGCAAAATCATCGACGTCGTAGGCGCCTTGCCCGAGCGCCTGCGCGAACTGCTCCATCGTGTAGCCGGCCCGCGTGACGCCGGTCTGCAGCTTGGCGTAATTGGTCGTGCCCGGATTATTTTTCATGAAGGTCAGCGCGTCGAGCACGATGCGGCGGTGCGTCTCCTGCTTCCATGCGAAGGCAGGGGCACTTGCGAACAGCGCTACGGCAAGGCCTGTGGCCAGCAGTCCAGATTTCATTGTCACTCCTTGGGTGGTCGGAGTGGCCGAATGTAAAGACATTTTGTGACGCAGCCGTGACCATTGTTTGACATTTTCACGCGCCCGTTTGTCATGCTGCGGTCATGCCTGCGCCCTACCATAGGCGCGCCGTCCAGCATCGCGCTGGCCTTACCACTTTTACCTTGATGACGATGACACGCACCTTCCCCCCTGCCGCGATTGCCGTGCGCGCACTGCTGCTTTCCTGCCTGGCCGCTGGCCCTCTCCATGCGGCGCCCGCAGCTGCCGTGGCCCAGCCCAAGCTGATCGTGGTGCTGGTCGTCGACGGCCTGCCGAGCGAACAGGTGCAGCGCTACCGCGAGCAGTTCGGCACCGGTGGTTTCCGCCGCCTGCTGGGCCAGGGCGCGTCCTTCAGCAACGCCCACCAGGCCCATGGCGTCACCGTCACCGCCGTCGGCCATGCGGCCATCCTGTCCGGCGCCTATCCGTATCAGCACGGCGTGATCGGCAATAACTGGATCGACCCGCTGACCCACGCGTCGGTGTACTGCACCGAGGACGCCGCCTATACCTACATCGGCGAAGACACCAAGCCGGGCGACGGCACCTCGCCGGCCAGGCTGCGGGTCGGCACGGTGGGCGACGAGCTGCGCTACGCCACCGGCAACCGCGCCAAGGTGCTGACCGTGTCGGGCAAGGACCGCGGCGCGATCCTGTTGGCCGGCAAGAGCGGCACCGCGTATATGTACATGGAGAAGAGCGGCAATTTTGCCAGCAGCACCTACTACATGGCGTCGCATCCGCAATGGGTGCAGCGCTACCAGGCCAACAAGCCGCAGGACCGCTACTACGGCAAGTCATGGACGCCGCTGCTGGGCGATGCCGCCTACGCGAACGACAGCGGCGACGAGCTGTATCCGGCCAAGCCGGGCGTGAGCAACCGTTTTCCATTCTCCTTCTACAGCGAGAGCGGCAGCCTCGACGCCGACTATTACAACCGCCTGCGGGCCAGCCCCTTCCTCGACGAATTGACGCTCGATTTCGCGCGCGCCGCCATCGAAGGGGAAAACCTGGGCAAGAATCCGGCCGGGTTGCCCGACCTGATCGGCGTCAGCCTGTCGGCGCACGACTACGTCAACCACGCCTACGGCCCCGAAAGCAAAATGTCGCACGACCACCTGCAGCGCCTGGACCGCATGCTGGCCGGCTTTTTCAACTACCTCGACCAGCGCCTGGGCGCCGGCAATGTCGTCGTCGTGCTGACCGCCGACCATGGCTTCCCGAATACCCCCGAGTACGCGAAGGCGCAGCACATGGACGCAGGCCGGGTCGACGGCGACAAGCTGGTCGCTGACCTGAACCAGCACCTGGCCGCCACCTACGGCGCCGCCAAGCTGGTGATCGCGGCCTCGCTGCCGAATATCCACCTCGACGACAGCCTGATCGCCAAGGGCGGCCTGAAGCGCGCCGAGGTCGAAAACACGGCGGCCCGCTTCCTGCTCGCCCAGACCGGCGTGGCGCAGGCGTACACCCGCACCCAGTTCGAAAACGGCGCCTTGCCCGCGACCCGCATGAGCATGCTGATGCAGCGCGCCTGGAACCGCCAGCTGTCGGGCGACCTGATGGTGGTGCTCAAGCCGTACTGGTATTTCAGCGCCGGCAACAGCGGCACTTCGCACGGCTCGCCGTACGCTTACGATACCAACGTGCCCTTGATGATGATGGGCCAGCGCTGGATCAAACCCGGTACCTACCCGCAGTACACCGAAGTGGTCGATATCGCGCCCACGCTGTCCCATCTGCTGCACTTGCGCCCGCCTGCGGCCGCCGAAGGACGGGTGCTGGCCGAATCGCTGCGTTAACAATAAATGCAGCGCGCCATAGGATGCCGACGCGGCGAGAAATCCGCCGCAGCGCAGTTAAAATGCCAACAGACCGAAAAACGGAGATGCCATGGAAAGCGAAATCAAGCTGCTGGCCCGCAATGAGGATGTCGACGCGCTGCTGCACAGTGCCGTGCTGCAGAAATATGCGGTGACGCCGCCGGTCGAGCACTGGCAGGTCGATACCTATTTCGACACCCCCGAGCACGCATTCAAGGCTAGCCACGCCAGCCTGCGGCTGCGCAAGACGGCCTCCGATACCGTCCAGACCCTCAAGGCAGGCAACGGCAGCACGGGAGGGCTGCACCGGCGCGCCGAATACCAGTCGCCGGTCGCGGCCGACCGCCCCGCCCTGCCGCCATTGCGCAAGATGGTCGGCCGCAAGAACGGCCTGGGCTCCCTGCTCCATTCGCGCAAGCTGAAGGAGCGCCTGATGCCGGTGTTTTCGACCCAGGTCAAGCGCACCGTCATTCCGCTCAAACTGGACGACGGCGACCTGGTCGAGTGCGTGATCGACGTCGGCGAAATCATCTGCAATGGCGCCAAGCTGGCCATTTGCGAGCTCGAACTCGAACTGAAGGCGGGCGACGCAGCCCACCTGTATCAGCTGGCGCTGGAACTGAGCGATACCGTGCCGCTGACGCTGGACTCGCTGAGCAAGGCCGAGCGCGGCTACGCGCTGCTCGCGCCGACCGAGGTGGCGGCGCATAGAGCCGCGCCGGTCGCGCTGAACAAGCAAATGTCGGTCGAGCAGGCCTTCGTCGAGATCGCCGGCAATTGCATCGCACAGATCGAAGCGAACGCCGCCGGCGTGGTGCGGCGCGACAGCGAAGCGCTGCACCAGATGCGGGTCGGCATGCGGCGCCTGCGTTCGGCGTTCGGCCTGACGCAAGGCCTGATCGACCTGCCGGCGGCGCTGGGCACCGAGGTCGAGTGGCTGGCCAGCGAACTGGGCGCGGCGCGCGACTGGGACGTGCTGGCCCACGGCACGCTGGACGAACTTGGCCAGGCCTGTCCGGCCGAGCCGCATATCGCGCAAGTGAGCCAGGCCGCCCTGGACGAGAGCGAGCAGGCGCGCCGCCTGGCCGCCGAGGCGATCGGCGCGCCCCGCTATGCCAGGCTGATGCTGTCGCTGGCGCAATGGCGCAGCGACGCCGGCTGGCGCACCGACGCCGACGGGCAAGCGCTGGCCCGCCTCGACGCCCGCATCACCGGATTTGCCCGCAAGGCGCTGGCCAGTTCCCACAAGCGCCTGGTCAAGCGCGGCGGCCAGCTCGACGGCGCCAGCGCCGAAGCGAGCCACCGGGTGCGCATAGCCGCAAAAAGGGCGCGCTACATCAGCGAATTTTTCCAGTCGCTGTTCGATGCCGGCGCCGTGCGCAGCTATGTCAGGCGGCTCTCCGGACTGCAAGACGAGTTTGGACGGCTCAACGACATGGCCGTGGCTGACCGTCTGCTGTCGGCCTTGCAAGAGAAACAGCCCGCCCTTGGCCGCGATGCCGATTTTGTCAGGGGCTTCCTGGCGGCCAGCGCGCAACAGGGGCGGCGCGATGCCCGAAAAAGTTGGCGCAAATTTACGCCGGCGCAGGTGCCGCACTAGCCGGCTACGCCCGGCGTCCAAAGGAGCAACCATGGAACACCGTACCAACCATCCGTCCGTTGCTCCGCGCCGGGCGCCGCCGCCAGACGACGGGACGGCATTTCGGGAGCGTTTGCACTTCGAATCGATACGCGACATTGCCGAACAATTCGCGCGTCCGTATGCCGAGGTAAGCACAGCGTACCGCGCTCTGTTCCTCGCGCTGAGCGCGCAGGCCGGCGTGACCGACTATCTCCCCTTGTTCGTCGCCCGCAAGATTCGCGAACGCTACCGCGCCCCGGCCAACTAGCGGCGCGTGCCCCGCATCGTAGTATGTCAAACCAGGGATCGCCGATGCACAAAATTCTGGAACGAGATGTCCCCGCCCTTGTCGCCGCGTTCAACGCCGATCGTGAGGCCGAGCGGGTCCGCCTGAAATACCAGGCGCTCGCCCACGATCCGTTCTCGTTCCTGCGTGGCACCTGCCACTTGTTTTGCCAGGATTTTCCGGAGGCCTTGAAGAACCAACAGGCGCCGCTGGCCTGGATCTGCGGCGACCTGCATGTGGAAAACTTTGGCAGCTACAAGGGGGACAATCGCCTCACCTATTTCGACATCAACGACTTCGGCGAGGCGGCGCTGGCGCCGGCGAACTGGGAGCTGGCCCGTTTGCTGGTCAGCGTGCTGGTTGCCGGCGAGTCGCTCCGACTGGCCCCTCAACTGTCCACCGGCTTGTGTCAGAGTTTCCTGGACGCTTACGTGGCCGCGCTGGCCTCAGGCAAGCCACGCTGGGTCGAGCGCGCGGTGGCCAAGGGCATGGTCAAGGAACTGTTGCAGAGTGTGAAAACGCGCAGCCGCGTCGATTTCCTGAACAAGCGAACCACCCTGGCTGGTGGCAAGCGCAGCTTGCGCCTCGATCCCGCCAAGACATTGCCGGTCGCCGATGCCGACCGCGACAAAGTCAGCGCCTTCATGGCCAGCTACGCGCAGCGCCAGCAGGTCCCTGCTTTTTTCAAGGTGCTCGATGTCGCACGCCGCATTGCCGGTACCGGCAGCCTGGGGCTGGAGCGCTACGTGATCCTGGTCCGCGGACGCGGCGCTCCGGACGCCCATTTCCTGCTCGACCTGAAGTATGCGCCCGCATCGGCCGTCGCACCGTTTTTGCACAACCGCCAGCCGGCATGGCGCAGCGAGGCCGAGCGCGTCGTGACCATCCAGCAGCGCGTCCAGGCAATCGAACCGGCCTTCCTCGAAGCCGTCAGCATCGGCACGCGCTCCTACGTATTGCAGGAATTGCTGCCCAGTCAGGATCGGATCGCACTGGCGGCATGGAATGGAAAATCGCAGCGCCTCGACGCTCTGATGCGCACAATGGGCAGCATCGTCGCGTGGGACCAGTTGCGCTCCGGCGGACGCGAAGGCGCAGCCGATGCCGACACGTGGATCGCGTATGCCGGCGCCGCCGCGTCATGGCGGCACGACCTGCTCGCCTGCGCCCACGCTTACCGCGACCAGGTCATCGCCGACTGGAAGCAATACGCACTGGCGTACCAGGCCGCAAGCAAGGCGCACGCGCGCCGGCCGACCAAAAAATCAACGAAACGCTGACTGACTGAACCAATGCCCCTGGCGCTGGGTGACGAGCGCCTAGCGCCCAGTCTTGAACCTGGTGAACGTGCGCGTGATCAGGCGCCGGGTCTCGGCCGACACCGCTTGCGGCGGCACCATTTTTTTCAAGTCTTCCTCGGACAGGAACACCGTCTTGTTTTCGGCGATATCCTTGCGCACGAATTTGAGGCTGGCCTTGTTCGGATTGGCGTAAAACACCTTGTTGGTCAGCCCCGCGTGCACTTCCGGACGCATGATGTAGTTGATCCACAGGTGCGCGTTGTTCGGGTGCGGCGCGTCAGCCGGAATGGCCATCGTGTCGAACACCAGCGGCGCGCCGCTCTTGGGCACCAGCGCCTGCACCTTGACGCCGCGCTTGGCGTCGATGGCGCGCTGGCGCGCAATATTGATGTCGCCCGACCAGCCGAACACCACGCACAGCGCGCCGTTGGCCAGGTCGTTGATATAGCCGGACGAATTGAACATCGTGATGCTCGGGCGGATCGCCGCCAGCGTCTTGGCCGCGTCGGCGTAATCGGCCGGGTTGTTCGAATAGGCCGGCTTGCCCAAATAGGTCAAGGTGGCCGGCAGCACTTCGGACGGCGAATCGAGCACCGACACGCCGCACGACTTCAGTTTTGACACGTACACCGGATTGAAGATCAGCTCCCAGGCATTGTCCGGCAGCGGCGTCGACCCGAGCGCGGCCTTGACCTTGTCGACGTTGATGCCGACCGTGGTGTAGCCCCACATCCAGTCGACCAAATGCTCGTTGCCCGGATCCAGCGTGGCCAGCTTGGCCTGGATCGCCGGATCGAGGTTGGCCAGGTTCGGCAGCTTGGACTTGTCGAGCTTGCGCAGCAGCTTGGCGTCGATCTGCAGGCGCGCCCACTGCGCCGTCGGGACCACGATGTCGTAGCCGGTCTTGCCGGCGACCAGCTTGGAATTGAGAATCTCATTGTTGTCGAACACATCGTAGCGGACCTTGATGCCGGTCTCTTTTTCGAAGTTCTTGATGGTGTCGTCGCCGATGTAATCAGACCAGTTATAGATGTTCAGGACCTTCTCTTCCTGCTGGGCGTGAGCCGGCAGGGTGACTGCGAGTGCGGCGGCCAGAACGCCGAGAACCAGTTTGCTTGTCATTGTTGACGCTCCGTCGGAATGGGAAAAGATCAAGGCCAAGATCATCCCGCATTGTAACGACGAATGCAAGCCGGCGCTTGACCGGCGCGCTGCCGGCTCAGGTCTGGAAGTAGCCGATCAGCGCCGACAGCGCCTGCGCCTGGTCGCGCATGGCCGCGGCGGCCGCGGCGGCCTGTTCGACCAGCGCCGCATTTTGCTGGGTCACGTCGTCCATGTCGCCGATGGCCCCCTTGACCTGTTCGATGCTGCGCTCCTGCTCGCCGCTGGCGGCGCTGATCGACGCCATCATTCGGGTCACCTGGCCGATGCTGTCGACGATGTCCTGCATCGACCGGCCGGCCGCGTCGGCCTGTTCGCTGCCGCTGCGGATGCTGGCCGTCGAATCGCCGATCAGCTGCCTGATTTCGCCGGCCGCCGCCGCCGAACGCTGCGCCAGGTTGCGCACTTCGGCGGCGACGACGGCAAAGCCGCGCCCCTGTTCGCCGGCGCGCGCCGCTTCCACCGCCGCGTTCAGCGCCAGGATATTGGTCTGGAAAGCAATCGAGTCGATCACGCCGGTGATGTCGCCGATCTGTTTGCCGAACAGATTAATCTGCTGCATCGTGCCGGTCAGCTCGGCGACCACGTTGCCGCCCTGGCTGGCCACGTCCGCGGCGGTCTGCACCAGCGCGTTGGCGGCGCGCGCGTTGCCGCTGTTTTCCTTGACCGCGACGGTCAGCTCTTCCATCGAGGCGGCGGTCTGCTGCAGCGCGCTGGCCTGGCGTTCGGTGCGGTCCGACAAATCCATGTTGCCGGAGGCGATTTGAACGGACGACACACCGATCGCACCGGCGCCCGCATGCACCTGGCCGACGGTGGCCGACAGCCTGGCCGTCATATTGCCCAGCGCGTCGAACAGCTGGCCGATTTCATCCTTGCGCTGGTGCCGGACGGCGCTGCGCAGGTCGCCGCCAGCGACGCGCATGGACAGCGCGACCGCTTCCCGCAGCGGCGCCACGATGCTGCGCGTGAGCAGCCACGACATCAGCGCGCCCAGCGCCACGGCGGCCAGGCCGAAGCCGATCAGCATGGCGCGGCTGGCGCGAAACTGGGCCGCCGAATCGGCCGACGCTGCGCGCGCCTGCGCCGTCTGCGCTGCCAGCGCTTGTTCCAGCGCGCCCACGTAAGCCTGGAAGGCGGCCTCGAGCTTGGTGTCGATGAGGGCGCCGGCATCCTGGGTGCGGCCCATGTCCTTGAGTTTGAACAGCTCGGCGCGCAGTGCCAGGTAGGCGCTCTTGCGCTGCGCCACCGAGGCCGCCAGGTCGCTGTCGCGTCCCTCGAGCGCCAGCACCAGCTTGTCGCCCCCCTGCAACTGGAGCTGAAAGTAGTCGGCCACTTCCTGGCTGTCGCTGCGCCCGATCGATATCGCGCGCAAGCCGTTCAGCCGCACCGCACCGAGCTGTTCGGAGATCAGCTGCTGCCTGGCCAGCTGGTGGTCGACCAGGTCGGTGAAGGAACGTTCGGCAGCCTGCTGGCGCCACAAGGAGACGACGGTCATGCCGGCCATGACCAGCAACACCACGGCGAAACAGGCCAGCACGCGCAGCCCGGTATTCAGGTTCGAGATTTTCATAACGTCCGACGCGGCCAACCCGCGATAAAGGCAAGAGCATAGTCGCTCTGTGTGACCACACAATTACACTATGGGAATATAAATTTCCCATCGTGGCAAGAAAAAGACAGGCGGCGCCAGGTGCTGAAGTTATGATCGGGAGGGCAACATCCGATTCCCATCCTGCGAGGAACACATGGCACAGAAAACCCCCACGGCGTCCGGCGCGCCCAAGCCGGCCAAGCCGCCCAAAGCGCGCCAGGTGGCGCTGACCGAGGACGAATACGCGCGCCTCGAACAACTGCGGCAAGCGTGCAAGGAGGCCGGCATGAAGGTCAGGAAAACCGAGCTGATTCGGGTGGCGATTGCCTTGCTCGGCGGCGAGTCGCCAGCCGCGCTGGACGCAGCGCGGCTGGCACTGGCGCCGGCGCGCTAGGCGTCCGCCGCGCATGGCTGGACCAGCGGCAGCTGCGGCAAGCGCCGCCGCTGCGCCATCACGATGGCCATCTGCGGCGCTGGCATCGGGCGCGCGATATAGTAGCCCTGCACTTCATCGCAGGCCAGTTCCTGCAGGATGGCCAGCTGGGCCGCCGTTTCCACGCCTTCGGCCACCACCTCCATGCCCAGCGCGTGCGCCATCGACACGATGGCCTGGACAAACACCTGGCCCTCGTGCCCCTGCCCCAGCGCGGCGGTGAACGCGCGGTCGACCTTGAGCACGTCCATCTTCAGTTTCTGCAGCTGCGACAGCGACGAGTAGCCGGTGCCGAAATCGTCGACGTGCAGCTTGACGCCGAGCGCGCGGATGGCCGCCAGCTGCGTGATGATATGGTCCTGGTCGCCCATCATCGCCGACTCGGTGATCTCCACTTCCAGCAGCGCTGCCGGTATCGCATGGCGCGCCAGGCAGCGCTGCAGCTGCACATGCACTTCGCCCTTGGCGAACTGGCGCGGCGAAACGTTGATCGAGACCGGCACCAGCGCCAGGCCGGCCTGGCGCCACGCCGCGAGCTGGGCGCAAGCCTTGTCCATCACCAGTTCGCCGATCGGCAGGATCAGGCCGCTGGCCTCGGCCAGCGGGATGAAGTCGAGCGGCGCCACCAGGCCGCGCTGCGGATGTATCCAGCGCAGCAGCGCCTCCATGCTGCACAACTGGCCGCTGGCAGCGTTCACGCGCGGCTGGTAGTACAGCACGAACTGGTCCTGGTCGATCGCGTCGAGCAGGCTTTGCTTCATCTGCGCGTGGGCGTGCACGGTGCGCGCCAGTGACGCATCATAGAAGCGGTACTGGCGCTTGCCTTCGCTCTTGGCCGCGTCCATCGCGATGCCGGCGTCCTGGATCAGCCCGGGCGCATCGTTGCCGTGGCGCGGAAAGACGGCGATGCCGACCGAGGCGCCCACGGCCAGCCGTTCCCCGCCCAGCACGAACGGCGCCGAAAATGCGTCGACGATGCGCGCGGCGACCCGTTCGGTGTGCGCAATGCTGTCGGCCGGCATCAGCAGCACGGCAAATTCGTCGCCGCCGAAGCGCACCACGCAATCGCTGGGCCGCAGCAGCGACCGCAAGCGCTGGGCCGCCGCTTGCAGCAAGGTGTCGCCAACCGCGTGGCCATGCACATCGTTGACGTACTTGAATTCGTCCAGGTCGATCAGCATCAGCGCGACGTCGGCGCCGTCGACCAGGGCCTGCACCAGCCCCTTGGGCAGGTAGTTCATCAGCCATTGGCGGTTGGGCAGACCGGTCAGGACATCCTGGTCGGACATGCGCTTCAGCTCGGCCACATGGGCCTTGCGTTCGCTGACATCCTGCAAAGTGATGGCCAGGCCATTGCCGACCCGGACGATGCGGCGCTTGCCCCAGGTGATGTTCAGGTGGTTGTGCTCGGGCATGAGCCGCTCATCCTCGTGGAAGCCCGTCTCCATGGCCAGGCAATACGCATCGAACAGGGCCGTGCCGGCGCCGCCCGCGTCCATCGACGACAAGCGCTTGCCAATCAGGGCCTGGCGCCCCAGGCCGTAAAAGCGCGCGCCGCGTTCGTTGCAGTCGACGATATTGAAGTCGACCATGGCGCCGCGTCCGTCATGGACCGGGTTGACCATGTAGAAGCCATCGTTGGCGCCTTCGGTGGCAGTGCGGTAGGCAAGCCGCACGTGCTCGCGCGCATGCTGGCGCGCGGCGGCGCGGCGCGCCAGCGTGGTCGCGCCCACGGCCAGCAGCGCGATCATGATGGAGCCGAGCACGGCGCCGGTACGCGTCTCCGACCAGAAGCGCGCATACGGCGCCATCGCTTGCGTGTGCGCCACGGCCACCAGGCCCACGACCGGATAGACCGGCGAACGGTGCCAGCCCAGCACCCGCGCGCGTCCGTCGGGGAAGCCGCGCGCGCCGGCCACGACGGCCGCGCCGGATCGGCTGGCCCACAGGCCGGCATCGTAGGGCAGCGCGGTCTCGGTCGGTGCGCCGCCCGCGCGGCGCTGCTGCTCGACCCGCAGTCCGGTGTCGACGCCGGCGGCGGCGACCATGGCATCGGCCTTGAGCGAGGCGGGCAGATAGAAATCGGTAAAATAGCCGGCCCGCACGCTGAGCAGCACGATGCCGCCGAAATCGCCATCGGGCGTGTCGATCCGGCGGCTGAACAGCATCGTTGCATGGGCCGAGGTGCGCGGCCCGGGCGGCGGGCCGATGCGCAGCGCACTGGTATTGTTGTACTTGTGATAGGCAAACAGCTCGGCGCGCTGAGCGGTCGTGCCGCAGGCCTGGGGCCGGATCGCCGTGCGCAAGGCGCCGCCGCTGTCGGCGATGGCGACGCAGCCGAATGCGTCGTCGAGGAACATCCCTTCGCGCACCATGTCATCGAGGCGCAGCGTACCGCCGGACTGCTCCCAGCTCTGTTTCAGCTGCATCGACACCTGGTCCATATTGGCGACCGAACGGGTCACGTATTGCTCGTATGCCTGGGCCGCCGCGCCCACTTCGGCCAGCGCGTCCACTTCGATCCGGTCCCGCTGCTGGGCGGCGCGCACCAGCGTGATGCTCCACAGGCCAGCCAGCAGGGCCAGCGCAAACAGCGGCCAGAACATCACCCAGAAAGAGAGCCGGGCAGCCCCCTCGGTCCTCCATCGTTGTTGCATTGCCATTTCTTTGTCCACTGCCGACCATCACCCAAAAAGATGCTACAGGTAAAGTATTTCCGGATAATGACATGGACCGGCAAACGGTGACGCCACCTTCGCCTATTGCAGGAAGCGCGACAGCGAAGCCATGGCCGACAGTTCCAGGTTGACGAACTGGAAGCCGACCTTGAATTCCCCATTGCTCAGGATGCAATACTGCACCCGCGAGCGCACGCTGATCGAGATCGCCTTTCCTTCATGGAAAATCTCGAAGCGCACCGTGCCCAGCGCGCCCGGCTTGAGCGAGGTGCCGACCATCAGGCACAGGCCATCGCCGGCCACGTCGACGGTGCGGCCGAGCACCGTTTCCGCGCCTTCCATCATCAGCAGCGCTTTGACCTTCAAGATCTTGCGCTTGTTCGTTCTTTGTTCCCTATACAGCATGTTCAACATCCATTCTCAATCGAGTTCCCGCAATTTATTAAACGCTTCATCAATCCGCTCGACCGTCACGATCGTCATGCCCTCGATTTTCTGCTTCGGGGCATTCGCCTTGGGGATCATGGCGATCGAAAAACCCAGCTTGGCCGCCTCGCGCAAACGCTCCTGGCCGCGCGGCGCGGGCCGGATTTCGCCGGCCAGCCCCACTTCGCCGAACACCACCAGGCCGCGCGGCAAGGGCTTGCTGCGCATCGACGAATTAATCGCCAGCAGTACTGCCAGATCGGCAGCCGGCTCGGTAATCTTGACCCCGCCGACCGCGTTGATGAACACATCCTGGTCGAACGCGGCGATGCCGGCATGCCGGTGCAGCACCGCCAGCAGCATCGCCAGCCGGTTCTGTTCGAGGCCGACCGACAGCCGGCGCGCGTTGGGCAGGTGGCTGGTGTCGACCAGCGCCTGGATTTCGACCAGCAGCGGGCGCGTGCCCTCCTGGGTCACCATCACGCACGAACCGGGCACCTGGTTGTCGTGCTGCGACAGGAACAGCGCCGACGGATTCGATACGCCCTTCAAGCCCTTTTCGGTCATCGCGAACACGCCCAGCTCGTTGACGGCGCCGAAGCGGTTCTTGATGGCGCGCACCAGGCGGAAGCTGGACTGGGTGTCGCCCTCGAAATACAGCACCGTGTCGACGATGTGTTCAAGCACGCGCGGGCCGGCCAGCGCGCCTTCCTTGGTCACGTGGCCGACCAGGATGATGGTGATGCCGGTCTGCTTGGCCACGCGCGTCAGCTGGGCCGCGCATTCGCGCACCTGGGCCACCGAACCGGGGGCCGAACTCAGAGCGTCGGAGTACACGGTCTG
>JANYGW010000073.1 GCA_025359245.1 Massilia sp.
GGCGGCGAGTACGCCTACCGCGTGCGCGGCGAGGAACACATGTGGACGCCCGACGCGATCGCCAAGCTGCAGCATTCCACGCGCAGCAACAGCTTCTCGAGCTACAAGGAATACGCGCAGATCATCAACGACCAGAGCCGCCGCCACCTGACCCTGCGCGGCCTGTTCGAGTTCAAGCTCGACCCGTCGAAAGCGATTCCTCTCGATGAAGTCGAGCCGGCCGCCAACATCGTCAAGCGCTTCGCGACCGGCGCCATGTCGCTCGGTTCGATCAGCACCGAGGCCCACGCGACCCTGGCCGTGGCGATGAACCGCATCGGCGGCAAGTCGAACACGGGCGAGGGCGGCGAAGATCCGAACCGCTACAAGCTCGAACTGAAAGGCATCCCGATCAAGCAGGGCCAGATGATGTCCTCGCTGGTCGGCGAAGAACAAGTCGTCGTCGATATTCCGCTCAACGAGGGCGACTCGCTGCGTTCGCGCATCAAGCAGGTGGCCTCGGGCCGCTTCGGCGTCACCGCCGAGTACCTGAACTCGGCCGACCAGATCCAGATCAAGATGGCCCAGGGCGCGAAACCCGGCGAAGGCGGCCAGCTGCCCGGCCACAAGGTGTCCGAGTACATCGCCAGCCTGCGCTTCTCGGTGCCGGGTGTCGGCCTGATCTCGCCGCCGCCGCACCACGACATCTACTCGATCGAAGACTTGGCGCAATTGATCCACGACCTTAAAAACGTGAACCCGCGCGCCTCGATCTCGGTCAAGCTGGTCTCCGAAGTGGGCATCGGCACGGTCGCCGCCGGCGTCACCAAGTCGAAGGCCGACCACGTCGTCGTCGCCGGCCATGACGGCGGCACCGGCGCCTCGCCGCTGTCCTCGGTCAAGCACGCGGGCACGCCGTGGGAGCTGGGCCTGTCTGAAACCCAGCAGACGCTGGTGCTCAACGGCCTGCGCAGCCGCATCCGCGTGCAGGCCGACGGCCAGATGAAAACCGGCCGCGACGTCGTCATCGCCGCGATGCTGGGCGCCGACGAGATCGGCTTCGCGACCGCGCCGCTGGTCGTCGAAGGCTGCATCATGATGCGCAAATGCCATTTGAACACCTGCCCGGTCGGCGTCGCCACGCAAGACCCTGTGCTGCGCGCCAAGTTCTCGGGCAAGCCCGAGTACGTGGTCAACTATTTCTTCTTCGTCGCCGAGGAAGCGCGCCAATTGATGGCCCAGCTGGGCATCCGCAGCTACGACGAGCTGATCGGCCGCGCCGACCTGCTCGACAAATCGAAGGCGATCGCCCACTGGAAAGCCTGCGGCCTCGATTTCTCGGCCATCTTCCATCAGCCGGTGATGCCGGCCGGCACCTCGGTGCGCCACACGGAAGAGCAGGAACACGGCCTCGAAAAAGCCCTCGACCACAAGCTCATCGCCCAGGCCAAGGCGGCGCTGGAAAAAGGCGAGCGCGTGTCCTTCATCTCGCCCGTGCGCAACCTCAACCGCACGGTCGGCACCATGCTCTCCGGTGAAGTGGCCAAGCGCTACGGCCACGCCGGCCTGCCCGACGACACCATCCACATCCAGCTGCAGGGCACGGCGGGCCAGT
The DNA here is from genome assembly GCA_025359245.1 of Massilia sp. Classification (GTDB taxonomy): domain Bacteria; phylum Pseudomonadota; class Gammaproteobacteria; order Burkholderiales; family Burkholderiaceae_D; genus Telluria_A. The sequence goes on from JANYGW010000073.1 coordinate 1,595, forward strand.
CGGCCGGCGCCTTCCTCGCCGCCGGCATCACGCTCGACCTGGTCGGCGAAGGCAATGATTACGTCGGCAAGGGCCTGTCGGGCGGGCGCATCATCGTACGGCCGAACACGGAATTCCGTGGCTGGGCGGTCGACAACATCATCGTCGGCAACACTGTCCTGTACGGCGCCATCGCCGGCGAAGCCTTCTTCAACGGCGTGGCCGGCGAACGCTTCGCCGTGCGCAACTCGGGCGCCACCGCCATCGTCGAAGGCTGCGGCGACCACGGCTGCGAATACATGACGGGCGGCACCGTCGTCGTGCTGGGCGGCACCGGCCGCAACTTCGCCGCCGGCATGTCGGGCGGCGTCGCCTACGTCTACGACCCGGCCGGTGATTTTGAGAAGCGCTGCAACCTGACCATGGTGGCCCTGAGCCCCGTGCTGGCCGCCAAGGACCACCTTGACCAGTCGGCCTGGCACAGCCAGAGCCGCGACACCGAGCGCGAGGCCGACGAAGCCATCCTCAAGCGCCTCATCGAGCGCCACTTCAAGCATACGGGCAGCACGCGCGCGCGCAACCTGCTCGACGACTGGGCCAGCGCCCGCGCGCGCTTCGTCAAGGTCTTCCCGACCGACTACAAGCGCGCGCTTGAGGAAATGCACAACAGCAGCATGGAAGAAGCTGCCGACCAAATCGCGGCCTAAAGTCCGCCAGAAGAACAGCATAAAGGATGTATCGTGGGTAAAATTACCGGCTTCATGGAATTCAAGCGTCAGGACGAGGGCTACCTGGCCGTCGACGACCGCGTCAAGAACTACAAGGAATTTGTGCTGCACCTGACCGATCCGCAGGCCAAGGTCCAGGCGGCGCGTTGCATGGATTGCGGCATCCCGTTTTGCAACAGCGGCTGCCCGGTCAACAATGTGATC
>JANYGW010000079.1 GCA_025359245.1 Massilia sp.
CGCTCGGCACCCAGATCACGATGATGCTGGTGCTGATGCTGACCTCGAAAGGCATGGCCGGCGTGCCGCGCGCTTCGCTGGTGGTGATCGCCGCGACGCTGGCCCAGTTCAACATCCCGGAAGCGGGCCTGCTGCTCCTGCTCGGCATCGACCACTTCCTCGACATGGCGCGTTCGGCCACCAACGTCATCGGCAACGGCATCGCCACCGCCGTTGTCGCCAAATGGGAAGGCGAGCTGTCCGACCCGAGCCAGAAGGACCTGGCCACCGAAGCGCTGGCGTAAGTACAGGCATTCCGCACAAAGGCTTCCCGGTCGTTCTGGGAGGCCTTTTTTCATGGAAAATCGTGTATGCTCTTTTGCCATCATTACTCTCCCGGAGCTTCCTGTGCAAAAGCTGTCCGCGCTGTGTTTCCTGGTCGCCGCAAGTAGTGCGCAGGCGGCAAGCCAAACGGTCGACTGCGGCCGCATGCTCGATGTCCGGGCCGGGGTGTGGCGGGAGATGGTCAGCATCGTCATCGAAGACGGCAAGGTTGCGTCGATCGGGCCGATGAGCGCGGCCGACGGCCATGTCGACTTGACCGCCCTTTCATGCATGCCGGGCTTTATCGACATGCATGTGCACATGACGGTCGAAACCCAGAAGCAGGTCGACATGATGCGCGACGCGCTCACGCTTAACCCGGCCGATGCCGCACTGCGCTCGGTCGCCAAGGCCCAGCGCACGCTGATGGCCGGCTTCACGACGGTGCGCGACCTGGGCGCCTCGGACAGCCTGAACGTCGCGCTCAAGCGCGCCATCGACAGCGGCGCCATCCAGGGGCCGCGCATGTTCACCGCCGGTAAAGCCATCGCCACCACGGGCGGCCACGCCGATCCGACCATCGGCCTGGCGCGCCGCTTCACCCAGGTGCTCGGCGACCCAGGCCCAACCGAAGGCGTCGCCAACAGCCCCGAGGAAGGCCGCGCGGCGGTGCGCGCACGCTACAAGGAAGGCGCGGACCTGATCAAGGTTACCGCCACCGGCGGCGTGTTGAGCCAGGCGCGCAATGGCCAGAATCCGCAGTTCAGCGAAGACGAACTGCGCGCCATCGTCAGCACCGCCAAGGATTACGGCTTCCGCGTCGCCGCGCACGCGCACGGCACCGAAGGCATCAAGCGCGCGTTGCGCGCCGGCGTCGACTCGGTCGAACACGCCACGTTCATGGACGACGAAGTGATCGCGCTGTTCAAGAAGAGCGGCGCCTGGTACGTGCCCACCTTGACGGCAGCGCGCTACGTGGCAGACAAGTCGAAGGATCCGGAATACTATACGCCGCTGGTGCGACCGAAGGCAGCCGCGATCGGCCCCCAGGCCAGCAGCACCTTTGCGCGTGCCTACAAGGCCGGCGTAAAAATTGCGTTCGGCACCGACGCCGGGGTTTTCCCGCACGGCGAGAATGCCAGGGAATTTGCCTACATGGTCGAAGCGGGCATGCCGCCGCTGGCCGCCATCCGCGCGGCCACGCTGAGTGCGGCCGACCTGCTTGACCAGAACGGCCATCTCGGCTCGATCGAGCCGGGCTACGCCGCCGACATCGTTGCCGTGCGCGGCGACCCGCTGCGCGACATCACGCTATTGCAACAGGTTGCATTCGTGATGAAAGACGGCGTCGTCTACAAAAAACCTTAATACCACTCCAGGAGTTCGCATGCTGTACAAAAATCCCGCGCGTTCGATGATCGCGCTGTTCGCCATCTTGTTCTTCATGACCCAGGCCGCGCAGGCCGAAGGGCCGGCGCCCAAGCTGGCCAACGTAACCATCCTGGCGACCGGCGGCACCATCGCCGGCACCGGCGCGTCGAGCACGACGACGGTTGGCTATACCGCCGCCACAGTCGGCGTGCAGCGCCTGATCCAGGCCGTGCCGGAACTGGCCAAGGTGGCCAATGTCAGCGGCGAGCAGGTGTTCCAGATCGCCAGCGAAAACATGAGCAACGAGCACTGGCTGATCCTGGCCAAGCGCGTCAACGTGCTGCTGGCGCAGGCGAACGTGGACGGCATCGTCATCACGCACGGCACCGATACGCTGGAAGAAACCGCGTACTTCCTGAACCTGGTGGTCAAGAGCCGCAAACCGGTGGTGCTGGTGGGCGCGATGCGGCCATCGACCGCGATTTCGGCCGACGGCCCGATCAACCTGTACAACGCGGTGCTGCTGGCGGCCAGCCAGGAAGCGATCGGCAAGGGCGTGCTGGTGGCGATGAACGATCAGATCCAGGCCGCGCGCGAAGTCACCAAGGTCAACACCTCGACGCTGGACGCGTTCCGCACGCCGGAGCTGGGCATGCTCGGCTACATCCAGGGCAGCAAGGCCTTCTTTTATCGCCAGGTGGTGCGCAAGCATACGTTTGAAACCGAGTTCGACATCAGCAAGGTGGCGGTGCTGCCACAGGTTGATATCGTGTACGGCTATGCGAACATGGGACCGGTGGCGGTGGACGCCTTCATGGCCGCTGGCGCCAAGGGCATCGTGCACGCTGGCGTAGGCGACGGCAGCCTGGCGGCGAAAGTGGTGCCGGCGCTGAAGGCGGCGCGCGCCAAGGGTGCAGTCGTGGTGCGGGCCAGCCGCGTCGGCCAAGGCATTTTGGCGCGCAATGGCGAAGCCAACGACGATGAACTCGATTTCGTCGTGGCCGACACGCTCAATGCGCAGAAGGCGCGCATCCTGCTGATGCTGGCGCTGACCAAGACCAGCGACACCAAGGAAATCCAGCGGATGTTCTACACGTACTAGGTCTGGCTTGAGGGAACGCGAGCGGCTAAGGAGCAGCTCGTTCCCGCAGCGGATCACCTTATTGCCACCACCTTAAGACATGCCCTTATACACAAGTCAGTCGTCCTCCTCGCGTAGCGCCTTCAACGTTTGAGCCGCAGTCATCACTTGGTCCAGTCCACGCCAGATTGTCTTGACGCCTGGTTCGCCGTCGCTCTTGCGGCCCAAGAAGCCGCCCAGTTGCGCTATCAGTCGGATGACCTCGTTCAGACGCGGCGCCTGTTTTGGCTTGGGCAGCTTTGATAGCAGATAGGTGCCACGAATTTCGTCGGCAGAGAAGAACAGTGTGGCGTCCAAGTCCGGGCAGGTGCGCCCAAGGCGCATCAGGTAGGCAATGCGCCAGGCCACCACCATGAACAGCGCCAGCGCGCGTTCGACCCGATCGACCGCCCCCAGTTGCAGGGTTTCCACTTCACAGCCATTCTTCAGAACATGGAAATAGATTTCGATTTCCCAGCGTGCGCGATACCAATCGATCAGTTCGACGACCTGCTCGGCGGTGGTGGCCGTCCGGTTGGTCAGCAGCCGCCATTCGAGCGGCTTGACACCTTTGGGCGCACCGATTTCCCGCGCCACGATGCAGGTGGCGCGGATGCGTTCGCGCTTGCCATCAGCGATCTCGACCGTTCGCGCCCACAGTTGCTGGCGCACCGGGCGCGCCTTCTGCGTGCCGCGTGTAGGCATCGTGAAGGCGATCTCGCCCAACGCTTCACCGCTGGTGGTGTACTCCCACAGCTTCTCGCCGTCTTCATCGGGCAAGCAGCGATTGTGTTTGGCGCGCACCAGCCAGTCTGCCGGCGTTCCCAATTCGCGCGCACGGCGCATCATCGCCACCATGTCGGCCTCGCGGTCGGCCAGATAGACCAGTCGCGTCTGCGGCATCTGCTCGGCCATCTCGGCAATGCGCTCGTAGCCTTCGACCCAGCGCGTGCTTTCCTTTTGCCCAGGGCGCACGCCGTCGGCGTTACGCTTTTCGCGCGCCCACATCCACGCATCGAGCACGCCCAGCGGTTCGCGTTCGGGCGTCACGGCATAGGTTGGATGCAGGTACATACCGCGCCTGGCTTCGTAATTCAGTGGGCCGAGGCCTTCCGTTTCTTGGCCGTTGAAATCCAATTCCGTTGTGTCCTGGATGCACAACATCACCGGATGCGCCTGCATGCGCTCCTGCGTGCGCGCCCAGTGCGGTGCCAGGATGTCGCGCCAGTCCACGTCCGTGTTGCGCAGAAAGCGGTAGGCCGCTACCGTTTCGCTCCAGCCATCGCAAGCTTGCGGGATGCTTGCCTCGGGGCTCGCCGCAAATCGTTCCATGAGTACCTTTGCCCTTTTGTTGAGGCGACCATCGCCAAGGTCGAGTCCGGCAAACTCATGATCGGTCCACCGCTTCGCTGTCCTGGCCATTTTCATCGCGCAAAAGGCAAGAGTAAACGCGATTTTC
>JANYGW010000114.1 GCA_025359245.1 Massilia sp.
GTCGGGCAGCTCGCCGCTCTTCTTCTTGGCGTCGGCATCCTCGAACGACAGGCCGTAGGCGCGCACGATGTCCTGGGTCAGCTGGTTGCCGCCGAACGGCTGTTCGCGCTCGTAGATGGTGTCGCCGTCGAGCATGACGGAAATGTGGGTGACCTGGGCGCCGATCTGGAACAGCGCCACGATCTGGCCTTCGCCGGCGTTCGGCATCTGGGCCGTGACGCGGTCGAGCGCGGCGCGCGCGGCGTACGACTCGATGTCCATCACCACCGCCGACAGGCCGGCCGCTTCGGCGATCGCGACCCGGTCCTCGACTTTTTCCTTGCGCGAGGCGGCCAGCATGACTTCGATGTCCTCGGCCGAATTGGCGGCCGGCCCGAGCACGTCGAAATCGAGGCTGACCTCGTCGAGCGCGAACGGGATGTACTGGCTGGCTTCGGATTCGACCTGCACCTCGAGCTGGTCTTCGGACAGGCCGGCCGGCAGGATGATCTTCTTGGTGATCACCGAGGCCGGCGGCATGCCCAGCGCGACCAGCTTGATGCGCGTGCCGCTCTTCTTCCAGACCCGGCGCACCGCTTCGGAGACTTGCTCCGTGTTCTCGATATTGCCGTCCACGACAGCACCGCGCGGCAGCGGCTCGGACGCATAGCGCTCCAAGCGCAGCTCATTTTTGCCGATCACCACCAGTTCGACCAGGCGCACGCCGGACGTACTGATGTCCAAGCCAAGCAAAGGCGGGCTGGCCTGACCGAACAAGGAACCAAGATTAATCATCGAGCGTACTCCCTCACCTACCTAGACTGCTACCACTGCAAAAGTTGCTCTGCAGTACGAATAATGAATGACTCAACAAGGGCTTATTTGTTATAAAACCGCCATTTAGAGGGCACTTGTAAGACACTACATTAAATCGTAGCAACTATCTTCAGGTCGTGTAAAGGTATTTCTGCATTGGAATTTTGTCGGGCCGGGCGGGAAAACCACACTCTGTAACCGTGCAGACATCATAGTTGTCCACAGGTAAATAACAGTTACACCGCGCCGGCGCCGCAAGTGCGCCGCCAGCGGGGGCGGTGCTTTATAATGATTCGCAACAACTGAGCGAAAGATTTGATCCGCATGACACCTTCGAAGCCGGACCCAACTACCCCGTCCCCGCGCAGCGCGCGCTCGCCTAAGCGGCTGTTGCTGATCATCCTGGGCGGCATCACCGGCGCCGGCCTGGTGGGCCTGCTGATCGTGGTGTTCGCGCTGGCCATGGCCTATCCCAACCTGCCGCCACTGGACAGCCTGACCGATTACCGCCCAAAAATGCCGCTGCGCATTTTTTCCGCGGACAGCGTGCTGATCGGCGAGTTCGGCGAAGAGCGGCGCAACCTGGTGCACCTGAAGGACATCCCGGAAGTGATGAAGAAGGCCATCATCGCGATCGAGGACGACCGTTTCTACGAGCATGGCGGGGTCGACTACAAGGGCGCGCTGCGCGCCTTCCTGCATAACGCCAGCAGCAGCGGCGCGCGCCAGGGCGCCTCGACCATCACCCAGCAGGTCGCGCGCAACTTCTTCTTGTCGTCGGAACAGTCGTACAAGCGCAAGGCCTATGAAATCCTGCTGTCGTGGAAGATCGAACAGAATCTGACCAAGGACCAGATCCTCGAGGTCTACATGAACCAGATCTACCTGGGCCAGCGCGCCTTCGGCTTCGCCTCGGCCGCGCAGATCTATTTCGGCAAGAGCATCAAGGACATCAGCCTGGCCGAAGCGGCCATGCTGGCCGGCCTGCCCAAGGCGCCGTCGGCCTACAACCCGGTGGTCAACCCGAAGCGCGCGCGCACGCGCCAGCAATACATCCTGCAGCGCATGCTCGAGCTGAAGTACATCACCCCGGCCCAGTATGCGGTGGCCAAGGACGAACCGCTCAAGATCAAGACCGACAGCAGCGAATTCGGGGTGCACGCCGAATACGTGGCCGAGATGGCGCGCCAGCTGGTGTATGAACAGTTCAAGGAAGAGACCTACACGCGCGGCCTGAACGTGTACACGACGATCACCAAGACCGACCAGGACGCGGCCTACCTGGCGCTGCGGCGCGGCGTGATGGAATACGAGAAGCGCCATCCGTACCGCGGTCCGGAAGCGTACATCGATATCCCGGCGGTCAAGGAAGAAGCCGACGAAGCGATCGAGAACGAACTGGCCGAGCATCCCGACAGCGACGACATCATCGCGGCCATGGTGCTCGAAGCGTCGCCCACCGAAATTCGTGCCGTCACCGCCTCCGGCGAGGAAATCCACATCAAGGGCGCCGGCCTGGCGTTCGCGCAGAGCTGGCTGGCGGCCAAGGCGGCCCCCAACCGGCGCGTCAAGCGCGGCGCTGTGATCCGGGTCAGCCAGGACGGCACCACCACCTGGAGCGTGACCCAGATGCCGGAGGTCGAATCGGCCTTCGTCGCGGCCGACCCGACCGACGGCGCGATCCACGCGCTGGTGGGCGGCTTCGACTTCAACCGCAACAAGTTCAACCACGTGACGCAAGCGTGGCGCCAGCCCGGCTCCTCGTTCAAGCCGTTCATCTATTCGGCCTCGCTCGAGCGCGGCCTGTCGCCGGCGACCATCATCAACGACGCGCCGATTTCGTTCGACGCCGGCCAGACCGGCGGCCAGGCCTGGGAGCCGAAGAACTACGACGGCAAGTACGAAGGACCGATGACGATGCGGCGCGGGCTGACCAAGTCGAAGAACATGATTTCGATCCGCATCCTGCACAAGATCGGCGCCAAATACGGCCAGGAATACACGACCCGCTTCGGCTTCGACGCCGACAAGAACCCGCCCTACCTGACGCTGGCGCTGGGCGCGGGCGCGACCACGCCGCTGCAGATGGCCGGCGCCTACTCGGTGTTTGCCAACGGCGGCTACCGGGTCAGCCCCTACCTGATCTCGAAGGTCACCGACAGCAACGGCAAGGTGCTGTCGCAGGCCACGCCCGACAAGGCCGGCGTCGAAGCGAACCGCGTGATCGACGCGCGCAATGCCTTCCTGGTCGACAGCATGCTGAAAGACGTGGTGCGCTACGGCACGGCGACCAAGGCGCTCTCGCTCAAGCGCACCGACCTGGCCGGCAAGACCGGCACCACCAACGATTCGATCGACGCCTGGTTCGCGGGCTACCAGCCGCACCTGGTGGGGATCGCCTGGATCGGCTACGACCAGCCCAAGAACCTGGGCAACAAGGAAACCGGCGGCGGGCTGGCGCTGCCGATCTGGATCGGCTACATGCAAAAAGCGCTGAAGGACGTGCCGATCGAAGAGCGCGTGGTCCCGGAAGGCATGATCAAGGTCGGCGACGAATACTATTACGCCGAAAATCCGCCTGGCACCGCGGTCCAGAACCTCGACGCCGGCGCGCGCGGCACGCCAGCCGAAGAAAAGGCCAAGGACGCGGTCAAGAACGAATTGTTCTAACCGGCCCGCAATGTTTTTAAATCGGGGTCAGACCTCCAACCGTGACATCACCCACGTTTGGAGGTCTGACCCCGATGTTGCAACTAGAGCGTGATGGCGGCGCCGCCCTGGGCGCTGGCCAACGCCGACAGCGCGGCGAACAGTTCGGAGCCGTCGCGCGTGTTGATCCAGGCCCCGTCGCGGTGCTTGTAGTGGAAGCCGCCCGACTTGGCCGCCACCCACAGCTCCTTCATCGGCGCCTGGCTGTTGACGATGATCTTGCTGCCGTTGTCGATGAATTCGATCTCCAGCACATTGCCGCTGCGCTTGCATTCGACATCGATCAGGTCCTCGTCGTTCAGCCGGTCCATGGCCGCTTCGATGGTGTTCAGTGTCGATTCGGCCAGGTCCAAAAATTCTTTTTCGCTCATGCTACACTCCAAGGTCGTCATCAAACCGTGATTCTAATCGTGAAGTCTCCTTCTGCGCTCAATACCGGCATCGCCGCCGTGGTCTTATCCGGACTGCTGCTGGCAGGCTGCGGCCAACCCGGACCGCTGTTCATGCCCAAGCCCCCGGCCACATCCGCGCCCAAGGCCAGCGCGCCGCTTCCTCCGCCGCCACCTTCCCCTTCCGTTTCCTAAACCACTATGTCGCATTTTTTTCAACTCGACGGCGTCCTGCATGCCGAAAGTACCCCCCTGCCCCGCATCGCTGAACATTTCGGCACCCCGACCTATGTGTACTCGAAGGCGGCCCTGCTGGAGAACTTCAGCGCCTTCTTTGACGCCTGCGCCGGGCGCGACGCGCTGGTCTGCTACGCGATGAAAGCCAATTCGAACCTGGCCATCCTCGACCTGCTGGCGCGCCAGGGCGCCGGCTTCGACATCGTGTCCGGCGGCGAGCTGCTGCGCGTGATCGCAGCCGGCGGCGACCCGCGCAAGGTGATTTTCTCGGGCGTCGGCAAGACCGTCGACGAAATGCGCCTGGCGCTGTCGCACGATATCCTGTGCTTTAACGTCGAATCGATCCCCGAACTGCACCGCCTCAACGAGGTGGCCGGCGCGATGGGCAAGCAGGCGCGCGTGTCGCTGCGCGTGAATCCGAACGTCGACGCCAAGACCCACCCGTATATCGCCACCGGCCTGAAGGCCAACAAATTCGGGGTCGCCTTCGATGATGCGCTGGCCACCTATCGCACCGCGGCCAGCCTGCCGCACCTGGTTCCGGTCGGGATCGACTGCCATATCGGCTCGCAGCTGCTGGATGACGCGCCGCTGCTCGAAGCGCTCGACAAGCTGATCGAACTGGTCGATGCGCTGGCCCTCGACGGCATCGTGCTCGACCACCTGGACATGGGCGGCGGCATCGGCATCAACTACGGCGAAGCGGGCGAAGCCGAACCGGTGCCGGTGGGCGACTACCTGGGCCGCGTGTTCGCGCGCATCGATGCGTGGCGCCAAGCGAGCTATGGCGGCAAGCCGATCAAGGTGATATTCGAACCGGGCCGCGCCATCGTCGGCGACACCGGCGTACTGCTGACCCGGGTCGAATTCCTGAAGCCGGGCGCGGAGAAAAATTTCTGCATCGTCGACGCGGCCATGAATGACCTGATGCGCCCAGCCCTGTACCAGGCCTGGATGGATGTGCGCGAAGTGGCGCCGCATGATGGCGAGCCGGTCATTTATGACGTGGTCGGTCCGGTCTGCGAGTCGGGCGACTGGCTGGCGCGCGAGCGCGCATTGGCGGTCGGCCAGGGCGACCTGCTGGCCATCATGCAGGCCGGCGCCTATGGCTTGACGATGTCCTCGAACTACAACACGCGCGGCCGTGCAGCCGAGGTCATGGTCGATGGCGAGCAGTTGCACCTGATCCGCCAGCGCGAGAATCCGGCCGACTTGTTCGCGCTCGAATCCTTGCTCAAATAGGACCTCGGAACGCAGGCAGCGCTTCGCCGGGCGCTGTCTGCCCAGCAAACAGGACATCGATGCTGTCAGCGTCGACGGCGCGCTCGATCCAGTGTGCTATGTCCGCGTCGGCGACCTGCTCGATGCGCAACATGGCGCTATAAGGCAGGGGACCGAAGCGCTTTTGCATGATGGCCCGCAGGGCGATTCGCTGCCCTTCCGCTTTGCCTTCCGCTTTGCCTTCCGCCAGACCTAGTTCCTTGCCTTGCACGAGCCCCTTTTGCAGCCCCTGGTTTTCCAGATAGTCTGCCCAGGTGGCAAATTTTCTCGCGTCCATAAGGCCTCCATTTTGCTCGATCAGTTCAGTGATGGACACGCCTTGCATTTCGCGTGCCATCAGTCGCTCGATCCACAGCGTGACGCTGCGCCGCAAGGGTGCTTGCGGTGCCGCCGAGAGCCACCCCAGCAACAGCGGCAACACCTCCCGTACGACATCTGGTGTTTCAGAAAGTTCAAGCCGAAAAAGCAAGCTGAGCACCGATTGCTGACGCGCAATCAGCGCCGGATCGAGCCGCTGCTGGTCGATCAGCACATAGCGTTGCGCAGCCTGGAAAAGAGCCAGTCCGTCGGGCGCCCGCATGATCATGTCGTGCAGTTCCAGCCGGGCATTCCAGGGATCGACCCCCGTTGCAGAACACCAGCGGCAGCACCGGTGGCAGCATCGCGTCCGGGCTGACGTCATGCCGCTTGACCAGGTCCTGATACAGCAGCCCGATATAGACCTGCATGCGCAGCGCCATCCAGCGGTCAATGCGCGACTGGAATTCAAGCAGGATGTAGATGTAGAGCCATTGTTCGCCGCATCTGACGCGCCACACGAGGTCATCCTGCCGTTCGCTGAACCGTTCGCTGATATAGCTCGGATTGACGCGCTCGAACGCGGAGAGCGCCAGCGTGCCGAGCCACGCAAAAGGCGTGAACTGGCCGAGCAGTTCGCGCACCAGTTCCGGATGCGCGAACAACAGTTTGTATCCAAGGTCGTGGTGGCCCGCCATCCCCCATCATGCAAGGCGCCTGCGCGCCCGGCTTGGCCTGGCTCAAGCGCGCGCGGCCTGCGTCCTGGTACGGCGGCTCCAGTACACCCGCACACCGAGCAGCAGCGCGACGATGAGGCCGAAGATGATAGGTTGCGTGAAATTGTGCTTGCCCGCCTTCATCCACCAGAAGTGCAGGATGCCGAGCGGGGCGATCACATAGATCAGCTTGTGCAGCAGCTGCCAGCGCTTGCCGCCGAGGCGACGGATCATGCCGTTGGTACTGGTCACGGCCAATGGCACCAGCAGCACGAAGGCGGTAAAGCCGACCGTGATGAAGGGCCGCTTGACGACATCTTTCCACATCTCGGCCAGGTCGAAGAAATGGTCGAACCACAGGAAAGCCAAAAAGTGCATGAAGGCATAAAAGAACGCGAACAGCCCGGTCATGCGGCGCAGCTTGACCACCCAGTTCCAGCCCGTCAGGCGGCGCAGCGGCGTGATCGCCAGCGTGATGCACAGCAAGTACAGCACCCAGTCGCCGGTGCCGCGTGTGATCGCCTCGAGCGGTTCGACGAACTGCTGCGTCAGCGTCATGTAGACCAGGCGCGCAAAGGGCAGCAGCGCCAGCACGAACAGGCTGGCCTTGAGCGCCTGGAACTGCTTCGGAGTGGGATTGATCGCCATGGCGTCAGAAATTCTTCTTCAGGTCCATGCCGGTGTACAGCGCAGCGACTTCGCTGTAGCCGTTGAACATCAGCGTCTTGCGCTTTTTCTGGAAAAAGCCGTCCTCGCCGATGCGCCGTTCGCTCGATTGCGACCAGCGCGGGTGGTCGACCTCGGGATTGACGTTCGAATAGAAGCCGTATTCGTTCGGCGCCGACACATTCCATGCGGTGCGCGGCATGTCCTTGACGAAGCGGATCCGCACGATCGACTTGGCCGACTTGAAGCCGTACTTCCACGGCACCACCAGGCGCACCGGGGCGCCGTTCTGGTTCGGCAGGGTCTGGCCGTACATGCCCAGGCCCAGCAGGGCCAGCGGGTGCATCGCTTCGTCCAGGCGCAGGCCTTCGACGTAGGGCCAGTTGAGCACGCGGCTGCCGACGCCCGGCATCTGCTTGGGGTCGGCCAGGCTGGTGAATTCGACGAACTTGGCGCTGCTGGTCGGCTCGACCTTCTTGATCAGGTTCGACAGCGAATAGCCGACCCAGGGAATGACCATCGACCAGCCTTCGACGCAGCGCAGGCGGTAGATGCGCTCCTCGAGCGGCGCCAGCTTGAGCAGGCTGTCGATGTCGAGCGTGACGGGTTTCTTGACCTCGCCGTCGATCGTCACCGTCCATGGGCGCGTCTTGAGCGTGTGCGCGCTCTGGTGCGGCTCGTCCTTGTCGGTGCCGAATTCGTAGAAGTTATTGTAGGTGGACGCGTCCTTGAACGGCGTCTGCTTGTCCAGCGCAGCGTAGGACGGATTGAGCTTGGCGGCCAGTTTCTGGGCCGGCTCCTGGGCGAAAGCGGCGCGGTTGGCCATTTCCCACAGGGCGCCGCCGGCAACCGCGCCCAGCGCCATCTTGGCGATGAACTGGCGGCGCGACTCGTACACTTGCTGGGGCGTGATTTCAGATGGTTTGATCAACATGGGCTTCTCCGGCAAAACAGGTGGCGATATGAGTTGGTCGGGCAACTGCGGCCAACCTTACACCATCCGGCACATTTCGTCCGGACGCCGTCTGTTTTGCGTGAAAAGCCGTGCTACAGCTTGCCGTAGGAGTGCAGCCCCGACAGGAACATGTTCACGCCCAGGAAAGCGAAGGTGGTCACCACCAGGCCGATCAGCGCCCACCAGGCCGCCGGACGCCCGCGCATGCCCGACATCAGGCGCATGTGCAGCCAGGCCGCGTAGTTGAGCCAGACGATCAGGGCCCAGGTTTCCTTCGGATCCCACGACCAGTAGCCGCCCCAGGCCTCGGCCGCCCACAGCGCGCCCAGGATGGTGGCGACCGTAAAGAAGGCGAAGCCGACCGAAATCGACTTGTACATGACGTCGTCGAGTACTTCCAGCGCCGGCAGGCGGTCGGCCAGGTAGCCGTAGGACTTGAGCAGGTAGGCCGAGCCGACCATCGCCGCCAGCGAGAACGTGCCGTAGCCGATGAAGTTGGCCGGCACGTGGATCTTCATCCACCAGCTTTGCAGCGCCGGCACCAGCGGCTGGATGTCGGACGCTTCGCGCGAGACCGTGTACCACAGCAGGAAACCGACCGCGGCGGCGATCACCAGCAGCACGAACGGGCCCAGCTGGCGCGTCTTGTAGTGCTGCTCGTAATACAGGTAGAACATGGCGGTGATCATCGAGAACAGGATGAACACTTCATACAGGTTCGACACCGGGATGTGGCCGACGTCGGCGCCGATCAGATAGGACTCGTACCAGCGCACCATCATGCCGGTCCAGCCCAGCACCACGGCGGCCCAGCACAGCTTGGAGCCGACCGAGGAGCCGAAATCGGAACGCCCGGCCAGGCCGATCCAGTAGAACACCGTGGAAAACACGAACAGCGTGCTCATCCACAAAATCGCCGACTGGCTGGACAGCATGTATTTCAGGAAAAATTTCTGTTTCGCCATCTCGAGGTCGCCGCCGTACAGCGCGATGGCCGCGAACGCCAGCAGCGCCACGACAGGCATCAGCCAGCGCACCGGCTTCCAGTGCCAGCCGAGCGCGGAAAACACGGGCGCGGCCAGCACCAGGATGGCCTTTTCGTAGACGTCCATATGGCTGCCGTAGGTGGCCAGCGCGAACAGCGAACCGGCCAGCAGCACGGCGGCGAAGATCCAGTCGGGCACGCCGAGGCGCTTGAAGAAGCCGGGCGCCTGCTGGTAGGTTTGGGTGTGTGATAGTTCCATGTCGTTCTCCGGTCTGGCCGCGCCCAGCTTACGCCGATTGCGGCAGCTTGGCTTTCAGTTCGTTAAATTCGTGCTCGAAATCGAGCGTCTTGCGCTGGGTGCTCATGGCCATCAGCGCATGCGCGCGGCCGTCGCCGTCGTCGCGCAGCCAGACCCACACGCGCCGTTCGCGGATATAGAACATCGCAAACACGCCCAGGATCAGGAATACGCAGCCCAGGTAAACCACCGGCTTGCCGGGCGAACGGGTTACCTGCAGCACCGAGGCGCGGATCTGGACGAAGTCGTCGAGCTGCAGGTAGACCGGGGCGCCGTAGAAGACGCTGTCGGACAGCGCGTTGGTGGCCATCTGCAGGAAGCGGCCATGGGCTTCGTCGGCCGCGGCCGGCGCCTGGCCGTCCTGCGCGCGCGCGGCCTGCCACAGTTCCCACATGGTGCCGTTGAGGATCTTCATGAACAGGGTGGCCGCCTCTTCCTGCTTGGGTGCGGGAATCTTGTCGAGGAAGCGGGCCACTGCCGCGTAGCCGCCCTGGCCCTTGCCGTCGCCGGCGAAGATGTCCAGCGTCTTGGACGCCGATTCCTGCAACTGCCCCACCAGGGCCGCGCCCGAGGTGGGAATGGCGCGCCGGGCATAGCGTTCGGCGGCGGCCGCGCGCAGGTCCGGGTCGGCCAGCGCGGCGCGCAAGCGCATCCACTCCTTGACCGTATGGGCCTCGTCCGCCGGAATGCGCAGGAAACTGAACTGGTCGTTCGGATTGGCGCGCACGCCGGCCAGAAACACTTCGGCGCCGTCGAGCGTGACCGGCTGCATGTAGTTCTGGTATTCGCGCGCCTGGCCGCTCTTGTCGCGCAGCTTGTACTGGACGCTCGGGCCGACATTCTTCAGGTTCTTGTTGTTGGCGTTCTGCGCCGCCGAGCCGGTGTGCTTGCCGAGCGTGACGGCGAACTGCTCGTTCAGAGTCTGGCCCTTGGTGACGGCGCGCGCATCCTGGTTGCCGGCCAGGTTCTCGACGTTGAAGGCGCGGAAATCGGACCATTCAACTGAATAGCTTTCGCCATCGCGCACCAGCGGGGTGGCGGCGGTGACTTCGCCGGCGATCGGAAAACTGGCGCTGCTGCTGCCGTGCATCGGGAAGCCCGTCAGCTTGAGCTTGCTGCCGCCATCCTTGAAGTCGGACTGGTACATCGCCACGCCCTTGTAGATCAGCGGCTTGTTCACTTCGATCGTGGCCGTCACGCTCTGGCCGGTTTCGCGGTCGCGCACCACGACGTCGCTGGCAAACAGCTTGGGCATGCCGGTCGAATAGAAATCGACCTTGAAGCGTTTCAGCTCGATCGTAAACGGCAGCGGCTGCAGCAGCACGCCATCGGCACGCGGGATCAGCACCAGGTCGTTGGACTGGCCTTCGGTGATCGCGGTATTGCCGCGAAACGTGGGATTGGCGCCGGCCAGCCAGTGCTGTTTCGGAATGTTCGCGATCAGGCCGTCGCCGGCGAACGGGGTCTTGCCGAGCACGCGTTCCTGGAACTGGATCGGCAGGTCCGAATCGAGCATGCCGCCGACCAGGATGATGATGATCGAACTGTGCGCGAAGATGTAGCCGAACTTGTTGGCCGCGCCTTTCTTGGCCGCCACCAGGATGCCGTTCGGCTTGTCGACGATCTTGGTCCGGTAGCCGGCGTGGGCCAGCCGTTCGGCGGTCTGGACGGCCAGTGCGGCAGCCGGCAACGGCGCCGTCCATTCGGTCTTGTGGTGGAAGTTGCGCAGCGATACCTCGCGCACGTTGGCGCGCCAGCTGCGCATGTCCTTGATCATCTTGGGGGCGTTGCGGATGATGCAGAACGTGGTCGAGGCGATCAGCAGCACCAGGATCAGGATGAACCACCAGGCCGAGTAGATCGCGTACAGCCCCAGCTTGTTGAAGACGTCGAACCAGAACGGCCCGAACTGGTTGACGTAGTTGTTCAGCGCGTCGCCCTGCTTGACGACGGTGCCGATGATGGCGCCCACCATGATCATCACAAACATGGTGATCGCAAAGCGCATCGACGAGACCAGCTCGACGGCGTCGGCCAGGGTGCGGTGCCGTGTTTTCAGTTCAATTCCGGTGGTGCTCATCTTTACCAGTCCAATCGCCACATGATGGCCAATCCGCGAGGATACCAACAAAAAGGGCAGCCCGCTCGCGCCGCTGCCCTTCGTTTCCTGCCTGACAACGGCCCGCAGGCCGCGCCGCCGTGCTTACTTCAAGCCGGCGATGTAATCGGCCACGGCCGCCATCTCTTCGTCCGACATGCGCTTGGACAGGGTCGTCATCTGGATGCTGTTCTTGCGCGCGCCGCCCTTGAAGGCCTTGAGCTGGGCTACCGTGTAGTCCTGGTGCTGGCCGGCCAGGCGCGGGAACAGCGCCGGGATGCCATTGCCGCTGGCGCCATGGCAGCCTGCGCAGGCGGCCACGCCGGTGCCGGCGATGCCGCCGCGGAAGATCTTCTTGCCCAGGTCGATGCTGTCCTTGTTCTTGGCGGCGCCCTGCTTGGCCACTTGCGCGCCCAGGTAGGCGGCGACGTTTTTCTTGTCTTCGTCGCTGAGCATGCCGGCGTAGGACGTCATGATCGGGTTGTTGCGGTTGGGCGTGGCGAAGTCCATCAGCTGCTTGTAGACGTAGGCTTCGCTCTGGCCAGCCAGTTTCGGGTTGGTGGCGATGGTCGAATTGCCAGCCGCGCCGTGGCACGAGACGCAGGCGGGCAAGCCCTTGGCCGGGTTGCCGCTGTCAAACAGCGTGGCGCCCTTGGCGGCATCGGCCTTGGCTGGCGCGGCTGCGGCCGCATGCTCGTTTGCCGACGCGGCGCCGGATACTGCCAGGGTTGCCACCAGCAAGGATTTCAACAACAGAGAAAACGCACGATTCATTAAAACACCCTGAGACAAGTCAAAAATTAGTTTTATTCGGAGATATATGCAGTGCAAACGATCTTGTGCGCGGGCGATGGCTTCTGCGCCGCAACAATTCGTAACCCCTTATTGTACAATAGCTTTCTTGGGTTATCGCCCCCTGTTGTTCCAATTTCTTGCAATTTCTGCCCTCTCCATGTCCAAACTCTGGCAAGCCCGCTTCTTTACGACCGTCAACCAACTGCGCGATTTGCCCGACACGCAGGCGCCCGAAATCGCCTTCGCCGGCCGTTCGAACGCGGGAAAATCGACGGCGATCAACATCCTGACCAACCAGAAAGGTCTGGCGTTCGCCTCCAAGACCCCTGGCCGGACCCAGCACATCAACTACTTTTCGATCGGCGGCGCCCACGTGGGCCAGCACCGCAAGGATGCCACCATCGTCGACGAAATCGAGGCGCTGCTGGTCGACTTGCCCGGCTACGGCTACGCGGAAGTATCCGGCTCGGCCAAACTGCACTGGCAAAAACTGCTGGGCGACTACGTGCAGCGCCGCGAACAGCTGGCCGCGCTGGTGCTGATCATGGATTCGCGCCGTCCGTTCACCGAGCTGGACGTCCAGATGCTCGAATGGTTCGCCCCCACCGGCAAGCCGATCCACTGCATCCTGACCAAGGCCGACAAGCTCAACCGCAACGAGTCGACCAACGCACTGCGCCAGGCCAAGATGATGCTGGCCAGCTATGTCGACGAGGACGGCGAAGGCTTCCCGTTCACGGTGCAGCTGTTCTCGGCCCTGAAGCGGGTCGGCATCGAGGAAGCGAACGACAAGATCATCGACCTGCTGGGCCTGACGGCGGTCGACGTCGATCCGAATGCCGTGCTGGTCGACCCGGTCGACAGCGACGAAGAATAATTAAAGGGAACCACGGATGTCACAGTTACCAGCGAACCTCTACCCTGCCACCCGCATGCGCCGGATGCGCCGGGATCCGTTCTCGCGCGCGCTGATGCGCGAGAACACCGTCACCGCCTCCGACCTGATCTACCCGGTATTCATCCTGGATGGCGCCAACCAGCGCCAGCAGGTTGGCTCGATGCCGGGCGTCGAGCGGGTCTCGGTCGACCTGCTGCTGCCGATGGCCGAAGAGTGCGTCCAGCTGGGCATCCCCGTGCTGGCGCTGTTCCCCGTCATCGACGCGGCGCTGAAGACCCCGGACGGGATCGAGGCGGCCAACCCGGACGGACTGGTGCCGCGCGCGGTGCGGGCCCTGAAGGACCGCTTTCCGGAGCTGGGCATCCTGACCGACGTCGCCCTCGATCCGTTCACCAGCCACGGCCAGGACGGGCTGATCGACGACAACGGCTACGTGATCAACGATGAAACCATCGCCATGCTGATCCGCCAGTCGCTGTGCCAGGCCGAAGCGGGCGTGGACGTGGTGGCGCCGTCGGACATGATGGACGGGCGCATCGGTGCGATCCGCGCCGCGCTCGAAAGCAAGCGCCTGATCCACACCCGCATCATGGCCTACTCGGCCAAGTACGCCTCGGCCTTTTACGGTCCGTTCCGCGACGCGGTCGGCTCCAGCGGCAACCTGGGCAAGAGCGACAAGAACACCTACCAGATGGATCCGGCCAACAGCGACGAAGCCTTGCGCGAAGTGGCGCTCGACCTGGCCGAAGGCGCCGACATGGTGATGGTCAAGCCGGGCATGCCCTACCTCGACATCGTGCGCCGCGTGAAGGACGAATTCAAGGTGCCGACTTTCGCCTACCAGGTCAGCGGCGAATACGCGATGCTCAAGGCGGCCGCGCAAAACGGCTGGCTCGATCACGACAAGGTGATGATGGAGGCGATGATGTCGTTCAAGCGGGCCGGCGCCGACGGCGTGCTGACCTATTTTGCGCGCGACATCGCGCGCCTGCTCAAGGCGCGCGCCTGACACGGCGGCGCCGGCAAATCCTGGCCCGATAGGGTAGTCTGTTCAGTTCCAGACTATGTGGTCTTCACCATACCAGGAGCAAGCATGGACACACCACTGCCGCAACGCCAGCTCGGCAAGAACGGCCCGCGCGTCTCGGCCATCGGCCTCGGCTGCATGGGCATGAGCGACTTCTATTCCGGCACGCGCGACGAAGCCGCCTCGCTGGCCACCATCGCGCGCGCGCTCGAGCTGGGCGTCACCCTGCTCGACACGGCCGACATGTACGGTCCCCATACCAACGAAGAACTGATCGGCAAGGCCATCCGCGGCAAGCGCGACAGCGCCTTCGTGGCGACCAAGTTCGGCATCGTGCGCGACCCGGCCAAGCCGCATGCGCGCGGCGTCAACGGCAAGCCCGACTACATCCGCAGTTCGGTCGAAAACAGCCTGCGGCGCCTGGGCATCGACACCATCGACCTGTACTACCAGCACCGCATCGACCCGGACACCCCGATCGAAGAGACCATGGGCGCCATGGCCGCGCTGGTCAAGGCCGGCAAGATCCGCCATATCGGCCTGTCCGAAGCGTCGGCCGAGACGCTCGAACGGGCTTGCAAGGTCCATCCGGTGGCGGCCTTGCAGACCGAGTATTCGCTGTGGACGCGCGACCCCGAGCAAGGCTTGCTGGCGGCCTGCCGCCGGCTCGGCGTCGGCTTCGTTCCCTACAGCCCGCTCGGACGCGGCTTCCTGACCGGCGCCATCACCCGCCCCGACCAGTTCGCCGAAGACGACTACCGGCGCCACAGCCCGCGCTTCCAGGGCGACAATTTCGCCCGCAATCTGGCGCTGGTCGACAAGGTCAGGGTTCTCGCGGCCCGGCGCGGCTGCACTGCCGGCCAGCTGGCGCTGGCATGGGTGCTGGCGCAGGGCGACGATATCGTGCCGATCCCGGGCACGACGCGCATCAAGAACCTCGAGGAAAACGTCGGTGCGCTGGGGCTCGTGCTCGGCAGCGCCGAGCTGGCCGAGATCGACGCCGTGTTCCCGCCTGGCGCGGCGGCCGGCCTGCGCTACACCGAAGAGGGCATGCGCACGGTCAACCGCTAGCGGCTAGCGGCGCGGCGGCCGGTAGTTGGGGAAGATTTCCTTCATCAGCACGGCCTCCAGTTCGGCCCGGTATTCCGGACGCGTGCTGAGCTCCATGCTGCGTCCCGGCGTGCGCTGGGACGTGAAGGTGAAGTCGATGAATTTTTCCCTGCGCAGCATATCGATCAATTTCCTCACCGCCGCGGTCTCGACATCGGGCTCGCTGCCCAGCTCCACCGTCTCCAGCTTCAAGGAAGGGCGCGTGCTGCCCAGGAACTTGGTGTCGAGCTTCACTTGCGCCGAATGGAAGGTCACCTCGGTGACGGAAAAGGCGCCGTTGCTCGCACCCTGGCCGGGCCGCGGCCCGTTGGCGCCGGCGATATTGGCGCGCGCGATGCGGTTGCCGCGCTCCGCTTCGCTTTCCTCGGCCGGCTGCTCGGACTGTCCGCGCGCGCGCCGGCGCGCCTCGATCATGGATGCCATGTCCTCGGCCGGATCGGCCTTGGCCATTTTCGGCGGTTCGGGTTCGACCGGCGGCGGCGCGACCACAGGCTTTTCCCGGGGCAAGGTGATCGTGTTGGGCAAGCGTACCATCTCGATCCGCTCCAGCGCCCGTTTTTTGGGCTTGGCCGGGGACGGCTTGGACGGCGCCGAGCGCGGCTTGGCGGCGACCGGGGCGATGTAGGTGATGCTGCCATCGGGCAGCAGCGGCGGCGGCTTCTTCGCATGGGGACGCAGCAGGAACACCAGCAGCAACAGCAGGTGCAACAGCACCGTGACGGCCAGGCCGCCGGCGTTGACGCGCTTGTCCCCGTAGCCGAGCGCGGGCTTGGGCGTGGCCGGCAGCGGCTGCCCGCAGAGGACGCACACGCCGGTATCGTCCGGCGAAGAATGGGAATGGTCACGCAAGATCAATACAATTTTCCAGGGGAACAGCTATCAAACCGGGCACAGTGCGGGAGTCTATCCCTTTTGCGCGCTTTACGCACGTGTGCGCTCATCATGCACAGCTTAGATGAAGCCAGCCTTAATGGATGTTACCGTATGTATCTGCCAGGTCCGTGCAGGGATGAAAACGGCGGGCGCAGGGGCGCCGCGGCCCCCTGCCCTGCTCAATCAGGCAACATTGAAAGTCACGCCACTTTGCGTACCGACGTGGCAGGCTGGTCGTCGGTCGTCCGGCCCAGCTGGGCATCATCCATCGGTCCGCGGCCGCTGTAGCGGTCCAGGAACAGGTAGATCACCGGCGTGATGTACAGGGTAATGACTTGCGAAAAAAGCAAACCGCCGACGACCGCCAGGCCAAGTGGCTGGCGCAGTTCGGCGCCGGCGCCCAGCCCGAGCGCGATCGGCAGCGCGCCCATCAGCGCGGCCAGCGTGGTCATCAGGATCGGCCGGAAGCGCAAAATGCAGGCCTGGCGGATCGCCTCGGGCGGACTCATGCCCTCATTGCGCTGGGCATGCAGCGCGAAGTCGATCATCATGATCGCGTTCTTCTTGACGATCCCGATCAGCATCAGGATGCCGATGATGGCGATCATGGTCAGGTCCAGGCCGAACAGGCGCAAGGTCAGCAGCGCGCCCACCGCGGCCGACGGCAAGCCGGCCAGAATCGTCAGCGGATGGATGAAGCTTTCGTACAGCACGCCCAGCAGTACGTAAATCACGCCCAGCGCGGCGACGATCAGGATGATCTGCGACGATTGCGAATCCTGGAACACGGCCGCGTCGCCGCCGTACTTGGTGATCACCGAGGCCGGCAGCTTCATCTGCACGCCCATCTTGTCGATCTTGGCGGTGGCCACGCCGAGCGGCACGTCCTGCGCCAGGTTGAACGACAGCGTGATCGCCTGCAGCTGGCCCTGGTGGTTGACCGAGGTCGGGCCGACCGTGCGCTCGACCGTCGCGAAGCTCGACAGCTTGACCAGCTGCCCGCTCTTGCTGCGCACCGACACGCGCCCCAGCGCTTCCTCGGAGCGGCTGTCGGCCGGGTCGGCTTCGAGGATCACGAAATAGCTGGCCGCCTGCGCGTAGATGGTCGAGACCTGGCGCTCGCCGAACGCGGCGTACAGCGCGGTGCGCACGTCGGCGATCTGCACGCCCATGGCGTTGGCCTTGTCGCGGTCGATCTTCAGGCTGGCCTGCAGGCCGCGGTTTTGCGAATCGCTGGTGACGTCGCGGAAGTTGGGATCGGCGCGCAGCTGCTCCATGTATTTGTTGGCCCAGTCGCCCAGCGCATCGGCGGACACGCTTTGCAAGGTGTACTGGTAGCGGCTCTTGCTGGGCCGTCCGCCCAGCTGCAGGTTCTGCACCGGGCTGAAGAACACGGCCACGCCGGCCACCTCGCGCGTCGCTTTCCTCAGCCCTTCGACCACCTGCGGCATTTTCTTGCGCTGGCCGCGCGGCTTGAGCACGATGAAGCCGCGCCCGGTATTGCCGCCGCCGGTAAACGACGTCACGTCCTGCACGTTCGGGTCGGCCTGGACGATGGCGTTGATCCGGTTTTGCAGCAGCAGCATGGCCTCGGTCGAGGTGTCCTCGGCCGCCTCGATGCTCATGCGCAGCTGGCCCAGGTCTTCCTCGGGAAAGAAGCCTTTCGGGATGGTGGTATACAGCACCATGGTCAGCGCCAGCGTGCCGAGCGCGATCATCAGCACGATGAAGCGGTGCGCCAGCGCGATGTCGAGCGTGCGCGCATAGCCGTCGCGCACGCGCGTGAAGCCGGCCTCGAAATGGCGCCCGATCAGCGTCTTTTCGCCGTGCTCGCCTTCCACGTGCGGCGGCAACAGCCGGCTGGCCAGCATCGGCACCAGCGTGAGCGAGACCAGCGCCGAGACCAGGATCGACAGCCCGACCACGACCGCGAATTCGTGAAACAGCAGGCCGATCACGCCCGGCATGAAGAAGATCGGGATGAATACCGCCACCAGCGAAATCGAGATCGAGACGATGGTAAAGCCCATCTCGCGCGAACCCACCAGCGACGCTTCGACGGGCGATTTGCCCATCTCGATATGGCGTACGATATTTTCCAGCACCACGATGGCGTCGTCGACCACCAGGCCGACCGCGAGCGTGATGCCGAGCAGCGACACGTTGTCCAGGCTGTAGCCCAGCGTGTACAGCAGCGACAGGGCGCCCAGCAGCGAGATCGGCATCGTCACCGCCGGAATAAAGGTGGCGGCGGCGCGGTGCAGGAACAGGAAGATCACCAGCACCACCAGACCCACCGTCAGCGACAAGGTCAGGTTGACGTCATGGATCGCTTCGCGGATCGACACCGAGCGGTCGTTGACCAGCTTGATGGTGATCGAGGCCGGCACCTGGGCCTGGAAGCGCGGCAGCAGCTTGCGCACCGCATCGACCACCTGCACCGTGTTGGCGTCGGGCTGGCGCTGCAGCAGCAGCACGATCGCGCGTTCGCCGTTGTAGTTGCCGGCCGCCTTGACCGACTGGTAGCTGTCCTCGACGGTGGCGACATCCTTCAGGCGCACCGGCTGGCCGTTGCGGGTGGCCACGATCAGGTCCGAAAACGCGGCCGCGTTCATCAGCTGGGCATTGCCCTGGATCGTCATGACCTGGTTGGGGCCGTCGATGATGCCCAGCGGCGCGTTCGAATTGGCCGCGCGCAGCGCTTGCGCCAGTTCGTCCAGGGTCAGGTCGCGCGCGTTCATCAGGTCGGCCTTGGTGTGCACCCGCACCGCGAAGCGCTTCTGGCCGTTGACGCTGACCTGGGCCACGCCCGGCAGCGTCGACAGGCTCGGCGCGATCAGGTTTTCGGCGTAGTCGTTCAGTTCCGACAGGTTCATCGACGGCGACGTCATGACCATGAACAGCACCGGCGCGTCGGCCGGATTGACCTTGCGGTAGGACGGCAGCTCCGTCATCTCCTGCGGCAGCTGGCGCTGCGCGCCCAGCAAGGCGGCCTGGACGTCGATGGCGGCCGTGTTGATGTTGATGGCCGGGTCGAATTCGAGCGTCAGCGAGGTCGTGCCCTGGGTGCTGGTCGAGGTGATCAGGCTGATCCCGGCAATCGTCGAAAACTGCTTTTCGAGCGGCAGCGCGACCGACGAGGCCATCGTCTCCGAGCTGGCGCCGGACAGGTTGGCCGTCACATTGATGACCGGCGTGTTATAGCTGGGCAGGGCCGCGACCGGAATGTGCAGGTAGGCCAGCACGCCCACCAGGATCAGGCTCAGCGAGAGCAGCACCACCATCACGGGGCGCCGGATGCACAGTTCGGACAGGTTCATTTGGCCGCCGCGGTACGGGTTGCGCGCTCGCCCCGGGCCGGTGCTTCGGCCAGCTTCAGCTTGCCGCCCGGGCGCAGGTTCTGCTTGCCTTCGGTGATCACCTGCTCGTCGCCGGCCAGGCCGCTGACGGCGGCCTGCAGGCCGAAACTGTACAGGCGCGTGACCGGCACCGAACGCGCCTCATGGTCGGCGCCGACCACGTACACCGAGGTGCCGCGCGTGTTGGTAATGATGGCTGCCTGCGGTATCACCACCGCATCCTTGAGCGTGTGCAGCGTGACACGGGTGCTGGCGAACTGGCCGGGCCAGAGCTGGGTATCGCGGTTGTCGAACTGGGCCTTGACGCGGATCGAGCCGGCTTGCGGGTCGACCGTATTGTCGATGAAACTGAGCTTGCCTAGCACCGGCTTGCCGGCCGTGCCGGTGCTGGCCTCGACCGCGACCGCGCCCTTGTGCTGCGCCTCGAGCAGGTCGGCCAGCGCCGCCTCGGGCACCGTGAACGACACATTGACCGGGTCGAGCTGGGTCACCGTGGTCAGCGACGTGGCCGGCTGCACCAGGCTGCCCGGGAACACATTGATCGCGCCGACCCGGCCCGCCATCGGCGCGCGGATCGTGGTGTAGCTGGCGGCGACGCGTTCGGCCTGCAGCGCGGCCGTATTCGCGCCCTGCCCGGCGCGCGCCGACTCGACCTGGCTGCGCAAGGTGTCGAGCGCGCTCTTGGCGATGAACTTCTGCGCGTACAGTTCCTGGCTGCGCTGGTACTGGCGCTCGAGGTCGGCCAGCGCGGCGCGGTCGCGCGCAACCTGGGCCTGGGCCTTGTCCACGTTGGCACTCTCGCTGCGGTCGTCGAGCGAGAACATCAGCTCGCCCGCCTTGACGAACTGCCCTTCGCGGATGTGCACCTTGCGGATCGTGCTGGTGGTCTGCGGATGCAGGTCGACGCTGCTGATCGGGGTCACGGTGCCGCTGGCCTGCAGCACCACCGGCACATCCTGGCGCAATGGCGTGACCACGTTGACCATGGTCGGGGGCTGGCCGCCACCAGCGCCGGCGCCGCGCGCGGGCGCTTCGCCGGCCGGCATCAAGTACCAGGCCGCTGCGCCTGCTGCGGCCACGGCGGCCAGGGTGTATCCAATGTGCGTGCTTTTCATGTTTTTTCAGGGTCGCCTTGATGGCGCCGTCTCGGTCTGTGTGTATGGTCTTTGTGTATCGGGGTCCAACTACCTGGCAGCATAGTATTCCGGCAGCACCATCGTCACTTCCAGGCCGCCTTCGGGATGGTTGGACAGCGCAATGCTGCCACCGTGCTGTTCGGCGATGTTGCGTGCGATGGTCAGGCCCAGGCCGGTGCCGCCGGATTCGCGCGAACGCGACGTTTCGATCCGGTAGAACGGTTCGAACACGCGCGCCAGTTCGCCCGGCGCGATGCCGGGGCCGTTGTCGCGGATCCGGATGCGCGCCGCGCCGGACGCGCTGTCGACCGTGACGACCGCCTGCTGGCCGTACTTGACGGCGTTGTCGATCAGGTTCACCAGGCAGCGCCGCAAGGCCATCGGACGCCCCATCACCGCGCGCCCGGTATGGCCCTTGATGTCGACTTCCTGGCCGGCGTCGGTGGCGTCGCAGCAGACGCTGCCCAGCAGCGAATCGAGATCGAGCGCCTGCATGCTTTCGGTGGTGTCCATCGAGCGCGCCAGGTCCAGGCCTTCGCGCACCATTTCCTGCATCGCCGACAGGTCGCCCACCAGGCGCTGCTGCAGCTCCGGGTCGCTCACTTTTTCCAGCCGCAGCCGCATCCGCGTGAGCGGCGTCTGCAGGTCGTGGGTGATGGCGGCCAGCATCTGGGTGCGCTGGAAAATGTACTGGCGTATGCGCGCCTGCATCGCATTGAAGGCGGCGCTGGCCTGGCGGATCTCGCTGACCCCGGCCAGCCTGAGCGGCGGGTGGTTGATGTCGTTGCCGAGGTCCTTGGCGGCCTGCGCCAGCTGCTTGAGCGGACGCGTGCTCATGCGCGCGACGACGTAGGCCAGCGCCGTGACGCTGACCAGGAACAGCAGGATGATCATGCGGTAATCGGACAAGCCGCTGAGCACCGAGGTCGGCGGCGGAAACACCTGCAGGCGCAAGCGCGTGCCGTCGCGCAGGCGCACGTTGACGCTCTCGCACACGCCGGTCCAGGCTTTCAGGGTGTGGCCGAACACGCTGTTTTCCAGGCGCGGCACATCGCACGGGGCCGGGCGCACCGCGATGGTGTCGAGCCGGTAGTCGGGCCCGATGCGCCCCGCCAGCGCCGCGGTAAAGGCCGACGGCTGCGCCGCCACCGGCAGCTCCTGGGTGATTTCCTCGAGCCGGATGCCGGGCCGGTTGGCCGCGCGCAAATAGGTCGAACGGGCCGACACCGGCACCACTTCGGCCGAAAAGATCAGCTGCTCGGAACGGTCCAGCGCGAACACGTCGCGGTATTCCTGGACGATCTGGTACTGCTGCTTTTCCACCATCAGCTGGGTCATGATGAAGGCGATGATCGTGCCCAGCAAAATGGTCAGGAACACGCGTCCGGTCATCGAACTGAAGAAAGCCTTCACGCGGACGGCTCCACGGTGACCTGGCCGGCCAGCACATAGCCGCCGTTGCGCACCGTCTTGATGATCTGCGGCAGGCGCGCGTCCTCGCCCAGCTTCTGGCGCAGGCGGCTGATCTGGATGTCGACCGAGCGGTCGAAGGGATCGGCGTCGCGGCCCTGGGTCAGGTTCAGCAGCTGGTCGCGGTTCAGGACCCGGTTCGGATGCTCGAGGAATACCCGCAGCAGGCGGAATTCGGCGCCCGACAGCATGATGACGATGCCGTCCGGATTGAGCAGGTGGCGCGCGGTCAGGTCGAGCGTCCAGCCGGCGAAGCGCATCTGCTGCGCATTGTCGGACGGCGTATTGGACGGCATCGCATGGCTGCGGCGCAGCACGCTGCGGATGCGCGCCAGCAGCTCGCGCGGCTCGAACGGCTTGGGCAGGTAATCGTCGGCCCCCATTTCCAGGCCCAGGATGCGGTCCAGCGGTTCGTTGCGGGCAGTCAGCATGATCACCGGCAGGGTCGAATGGGCGCGCAGCTTGCGGCACAGGGTCAGGCCGTCGTCGCCGGGCAGGTTCAGGTCGAGCACGATCAGGTCGGGACGCGCTTCGTCCAGCGTTTTCCACATGCCGGTGCCGTCGGCCGCGGCCAGGGCGCGGTAGCCGTTCGACTCGAGGTAATCGGCCAGCAGCGAGCGGATATCGCGGTCGTCATCGACGATCAGAATGGTAGAAGGTGTGTCCATACCCGCAATTATGTCCACTTAGGGCGGGGATGAATAGCGTAATTGTATCGGCATGTGTATACCCATGCGGTCGAAACATATTGATACAAACTCCTTGGCAGGGGAAACGCAAGGTATACACACGCAGTCCACCATGCAGTTGTACGCCCCACTCTTCCACCTCAAAGGAAACATCATGAATACCATTCGCAAGAGCATCATCATCGGCCTGACGGTCATCAGCATGGGCGCCACCACCCTGGCGGCGCAGGCACAGGAGGCGCGCCCGACGCAGGAGCAAATGCACGCCAAATGGGGCGAGCGCGCCGCGCAGCACCAGAAGAAGCTGCACGACATGCTGAAGCTGACGCCGTCGCAAGAGAGCGCCTGGGCCAGCTTCACGGCGGCCACCAGGCCGGCCATGCGCGAGGCGCACGGCCAGCGCGGCGACTGGAAGACCATGCCGGCGCCCGAGCGCATGGAAAAGCGGATCGACATGGCCAAGCAGCACATCACCATGATGGAAACGCACCTGGCTGCGCTGAACAGCTTTTACGCGGTGCTGACACCGGAACAGAAGAAAGTGTTTGATGCACACAGCATGGGCGAACACCGCATGGGGCACCATATGGGACACCATCCGGCCGCCTGACCGACGCACCAGGATGGGGCGGCGCACCCGGCCAAGCGGGGGCGCCGCCCATTCCGTTAACAGAAAGCATAGCTTTTGTAACGAAACGCAAGAAAAGAGTCGATAGGACTGGTACGCAATTGGCAGTAGGTGTATGCTAAAAATCATCTATCTGCTCGGCAATATATTGCAATACGGGGACTGGCATGCTGAAACACATCTACGACAAGACTGACAAGGGCCGCGAGGAGATCGCAACGCGCAAATACCACGTGCCGGCCAAACTGCGGGCACTGCTGGTCATGATCGATGGCCACCGCCCGCTCGAAGCGCTGATGAAGAATTTCGGCCCGCTGGGGCTGACCCCGGAGAATGTCACCGAACTGCTCAACGACGCCTACATCGCGCTGGTCGACGACGGCGAGCCGGAGCCGGTGCCGGAAGTGGCGCCCAGCGTGCACAAACCGGTGCTGACCGCGCGGGCGCGCCAGGTGGCGCGGCGCGAAGCGAGCGCGCGCCTGCACCATGAGCACGAGGAAGAGCTGGCCCAGGACCGGGAAGGACCGGCCTCGATCCAGGCGCAGGAGCAGTCGGTGGCCGAACGGCATATGGCGCTGCAGGAGTTTTATACCCAGACCATCAAGAGCACGCTCGGCCTGCGCGGCATGATGCTGCAGCTGAAAGTGGAAAAATGCGCCAACATCGACGACTTCCGCGAACTGCGCGACGTCTACCTGGAAGCGGTGCTCAAGGCCAAGGGCCGCGAAATGGCGCTCAGCCTCAGTGGCCGGCTCGACCAGTTGCTGGGCATTGAAAGCGACGTCCACGCGTCCTAGCAGGGGCGCGGCGCAACGAAGCAAAGGGGGCCGCGGCCCCCTTCTCTATTTCAGCTTCAGCAGCGACGCACTGAACGCGTCCGGATTCTGGTAGCCGATCACCCGGCCGCCGGCGATCTCGGCACCATGGCTGTCGAACAGGATGATGCCGGGCGGCCCGAACAGCCCGAAGCGTTTGAGCATCGCCTTGTCGTCGGCGTCGTTGGCGGTCACGTCGACCTGCAGCAGCAGCGTGCCGGCCAGCCGGTCCTTGACGCGCGCATCGATGAACGTCAGCTTTTCCATCTCCTTGCACGACACGCACCAGTCGGCGTAGAAGTCGAGCAGCACCGTCTTGCCGCCGGTGGCGGCCAGCGCGGCGTCGAGCTGGGCCACGGTCTTGATCCGGGTGAAGCCCAGGCCGTGCTGTTGCGTGCCAAGGTGGGCCAGCGGCGCCAGCGCATCGCGCCCGCCGGTGGCCACGCCGGTCAGCTCGGCCGCGCCGAGCAGCGCAAACAAGGCGGCCACCGTCATCGCCAGCCAGTGCCGCGAGCTGCGCAACAGGTAGATGGCGTAGGGCAGCGCCAGCGCGCTCCAGGCCAGCATCTGCACCAGCGGCGGCAGCACCGGCGACACCAGCCAGATCGCCATGCCCAGCATCAGCACGCCAAAGAAGCGCTTGACGCCGTTCATCCAGGCGCCGGCATGCGGCAGCAGCGAACCGGCCGACAGCCCGACCAGCAGCAAGGGAATGCTCATGCCGGCCGCCAGCGCGAACAGCGCGGCGCCGCCCAGTACGGCATTGCGGGTATGCCCGATGAAAGTGAGGGCGCCGGCCAGCGGCGCGGCCACGCAGGGCCCGATGATCAGGGCCGAAATGGCGCCCATCACGAACACGCCGAACAGCTTGCCCGCAGCCTGGCGGCCGGATACGCCGACCAACCGGGTTTGCAGCGCCGACGGCAGCTGCAGTTCGTAGAAGCCGAACATCGACAGCGACATCGCCACGATCAGCACGCCGATCGTGCCCAGCACCCACGGGTTCTGCAGCGAGGCGGACAAGCCCTCGCCGATCAGGCCGGCGCCGACGCCGAGCGCCGTGTAGACCATCGCCATGCCGAGCGCGTAGGCGGCGGCCAGTGTGAAGCCGCGCGCGCGCGTCACCGTCGTGCCTTCGCCGACGATGATCGAGGCCAGGATGGGCACCATCGGCAGCACGCAAGGGGTGAACGACAGGCCCAGGCCAAACACGATGAAGGCGGGCACGATCAGCCACAGCTTGCCGCCGCCGAGCAGCGACTCGGCCGCGCCAGGATCGGCCGCAGCGGCTGGCGCCGGCGCCGGCTGGCCGTCGCCGGCGGCGCCCACCAGGCGCGCAGTGGAATCCTGCGGCGCGTAGCACAGGCCGGCGTCGGCGCAGCCCTGGCCAGTGGCGGTCAGCGTGAACATGCCGTCGACGCGCACCGGAATCGTGATCGTCACCGTGTGGCGGTAGGTTTCCACGTTCTTCTGGAACGTCTCGTCGAACTTGACTTTACCCGGCGGTATCTGCGGCGCGCCCAGCGTGGCGCCGGCCGCCTTGAATTTGAAGCGCTCGCGGTACATATAGTAGCCGTCGGCGATGTCGTAGGTGACGGCGACGGTTTGCGGGTCGCGCATGCGGGCCGAAAACTTGAAGGCGGCGTCCGGTTCGAGATAGTCGTCGGCGGCGCGCGCGGCGGCGCCAAACAGGATCGAACAAGCGAGCAACAGCCACGCGAGCGCGGCCTGGAGGGTAGAACGGGACATGACTTCCTTTCGCTTGGCGAAGCAGAATAGTACACCCGCGCATCAAATCCCGCCTGATGGGAAGCTTAACCAGGGCCGCTGCCGGCACTTCCGATCCGGTCCGGCGCGGCTTGGCGCACGCCAAGCGCCATTTGGTCGCACGGCAGCGGACAGGGCGTGATCGATTTGCCACCATGGGCAGCTCCATCTTCTTGAAAGGACGACCATGCAACTTCCTGCCTTCGCGCTGCGCCTGTTAATGCTGGCGCTGTTGTGCGGCCCGGCCATGGCGGCCGACTACCCGGTCGGCAAACGCGCCATGCATGCCGCCGGCGCCGAGCCATTTCCGATGGCGCTGTGGTACCCGGCCCGCGCGGCGGGCGAGAATGCGCCGCTGGCCACCGGGCGCTTTCCGCTGGTGCTGTTCTCGCATGGCAGCGGCGGCTCCGAGCGCAACCAGCGCGACTGGGCCGAGCACCTGGCGCGCCACGGCTATGTGGTG
Organism: Massilia sp.; assembly: GCA_025359245.1. Taxonomy (GTDB): domain Bacteria; phylum Pseudomonadota; class Gammaproteobacteria; order Burkholderiales; family Burkholderiaceae_D; genus Telluria_A. The sequence goes on from JANYGW010000114.1 coordinate 26,457, forward strand.
CTGGCGCCGCGCCACTGGGGCGACAGCTACGACCAGCCGCAAGGCCGCGGCACCGATGTCCAGCTGATCGGGCGGCCGCTGCAGGCCAGGGCGGCGCTCGATACGGTGCTGGCCGATCCTTTGACCGCGGCGGCGATCGACCCGAACCGGATCGGCATGCTCGGCTTCTCGGCCGGCGGCTACACGACGCTGGTGATGGCCGGCGCGCGTCCGGACTTCGGGCGCTGGCAGACCCATTGCAAGGCGCATGCGAGCGAGGACGACGAATTCTGCCCTACCCTGGTGTGGCGCATCCTGCCGCGCATCACCCGCCACGACAGGAGCGTGCCGCGCGAGACGCGGATCAAGGCAGCGGTCGTCATGGCGCCTGCCGCAATCCTGTTCGACAAGGCCGGCCTGGCCGGCGTGCACATCCCGATCCGCATGTACGGCGCGCAGGACGACCGCCATGTGCAGAACATCTGGAACGCCAGCAACGTGGCGGCCTCGCTGCCGAAGCCGGTCGCGGTCAACTTCGTCCCCGGCGGCCATTATGTGTTCCTGGCGCCGTGCACGCCGGAGCTGCTGGCCGAGGCGCCCCACTTGTGCGTCGATGCGCCCGGCGTCGACCGCCCAGCCATTCATCGCCGCATCGCCGATGAACTGGTGGCCTTCTTCGACGCCACCTTGTAACGCGGCGCGACCAAAAGCAAAAAGCCCGATGCAGGCATCGGGCTTTTCAGTTGCAGTGCGGGGCTAATTACGCCTCGACTGCATCGTCCACTTCGGTGACTTCTGGACGGTCCATCAGTTCAACGTAGCACATAGGCGCATTGTCGCCAACGCGGAAACCCATTTTCAGAATACGCAGGTAGCCGCCATTGCGGTTTGCGTAACGTGGGCCGAGTTCAGCGAACAGCTTCAACACCATTTCGCGGTCGCGCAGGCGAGCAAATGCCAGGCGCTTGTTGGCCAGGGTGTCGGTCTTGCCCATGGTCAGGATCGGCTCGATCACTTTGCGCAGTTCCTTAGCTTTAGGAACGGTCGTTTTGATGGCTTCATGACGCAGCAGGGAAACGGTCATGTTGCGCAGCATAGCCAGGCGGTGGGACGAGGTACGATTCAGCTTGCGAAGGCCGTGACGGTGACGCATGGTAATTCCTTTCGAGTTGTTTAAATCCAGCTCTTCGATCGCTTATACAAAAATGTATAGTACGCGGGCCGGTTAGTATAAAAGTTAACAACCGGGGCACCTTGCCCCGGCCGGTACAGAAAATCTTACTTCTCGAGGCCTGCAGGCGGCCAGTTCTCGAGCTTCATACCCAGGGTCAAGCCGCGCGAAGCGAGCACTTCCTTGATTTCGTTCAGGGACTTGCGGCCCAGGTTTGGCGTCTTGAGCAGTTCGTTTTCCGAACGCTGGATCAGGTCGCCAATGTAGTAGATGTTTTCTGCTTTCAGGCAGTTGGCCGAACGGACGGTCAGTTCCAGGTCGTCGACCGGACGCAGCAGGATCGGATCGACCAGCGGCGCGCGCGATGGCGCTTCGGCGGCCGCTTCCGTGCCTTCCAGTGCAGCGAACACATTCAACTGATCGACCAGCACGCGGGCCGACTGGCGGATCGCTTCTTCCGGCGTGATCACGCCGTTGGTTTCGATGTTGATGACCAGCTTGTCCAGATCGGTACGCTGTTCGACGCGGGCCGATTCAACGAAGTACGACACGCGGCGCACCGGCGAGAACGAGGCGTCCAGGATGATGCGGCCGATCGTCTTGTTGGTGTCTTCCGACAGGCGGCGCACGTTGCCAGGAACGTAGCCACGGCCTTTTTCGACCTTGATCTGCATGTCCAGCTTGCCACCGGCGGTCAGGTGAGCGATCACGTGGTCCGGGTTGATCAGTTCGACGTCATGCGGCAGGTCGATGTCCGATGCCAGGATCGCGCCTTCGCCTTCCTTTTTCAGGGTCAGCGTGACCGAATCGCGGTTGTGCACTTTGAACACAACGCCCTTCAGGTTCAGCAGCAGGTCGACGACGTCTTCTTGCACGCCATCGAGCGACGAGTATTCGTGGACGACGCCGGCGATCGTCACTTCGGTTGGCGCGTAGCCGACCATCGACGACAGCAGGACGCGGCGCAGCGCATTACCCAATGTGTGGCCATAGCCACGCTCGAACGGCTCCATCACGACTTTTGCGTGACCGGCGCCGAGGGCTTCAACATCGATAATACGTGGCTTCAACAAACTGTTTTGCATGAAATGTCCTTTTCAATACCCTCGGCTCATTACACCGATAAGGCTGATGGAAATTAAAATTCCCGCTGACGCGGGAGAAATTGGATCCCCGCTTTCGCGGGGACTGCGCACCCGCGAGAGCGGGTGCTTGACGTGGGTGCATCCCGCGCTAACGGGACGCGACCATTAACGGCTGTACAGCTCGACGATCAGCGATTCGTTGACGTCGTTAGCGATTTCGTTACGCTCTGGGAAGCTACGGAACGTGCCTTCCATTTTCTTGGCATCAACCGAAACCCAGCTAGGCATGCCGATTTGTTCGGCCAGCGACAGCGCTTCGACGATACGTACTTGTTTCTTCGACTTCTCACGAACTGCGATGACGTCACCGGTACGCACTGCGTACGAAGCGATGTTCACAACGTTGCCGTTGACCGTGAATGCTTTGTGGCTGACCAGCTGGCGCGCTTCGGCGCGGGTCGAGCCAAAGCCCATACGGTAGCAAACGTTGTCGAGACGCGCTTCCAGCAAACGCAGCAGCGCTTCGCCGGTGTTGCCCTTGCGACGGTTAGCTTCGGCGAAGTAGCGGCGGAACTGACGCTCCAGGATGCCGTACATGCGCTTGACTTTTTGCTTTTCGCGCAGCTGGTTGCCGTAGTCCGAGGTACGCGCACCGGATTTGACACCGTGCTGGCCTGGCTTGACGTCCAGTTTGCATTTCGAATCGAGGGAGCGGCGTGCGCTCTTGAGGAACAGGTCCGTACCTTCACGGCGGGACAGTTTTGCTTTAGGTCCAATATAACGTGCCACAATATTTCCTTTTTTATGACGCCCCGGCGACACCCTTTGGTGAGGCAGGCGTTAGTCCAGCTTCGCTTTCAAGCGGACGGTGGCTAACAAGAAAACCCGCGCATGCGAACATGGCAGGCAAGAACAGCCGGGCAGTGTACCCTTTCGGGACTGCGCCGGCAATCTTTTTCACTAACTTCTTCAAGGTCGTAAGAACAACCCCGAACTGCAAATCAGTCGAGGACAGGGCAACGGCGATGAACCATGCCCTGTCCCGCGATTAGATGCGCCTGCGCTTCGGTGGACGGCAGCCGTTGTGCGGCACTGGCGTCACGTCCTGGATTTCGGTGATCTTGATACCCAGGTTGTTCAAAGCGCGAACTGCGGATTCACGACCAGGACCTGGGCCCTTGATGCGTACTTCCAAGTTCTTCACGCCACACTCGACAGCGACCTTGCCTGCTGCTTCAGCCGCAACCTGCGCTGCGAAGGGGGTCGATTTGCGCGAACCCTTGAAGCCAGCACCGCCGGACGTCGCCCACGACAGGGCATTGCCCTGGCGATCGGTGATCGTGATGATGGTGTTGTTGAAAGAGGCGTGCACGTGGGCGATGCCCTCGGCGACGTTCTTCTTAACCTTTTTGCGGACGCGTGCTGCTGCGGCGCTGCTCTGTTGCTTAGCCATAGTCGTTTCCTAGTTATTTCTTAAGCGATTGTGCGGCCTTGCGCGGACCCTTGCGAGTACGGGCATTGGTGCGGGTACGCTGACCACGGCAAGGGAGACCCTTACGGTGACGCATGCCGCGGTAGCAACCCAGATCCATCAAACGCTTGATGTTCATGGACAGTTCACGGCGCAGATCGCCTTCAACCACGAACGTGCCAACTGCTTCACGCAGTTTTTCCAGTTCGGAATCGTCGAGATCCTTGACCTTTTTATTGGTCGCTACACCCGTCGTTGCGCAGATTTTCTGTGCGCGTGGGCGGCCAACACCATAAATGGCGGTTAAGCCAATGACGGTGTGCTGATGATTTGGGATATTAACCCCTGCAATACGTGCCATTCGTTATTCCTCAATAAATAACGTTAAATTAACCTTGACGCTGTTTGTGACGCGGTTCCACGCAGATTACGCGGACAACGCCTTTGCGCTTGATGATCTTGCAGTTGCGGCAGATCCGCTTGACTGATGCGAGAACTTTCATATTTGCACTCTCTTGGATTGGTTCAACTACTTAAAATTGTTCTACTTGGTCCGGAACACAATACGGGCCCGGCTCAAATCGTACGGCGTCAACTCCACCGTCACTTTGTCGCCGGGAAGAATGCGGATATAGTTCATCCGCATTTTACCCGAGATGTGGCCGAGCACCACGTGGCCGTTTTCCAGCTTTACTCGAAACGTTGCATTTGGCAGATTCTCAAGAATCTCGCCCTGCATTTGTATGACGTCGTCTTTTGCCATTCGGTCTGTGCACTCCTGGGCGCTTATCGCGTCGGAATTCCGCCCTTGAAATTTGCCTTGCGCAGCAGCGATTCATATTGCTGCGACATGACGTAGTTTTGTACTTGAGCCATGAAGTCCATGGTGACAACCACAATAATCAACAGGGAAGTACCACCAAAATAGAATGGGACCTTCCATTGGGCTTGCATAAATTCCGGCAACAAACACACCAAGGTGATGTAGACCGCACCGGCCAGTGTCAAGCGCATCAGGATCTTGTCGATGTAGCGGGCAGTCTGGTCACCAGGACGAATCCCCGGGACGAAGGCACCGCTTTTCTTCAAGTTATCCGCTGTTTCCTTGCTGTTGAATACCAGCGCCGTATAGAAGAAACAGAAGAAGATGATTGCCACTGCATACAACAGCGCATGGATGGGCTCGCCGGGCCCCATCGATGCTGCCAAGTCTTTCAGGAAACCGACCACCGGGGACGATGCGTCCTTGCCCTTGGTGAACCAGTCCACGATCGTAGCCGGGAACAAGATGATCGACGATGCGAAGATAGGCGGAATCACACCGGCCATGTTCAGCTTCAAAGGCAGGTGGCTGGTTTGGCCACCGTAGATTTTGTTGCCTACTTGCTTCTTCGCATAGTTGACCAGGATCTTGCGCTGGCCGCGTTCGACGAATACGACAAAATACGTTACCGCTGCAATCAGGACCACGATGAAGATCGCTGCCAGGCTGCTGATCGAACCGGTCGACACCAGGGAGAACAAATTCGCCATCCCGGCTGGCAGACCCGCTGCGATACCGGCAAAAATAATGATCGAAATGCCGTTGCCCAGGCCGCGCTCGGTGATCTGTTCGCCCAGCCACATCAGGAACATGGTACCGGTCAACAAGGTCACGACGGTCACGAAGCGGAACATCATGCCCGGATCGATGACCAGACCCGGCTGCGATTCCAGCCCGGTGGCGATCGCCAGTGCCTGGAATACCGCCAGCACCACCGTGAAATACCGGGTGTACTGCGTGATCTTCCGACGGCCCGACTCGCCCTCTTTCTTCAACGCTTCCAGCTGCGGCGATACGATCGAGCCGAGCTGCATGATGATCGAGGCCGAAATGTACGGCGTGATACCCAGTGCGAATACCGCAAAACGCTGCAGTGCGCCACCCGAGAACATGTTGAACATGCCCAGGATGCCGCCCGAATTCTGGTTGAACAGCTTGGTCAGCTGGGCCGGGTCAATCCCTGGAACAGGGATGTGAGCACCGATCCGATACACGACCAAGGCGCCAAGCAAAAACCAGAGACGAGCCCAGGGAAAACCGGCAGCTGCACTTTTACTCAGTTGTGAATTAGTCGCCAATTTTTGCTCCGATCAAGCTATTTGCCTGCAACTTAAGCTACCGTGCCGCCAGCTGCTTCGATGGCCGCTTTCGCGCCTGCAGTCACTTTCAAGCCCTTGAGGTTCACCGCTTTGGTGACTTCGCCGGACAGGATCACGCGCACATCGCGCGCCAGGACTTGCAGAATGCCAGCTTGCTTCAGAACCAGGATGTCGACATCGCCGACAGGCAGGTTGTTCAGGTCCGACAAACGCACTTCGGCTTTGAACGTTGCATTGAGCGACTTGAAACCACGCTTAGGCAGACGGCGTTGCAGAGGCATCTGACCGCCTTCGAAACCGACTTTATGGAAGCCGCCCGAACGCGATTTTTGACCCTTGTGGCCACGGCCAGCGGTTTTACCGATGCCCGAACCGATACCACGACCGACGCGACGCTTGTAGTGCTTGGCGCCTTCGGCTGGTTGGATTGTGTTCAATTCCATGATTTCTCCGTTACGCAAGCCCGAGGGCTTACGCGACAACTTTAACGAGGTACGAGACTTTGCTGATCATGCCGCGAACCGATGGGGTGTCCTCTAACTCGCAAACCGAGTTAACACGACGCAGGCCCAGGCCACGAACGGTGGCACGGTGGTCTTGCCGCGTGCCGATCAAACCCTTGACCAATTGTACTTTGATGGTGTTTGCCATGATTTTCCTCTTAGCCCAGAATCTCTTCGACCGACTTGCCGCGCTTGGCGGCGATGTCGGAAGCAGTACTCATTTTCGACAGACCGTTCAGCGTGGCGCGCACCAGGTTGTAAGGGTTCGACGAGCCCGTGGATTTCGCCACGATATCGGTCACGCCCATTACTTCGAAGATGGCGCGCATGGCGCCGCCGGCGATCACGCCGGTACCTGGCTTGGCGGGCATCATGATGACTTTCGATGCGCCGTGCTGGCCGGTCACGTTGTGGTGGATCGTACCGTTCTTGAGGGGAACCTTGATCAGGTTACGACGGGCTTCTTCCATTGCCTTCTGCACGCCCACTGGCACTTCTTTCGATTTGCCCTTGCCCATGCCGATGCGGCCGTCGCCATCGCCGACGACGGTCAGTGCGGCGAAGCCCATGATACGACCACCCTTGACCACTTTGGTCACGCGGTTGATCGCGATCATTTTCTCGCGCATGCCATCATCCGGCTTGTCGCTTTGCATTTTTGCTTGCATTTTTGCCATGACGATTCTTCCTTAGAACTTCAGACCGGCTTCACGCGCGGCTTCAGCCAACGCCTTCACACGGCCGTGGTAACGGAAACCGGAGCGGTCAAACGCAACTTCGGTAATCCCTGCTTTCAGTGCTTTCTCGGCGACGCGCTTGCCTACCAGCGCGGCAGCGGCAGCATTGCCACCCTTGCCGGACTGGCCTGCCAGTGCGGCGCGAACTTCGGCTTCGGCGGTCGAGGCCGAAACGAGGACCTTCGCGTCCGGGCTGATCAGGTTGGCGTAAATATGCAGGTTGGTGCGGTGCACCGACAGGCGATTTACTTTCAGCTCCGCGATCTTGATGCGGGTCTGGCGTCCACGACGCAGACGTGATTCTTTCTTGTCCATGGTCAGCCTTATTTCTTCTTGGTTTCTTTAAGCTTAACCACTTCGTCCACATAGCGGACGCCCTTGCCTTTGTAAGGCTCAGGGGAGCGGTAAGCGCGCACTTCAGCAGCGACCTGACCAACCTGTTGACGATCGATACCCTTGATGATGATTTCGGTCGGGGTTGGGGTGGCCACGGTCACGCCGGCTGGCATCGCGTGCACAACCGGGTGCGAGAAACCCAGCGAGAGGTTCAGCTTGTCGCCGGCGGCCGAGGCTTTGTAGCCCACGCCCACCAGGGACAGCTTCTTCTCGAAGCCTTTGGTCACGCCGGTCACCATATTGTTGACCAGGGCACGCAAGGTGCCGGACATCGCGTTCGACTCACGGCTGTCGTTGACTACGTCAAACGTCAGGGTGCCGCCATTGTTTTCTACTTTAACCAGGCCATTCAGGTTCTGGGTCAGCGAGCCCAACGGGCCCTTGACGGTGATCGCTGCTGCAGTGATCGCCACATCGGCGCCAGCTGGGACAGCGATCGGCATTTTAGCTACTCGGGACATTGTCGATACTCCTTAAGCCACGTAGCAAATAACTTCGCCGCCGACACCGGTGGCGCGTGCTTTGCGGTCAGTCATGACGCCTTGCGGGGTCGACACAATCGCCACACCCAGGCCGTTCATGACGGTAGGAATATCATCTTTGCCCTTGTACACGCGCAGCCCTGGACGGGAGACGCGCTCTAAGCGCTCGATGACCGGACGGCCAACGTAATACTTCAAACCGATCTTCAGTTCCGCCTTGCCACCAGCTGCGGTGACGGCGAAATCTTCAATGTAACCCTCGTCCTTGAGGACGACAGCAATCGCTACTTTGACTTTCGACGATGGCATGGCCACGGTCGTTTTTTGAACGCCTTGTGCATTGCGAATGCGGGTCAGCATATCGGCGATAGGATCGCTCATACTCATTGCATATTCTCCTATTACCAGCTTGCTTTAGTCATACCCGGAATTTCACCACGCATGGCGAATTCACGGAGCTTGATGCGACCCAGACCGAATTTACGGAATGTGCCACGCGGACGGCCAGTGACGGCGCAGCGGTTACGCTGGCGGGTCGGTGCCGAGTTGCGAGGCAGAGCCTGCAACTTCAGACGGGCTTCATAACGTTCTTCTTCCGTCTTCGACTGGTCATCGATGATGGCTTTCAGAGCTGCACGCTTAGGGGCGAATTTTGCCACCAGGTCTGCACGCTTCTGTTCGCGGTTAATCAGTGCTAGTTTTGCCATGATCTCAGTTTCTGAACGGGAATTTGAAGGCGGCGAGCAGAGCTTTCGCTTCGTCGTCGGTCTTGGCGGTCGTCGTG
>JANYGW010000127.1 GCA_025359245.1 Massilia sp.
ACTGGTGCTTGATCTGAAGGAGTACCGACCCGATCGGAAATTTGATCGGGTCGTAAAGGCAAAAGCGCAGCGCTACCCCTATAAGAAACTAATGACAAGGGCTTAACTTAACGCCATTAAGGTCTGACCCCGATTTAAAAATATTGTCGCGCTTAAGCCATCCAGAAAAAGACGATGGTCATGCGCTTTTCATGGTGCTCGAAGCCGAAGTAGGAACTGGCCGAATGCACCAGGTTGCCGCGGTAGAGCAGGATGCGGTTGAACTTGTTGTCGACGCGGACTTCTTCCTGCCATGCTTCGAGCGGCAAGCCCTTCACCCCCAGCGCCTCGCGCAGGTTGGCATGCGGCGGGCTGCAGATGTTGCCGCCCAGCGTGCCGTTCGGGTAGCGCAACCGGTAAAACGAGGTGCCGCAGGCCGGATCCGGGTCCGGCGTCAGATAGATCACGCAGGCGTAGCGGCACAGCTTGCGCGAATCGGTGTGCGGGCGTGCGCCGGAATCGGGCATGCCCACCAGTTGCACGTAGTTGTGGTTCAGTGTGCTGCCTTCGGGCGTCGCTTCCTGCCACAGCCGCTTGGACCCGGTCACTTTGCGCACCCAGCTTTCGACATAGGCGATTTCGTCTGCCGTCAGCGCGTTCGGACTGCGCATGCCGGGCCACGGTTCGGGCCGGTACGGCGCGCCCATCTCCCATTCGGTCTGCGCGTAGCAGCGCTGCGATATCTCGACCGCATTCGGCAGGAAGTCGTCGCAGACCCAGTAGTCGCGCCCCAGCTGCGGCTTGCGGTAGGTCAGCGTCGGCAGTTTGGCCGGGGCGGAAGTCGATGGTCTTAGCATGCCGGGAGGATCTGGGTGGTGTCTGAGGAGATGCAGGATAGCACCAGTGCTGCCGCGCTGACAATTTTTCAGTCTGTTGTGAATTGACCATGTATGATTCCGCCTTTGCGGATCGAGGGATGAGCATGATTGTAGGGATCGACCTGGGGACCACCAACAGCCTGATCGCTGTCTGGCAGGACGGCGCGCCGCGATTGATTCCGAACAGCCTGGGCGAGGTCATGACGCCGTCCTGCGTCAGCATCGACGATGATGGTACGGTGCTGGTCGGGCGCGCCGCGCGTGATCGGCTGCAGACCCATCCGGCGCACAGTGCGGCGCTGTTCAAGCGCCACATGGGCAGCGCCAAGGCGATCCCGCTGGGCACGCGCAGCTTCCGCCCGGAGGAGTTGTCGGCGCTGGTGCTGCGCGCGCTCAAGGAAGACGCCGAAGCAGCGCTCGGCATGCCGGTCACCGAGGCCATCATCACCGTCCCGGCGTACTTTTCCGATGCCCAGCGCAAGGCGACCCGCGCCGCCGGCCAGCTGGCCGGCCTGACGGTCGAGCGCCTGCTGAATGAACCGACGGCCGCCGCGCTGGCCTACGGCATCCACCTGCGCGACCGCGAAAGCAAGTTCCTCGTGTTCGACCTCGGTGGCGGCACCTTCGATGTGTCGGTGCTCGACCTGTTCGAGAACGTGATGGAGGTGCGCGCTTCGGGCGGCGACAATTTCCTCGGCGGCGAGGATTTTGTCGCCTGTCTGGTCGACCTGTTCTTCGCCACGCACAAGCTGGCGCCGAGCTACCGCAAGGAGCCGGCCTTCATGCAGCGCCTGGGCGCGCAAATGGAGCTGGCCAAGCGCGCGCTCAGCGATGCGCCGCGCACCGTGGTGCGGGTCAGCGCCGGCAAGGCCGATTTCGAGATGGCGCTCGACCAGGCCATGCTCGCGCAAGCCTGCGCACCCCTGCTGGCACGCCTGCGCGCGCCGGTCGACCGGGCCTTGCGCGACGCCGGCATGGGCTGCGATGAGCTCGACAATATCGTGCTGGCCGGCGGCGCGACCCGCATGCCGGTGGTGCGCCGCATGGTCGAGGCCATGTTCGGCCGGCCACCGGCCTGCGGTATTAATCCCGACGAGGTGGTGGCGCTGGGCGCGGCCGTCCAGGCCGGCCTGTGCGGCAACGATGCGGCGCTCGATGACGTGGTCATGACCGACGTCGCGCCGTATTCGCTGGGCATCGATGTGTCGGTCAAGATGGATGAACAGACCTATTCGCATGGGCATTTCGATCCGATTATCGAACGCAACAGCATGGTGCCGATCAGCCGTGTCAAGCATTACGCCCCCGTTTCCGATTACCAGCAATACCTCGATATCCACGTATACCAGGGAGAATCGCGCCGGGCCGACGAGAACATCGTGCTGGGGGCGCTGCATGTGGCGCTGCCGCGCGGCCTGCGCCACGAATGCGGCGTCGAGGTGCGCTTCACCTACGATGTCAACGGCATCCTGCAGGTGGAGGCGACCGTGCTCCGTACCGGCGAAACCCGCTCGCTGGTAATCGAAGACAATCCTGGCGTGTTGAGTAAGGCGGAAATCGCCGAGCGCCTGGCCTCGCTGGCGGACCTGAAAATTCACCCGCGCGACCGGATCGAATTTCGCACGGCGGTGGCGCGCGGCGACCGCCTGTACCAGCAGTTGCGCGGCGACGCGCGCGAGGCCCTCGGTACGCAGCTATTGCAATTTGAAAGCGCGCTGGCGTCCCAGGATCGGCGCCAGTGCGAGCTGGCCTGCAAAGCCTTGCTGCGTGTTCTGGACGCGATCGAGAGCACGCCGGTGCTGGCGCCTGAACTTGTGAACGAGGGCTGAGCATGAGCTACATTCTTCCTTACTTCGCGCGGCTTGGCCTCGGCCAGGATGCGCCCGCATCCGATATCCGGCGGGCCTACGCGCGCGAATTGAAGCTGATCGACCAGGAGCATGACGCGGCCGGCTTCCAGCAGCTGCGCCAAGCCTATGAGATGAGCATGCAATGGGCCAGGCACCAGGCCAGCGCGGCCGTGCCGGCAGAGGTGGCGCAATTTGACGTGGAAAGTGTGCCGGTCACGCTGGGCAAGGCCGTGCCGCCGGTCGCGCCGGCGGCTGCGCTTTTTCCGAAGCGGACGCAATCGCAGGTCGATCCGCACGCGCTCGCCAGCGCCGTATTTGCCGCGTTCGTGCGCGAATTCAACGCGATGTTGCAGGGCGCGATCGTGCCCGATCTTCCGCTGTGCGCCGCCGTGCTGGCGCGCGCGCTGGACGACCCGGCGCTGCTCCATATCGGCGCGCGCCGGCTGTTTGAAGGGCGCGTCGCGCATCTGCTTGCAGCGGGCTGGAAGCCGGGCCATGAGATCCTGCTGGTGGCCGCGGTCAAGGCCTTCGCATGGCGCGACGACCGGCGCCTGCTATGCGCATTTGGCGAGGACGGCGCGCGCCTGTCGCAGGCGATCGACGAACGCACCATGTTCGATACCCTGCCCATCGTCGAACTGATGGAACTGGGCCAGGTCGTGGCCCGTTTGCGCGTGGCCGCGCCACCGGACATTGGCGTGCTGGCACACGGCATGCGTCATGTGGCGTTGCTCGAGGCGCGCTTTCCCATGTGGCTGGAGCTGGTCACCGATGTCGGCAATATCCCCCGCTGGCGCGAACTGGATGAGCAAATTCCCGGCTGGCGGCGCATGCTGGTGTTCGAACGCAAGGCCAAGCCGGTCGCGCCGTCCAGGGATAGCGAAGGCGGCCTCGGCTTCGGTGGCTGGATGGTGGCGGTCCTCATCATCAACATGATCAGGCTGGCGTTGCAGTACGCGTCCTAGTACCGGCTGCGGGCGACGTTATTGCGCCAGCAGCAGGAACACGGTTGGCTTCTTGTGGAAGTCCGGCGCCTTGCCGGACGCCAGCAGCGCCTTCCATTTGGCGCCGCTGAGCGTGCGGATCGATTCGCTCGGCAGGCTCAGGTCGGTGGCCACGCACAGCAGGGTGCTTTGCTGGCAGCCGCCCACCAGGGCTTCGAGCATGGCGCCATTGCGGTACGGCGTCTCGATCAGCAACTGGGTCTGCTTGTCGCTGCGCGAGCGGTTCTCCAGCTCCTTGATGCGTTTCAGGCGCAGCGCCGCATCGGTCGGCAGGTAGCCGTTGAAGGCGAAGCTCTGTCCGTTCAAGCCGCTGGCCATGACCGCCAGCAGCAGCGACGACGGCCCCACCAGCGGCTTGACCGTGATGCCGTGCTGATGCGCCAGGCGCACCAGGTCGGCGCCGGGATCGGCCACCGCCGGCACGCCCGCTTCGGACACCAGGCCGGCGTCGCGTCCGGCCAGCAGCGGTGCGAGCAGGCCGGCCAGCGCCGCCGCCGGCGTGTTGACGTTCAGCTCGGCGATCTCGATCTCTTGCAGCGGCCTGGCCAGCGGGTGGCCGATCGCGATCAGTTTCAAAAAGCCGCGCGCGGACTTGGCGTGTTCGGCGACGAAGTAATCGAGCCGCGCCGTGATCGCCTGCACGTGTTCGGGAATGATGTGCGCCAGCGCGCCGGGGACGGCGTCGGTCGGACCCAGCGTGTTGGGAATCAGGTAAAGGGTACCGGTCATGAATGTTGTGCCTTGCTGAAAAAGTGGAAGCCGGCCTTGCGCAGCATGCCGGTCAGGGCGATCAGGGGCAGGCCGGTCAGGGCGCTCGGGTCGGTGCTGTCGATGCGTTCGAGGATGGCGATGCCCAGGCCTTCATTCTTGGCGCTGCCGGCGCAGTCATACGGCTGCTCGATGCGCAAATAGGCATCCAGCTCGGCGTCGGGCAGGTCGCGGAAGGTGACGATGGTCTGGATGTTTTCCAGGTGCGCGCCGCCGGTCAGTGCGCAAGCGCGCCCGTCCCACAGGCACAGCGCGGTGTGGAACACGACACTGCGTCCGCGCATCTTTTGCAGCTGGGCCAGCGCGTTGGCGTGGTTGCCGGGTTTGCCGATTTGCTCGCCGTCCAGCGTGGCGACCTGGTCGGAGCCGATCACGATGCTGCCCGGCGCGCGCAGCGCCACCGCCTGCGCCTTGGCGCGCGCCAGCCGCAGCGCGGTGGCCTCGGGCGCTTCGCCGGGCAGGGCGCTTTCGTCGATGTCGGGCACCATCACGTCGAACGGCAGCTGCAATCGCCCCAGCAATTCGCGGCGGTAAGCGGAACTGGATGCAAGAATCAGGCGCGGTGTCGTGGAAGTTGGTATCATTGCGGCCCTGAGTGTGAAAAAACACCGTAAGTCTTTGACTGCACAGCGATAAGCCTGCTATTATCGCAGGTTTTCCGGGGAAAATTTCTGCAATGAGCGCTTTTGTCATCGACGCTTTTGAGTTTTGTCGAAGCAACGGCCATCGCGAGGGCGTCATGCCTGTCGCTGAAATGAGCCGGTTAAACAAGGATAGTGCGGACCACTCCGGCGACATCGCCTGGGCCGTGGACGGCACCACCAGCATGCAGGGCTATCCGCAATTGACGCTGTCGGTGTCCGGCACCGTCCAGCTGATGTGCCAGCGTTGCCTGACACCCTATGCGTTCGAGATGGATGCCGGTACCGTGCTGATGCTGGGCAAGGATGACGAGCAAGCCGACGAGATCGAGGAGTTGCTCGGCGACGAAAGCATCGACGTCATTGTCGGCAGCCGGACCTGCGATTTGCGTGATTTGATCGAAGACGAAGCGTTGCTGGCCTTGCCGCAAGTGCCCAAGCACGATGTCTGCCCTGACAGCAAATTGCTGGACGTGCTGAACAGCGAGAAGCCGTCGCCGTTCGCCGGCCTGAAGAATTTGGCGGCCGAGTAATACCGAATTTGCAGCATGTAACAAACGTGTCAAACGCGTGTAGTAGTCGAGTATGGCATTTTGCAGTAAATGTAAGACAGGCGTTAAAACATGTCGGTAATGAAATTCATTTGCCGCTGGGATACTCGATTCGCATGTATTTGCTGGTCGATTGTGTTAGAATTTTAGAACTTATGTATTAGGAGTTATCATGGCAGTTCAGCAGAATAAGAAATCCCCATCCAAGCGCGGCATGCACCGTTCGCACGACTTCCTGGTCGCGCCGCAACTGGGTATCGAGCCTACCACCGGTGAAACGCATCTGCGTCACCACATCAGCCCGAACGGTTTCTACCGTGGCCGTAAAGTTCTCAAGACCAAGAACGACGAGTAATCGACGTCTACTCTTTGAGTAAGATGAAAGCGGTGCTACGTAATTTTCTGCGTCGCGCCGCTTTTTCTTTGCCTTCGGCTGCAAAAGCACTTTGCACACCGTCATTTAGAAATTCGCAGACTCTGGCTGGCATTCGCCCGTTTACAGAGCGCATCCTGCCGCCCCTGATGTTCGAGTCGCGGTACGAACCTACCAAATGACCATTAAAATTTCCATTGACTGCATGGGCGGCGACCATGGCCCCTCGGTCACGATTCCCGCTGCCGTTGCCTTCGTTATTCGCGAACCGGAAGCCGAGCTGATCCTGGTCGGCCTCGACGATGTCGTGCGCGCGGAACTGAAAAAACTCAAGGCCGAAGACCATCCGCGCCTGTCGGTCGTGCACGCCTCCGAAACGGTCGCGATGGACGATCCGATCGAAGTGGCATTGCGCCGCAAAAAAGATTCCTCGATGCGCGTCGCGATCGAGCTGGTCAAGGACGGCAAGGCCCAGGCCTGCGTCTCGGCCGGCAATACCGGCGCCTTGATGGCCGTGTCGCGCTATGTGCTCAAGACCATGGCCGGGGTCGACCGTCCCGCCATCTGCTCGATCCTGCCGAACCAGCAGGGCGGCCCGACCTATATGCTGGACCTGGGCGCCAACGTCGACTGCGAGCCGCATCATTTGCACCAGTTCGCCATCATGGGTTCGGTGCTGGTGACGGCCATGGAAGGCATCGCGCGCCCCAGCATCGGCCTGCTCAACGTGGGCACCGAAGAAATCAAGGGCAACGAAGTGGTCAAGGCGACCGCCAAGCTGCTGAACGATGATGCGGCCAACGGCGTGCTCAATTTCTTCGGCAATGTCGAGGGCAACGATATCTTCAAGGGCACGGTCGACGTCGTCGTGTGCGACGGTTTTGTCGGCAATGTGACGATCAAGGCCCTCGAAGGCATGGGCCGCATGGTCAAGAGCACGCTCAACACCGAGTTCCGGCGCACGCCGCTGACGATGCTGGGCGCGCTGTTGGCGCGCGGCGCGCTGAAGAATTTCGGCGACCTCGTCAATCCATCGCGCTACAACGGCGCCAGCCTGCTCGGTTTGCGCGGGCTGGTGTTCAAAAGCCATGGCGGCGCCGATGCGTATTCGTATGGCTGGGCAATCAAGCGCGCGTTCGACGCGGCCCAATATAATGTGCAAGCGCATCTGTCGGAAAAAATCGCCGAACTGATGCCGCGCGCGCCTGACACGGAAGCGCCAGGCTCACCAACCCTGTAGGACGGCTAGCAATGACTTTGTACAGCAAAATTATCGGCACCGGCAGCTACTTGCCCAAGCAGCGCGTCACCAACGCAGACCTGACCGCGCAGCTGGCGGCCAAGGGCATTGAAACCTCGGACGAGTGGATCGTGTCGCGCAGCGGCATTTCGGCGCGTCACTATGCCGCCGTCGACGAGCATTCGTCCGACCTGGCCGCGGCAGCAGCGCGCCAGGCGCTCGAGATGGCCGGGCTGCAGCCGGAGCAGATCGACCTGGTCATCGTGGCCAGCTCGACGCCCGACTTCTACGGCAGCTTCCCCAGCACCGCCTGCATCGTCCAGCGCAAGCTCGGCATGCACAACAACAGCGCCGCCTTCGACGTGCAAGCCGTGTGCAGCGGCTTCGTGTACGCCGTGTCGGTGGCCGACGCCTTCATCAAGTCGGGCGCCCACAAGAACGTGCTGGTGATCGGCGCCGAAGTGTTTTCGCGCATCCTCAATTTCGATGACCGCACCACCTGCGTGCTGTTTGGCGACGGCGCCGGCGCGATCGTGCTGACCGCGTCCGACGAGCCGGGCATCCTGGCGA
The DNA here is from genome assembly GCA_025359245.1 of Massilia sp. Classification (GTDB taxonomy): domain Bacteria; phylum Pseudomonadota; class Gammaproteobacteria; order Burkholderiales; family Burkholderiaceae_D; genus Telluria_A. Next base: position 7,855 of record JANYGW010000127.1, read on the forward strand.
CCAAATTGCATGCCGACGGGCGCCACGCCGACATCCTCAGCGTGCCGGGCAATCTTGCCGGCGGCGCGATTGCCGGTTCCGGCTTCCTGTACATGGACGGCCCGGCAGTGTTCAAGCTGGCCGTGTCGGTGCTCGAGCAGGTGGCCAACGAAGCGCTGGCGCACGCCGGCATGACGGCGGCCCAGATCGACTGGCTGATTCCGCACCAGGCCAATATCCGCATCATGAAGAGCACCGCCAAGAAGCTCGACATGCCGATGGAAAAGATGGTCGTTACCGTCGACCAGCACGGCAATACCTCGGCCGCGTCGATTCCGCTGGCGCTCGACGTCGCGGTGCGCGATGGCCGCGTCAAGAAGGGCGACGTGGTCATGATGGAAGGCGTGGGCGGCGGCTTTACGTGGGGCGCAGTGCTTGCCAGAATGTAAGCCTGGCTCAGAATTAGGTATTGAGTTCTACTATAGAAACGTGGAGATGAAGTCTCATGAGTAATTTCGCATTCGTATTTCCCGGCCAGGGCGCGCAGGCGATCGGCATGCTGAACGGTTTTGCCGGCAACGCGGTCGTCGCGCAAACCATCGCCGAAGCCAACGACGCGCTCGGCTTTGACCTGGGCAAGATGATCGCCGCAGGCCCGAAGGAAGACCTGGACCTGACCACCAACACCCAGCCGGTGATGCTGACCGCGTCCGTGGCCGTGTACCGCGCGTGGATCGCCGCGGGCGGCCCGGCGCCGAGCGTCGTGGCCGGCCACAGCGTGGGCGAATATTCGGCGCTGGTCGCCGCCGGCGTGATCGCGTTCAAGGATGCGGTGCCGCTGGTGCGTTTTCGTGCCAAGGTGATGCAGGAAGCGGTGCCGGTGGGGCAGGGCGGCATGGCCGTGATCCTGGGCCTGGTCGCCGACGACGTGCGCGCCGTCTGCCTCGAGGCCGCCGCCGCGGAACCTGGCAGCGTGGTCGAAGCGGTCAACTTCAACGAGCCGACCCAGATCGTGATCGCCGGCCACACTGCCGCCGTCGAGCGTGCCTGTGAACTGGCCAAGGCCAAGGGCGCCAAGCGCGCCATGAAACTGGCGGTATCGGCGCCGTTCCATTCGTCGCTGCTGAAGCCGGCGTCGGACCGCTTGCGCGAGTATATGCAGGGACTGGACTTCGCGGCGCCGCAAATCGCCTTGATCAACAATGTCGATGTGGCTATCCTGAACGACCCGGCACGGATCAAGGATGCGCTGGTGCGCCAGGCCGCCGGTCCGGTGCGCTGGGTCGAGACGATGCAGAAGCTGGCCGCCGACGGCACCGAGCTGGTGCTCGAGAGCGCGCCGAGCAAGGTGCTGGTGGGAATGGCCAAGCGGATCGATCCGCGCCTGGTCGGCGAAGCGCTGGTCGACCAGGCAACGCTGGACCGTGTATTGAGCACTTTGAGCTGATTAAAAGGACTGTAATGACTCTGGAAAAACAAGTAGCGCTGGTGACCGGCGCCTCGCGCGGCATCGGCAAGGCGATCGCCCTCGAACTGGCGCGCCAGGGCGCGATCGTCGTCGGCACCGCCACCACGGAAGCGGGCGCGGCCGCCATCTCCGCCTATCTCGCCGACTTCGGCGGCAAGGGCGTGGTCCTGAACGTGACCGACAGCGCCGGCTGCGCCGCCGTCATCGACGACGTGCAGAAAAGCTATGGCGGCCTGGCGATCCTGGTCAACAACGCCGGCATCACGGCCGACCAGCTGGCCATGCGCATGAAGGATGACGAATGGGACAGCGTGATCGCCACCAACCTGACCGCGGTCGGGCGCCTGTCGCGTGCGGTGTTGCGCGGCATGATGAAAGCCAAGCATGGGCGTATCATCAACATCACGTCGGTGGTCGGTTCGTCGGGCAACGCCGGGCAAATGAACTACGCGGCGGCCAAGGCCGGCGTGGCGGGCATGAGCCGGGCGCTGGCGCGCGAGATCGGCAGCCGCAACATTACCGTCAATTGCATCGCCCCGGGCTTCATCGATACCGACATGACCAAGTCCCTGAGCGCCGAGCAGCATGCATCGCTGCTGACGCAAATCCCGCTGGCGCGCCTCGGCGCGCCCGAGGATATTGCCCATGCAGTGGCGTTCCTGGCCGGCCCGCAAGCGGGCTACATCACGGGCACGACCTTGCACGTGAACGGCGGGATGTACATGAATTAAGTTTTCGGGCCGCGCGCAGCTGTATATACGCGTGGCCACCAAGCCGAAATGCAGTCAAATAAGATGAGTTAGCACCAATTTCGGCGGTTTTTGCAGCAGGTACTGAAATTAGTTTTTCGGCGCGCAAACCTGATAAAATGCGCGCACTTTCCGTAACACACACAATGGAGCCATAACATGTCGGATATCGAACAACGCGTTAAAAAAATCGTCGCTGAGCAACTGGGCGTTGCTGAAGTAGACATCAAAATCGAATCCTCGTTCGTTGACGACCTCGGCGCAGATTCGCTCGACACGGTCGAGCTGGTGATGGCCCTGGAAGACGAATTCGAAATGGAAATCCCTGACGAACAGGCAGAAAAAATCACCACCGTGAAACAAGCCATCGACTACGCTACGGCGCACGTCAAGGCCTAAGCTGTAAACTGTTTCGGGAGAATCGCTTGAGCCGTTCACGCAACCGTCGTGTCGTCATCACCGGCCTGGGCTGTGTTTCACCGATCGGCAATACGATTGCCGAAACGTGGAGCGCGGCACTGGCCGGCAAGTCGGGCATTGCCAGCATCACCAAATTCGACGCCCTGCCGTTCTTGACCCATTTCGCGGGCGAGGTCAAGGGCTTCAATATCGAGGATTACATTTCCGGCAAAGATGCGCGCCATATGGATAGTTTTATCCATTACGGCATGGCTGCCGGCATCCAGGCGTGGAAGGACTGCGGCCTGGAAGTGACCGAAGCGAACGCTGACCGGATTGGCGTCATCATTGGGTCGGGCATCGGCGGCTTGCCGCTGATCGAAGAGACCAAGGAAGACTACACCAAGCGCGGCCCGCGCCGCATTTCGCCGTTCTTCGTACCGGCCTCGATCATCAACATGATCTCGGGTAACCTGTCGATCAAGTACGGCATGCGCGGCCCCAACCTGGCCATCGTCACCGCCTGCACCACCGGCTTGCACAGCATCGGCATGGCCGGCCGCCTGATCGAATACGGCGATGCCGACGTGATGATAGCCGGCGGCGCCGAAGCGACCATCTCGCCGCTGGGCCTGGGCGGATTCGCCTCGGCCAAGGCACTGTCGTCGCGCAACGACGACCCGGCCACCGCATCGCGTCCGTGGGACCGCGACCGCGACGGCTTCGTGCTGGGCGAGGGCGCCGGCGTCATGGTGCTCGAAGAGTATGAGCACGCCAAGGCACGCGGCGCGACCATCTACGCCGAGCTGCTCGGCTTCGGCATGAGCGCCGACGCCTACCACATGACGTCGCCGGTCGAAGATGGCAGCGGCGCCAGCAAGTGCATGCTGTCGGCGCTGGGCAATGCGGGCGTCAATGCGGACCAGGTCAATTATGTCAACGCGCACGGTACCTCGACGCCCCTGGGCGACGTGGCCGAAGTGCAGGGCATCAAGAAGACCTTCGGCGCGCATGCCGGCAAGCTGGTGGTCAACTCGACCAAGTCGATGACCGGCCATTTGCTGGGCGGCGCCGGCGGCCTGGAAGCGGTGTTTACCGTGCTGGCGATGCATCACCAGATCTCGCCGCCGACGATCAACCTGTTCAACCAGGATCCTGCCTGCGATCTCGATTTCTGCGCCAACACGGCTCGGGAAATGAAGATCGACTATGCCGTCAAGAACTCGTTCGGCTTCGGCGGCACCAACGGCACCCTGGTGTTCGGCAAGGCCTAAGATCTTGTCGTAGTTCGATGAACCAACGGCGCCTGCATCTGTCCTAGATGTGGGCGCCCGATTGGCGGGTGCAGCCGCACCGTTCCGCAGTCCCCCTTTCCCATGTCCATTGCGGTTTCGGCCGTCGTCCAGCCGTCGCGCCTGTTGCGTTGCTCCCTGTCCATGCTGGCCATGGCCAGCGCCGGTGCGGCCGGCGCGCTCGCTTTTGGCGGCCCCGGCCGTTTCCATTTTCCCGCGCTGCTGGCTGGCGCCTGCCTGCTCGGCGCGCTGGCCGCCGGGCGCGCCGCGGCCGGGTCCGGAACCGTGCGCCGGCTTGATATTTCTGGACTCGGGGAGCTACGCCTGACGGTACAACAGAGCATGGGCGAACCGGCGCCAGGCGCACTGGTGCAGTTGGTGCCAGGGTCCACGGTGTGGCCGGCTTTGCTGCTGCTGTTGCTGCGCGATGCAGACAACGGCGTGTTGAACGTCTTGCGCATTTTTCCCGACAGCGTGCCGCCTGAGCAGTTTCGCAAGATTGGCGTAGCGATCAGGGCGATTGCCGGGCGGGACAATAAATTTTCAGAGAAACACAAAATACATTGAACTTATTGCAACGGGCCAACTCTATACATAGGGACGCGCCCTATGCCACAGCCGCGAGGACAGGGTCCGTGACGACAGAACGCGAGTGTGATCAACTGCTGGTCGAGCGCGTCCAGGCTGGCGAGCGCCAGGCATTTGACCTTTTGGTGGGCAAGTACCAGCGCAGGCTGATGCGTCTGGTGTCGCGCCTGGTCCACGATCCGGCCGAGGCCGAGGACGTGGTGCAGGAAACGTTTATCAAGGCATACCGGGCCTTGCGGCATTTCAGGGGGGATTCCGCGTTTTATACGTGGTTGTACAGGATAGGCATTAACACGGCAAAGAACTACCTCGTCACCCAGGGACGGCGCGCGCCGACCTCGACCGAGGCCGATGCCGAGCGGGCCGAAGCGTTTGACGATGCCGACAGTTTGCGCGACATCAATACGCCGGAGTCCTTGTTGGCCAGCAAGCAGATCGCCTACACCGTCAACGCCGCGATGGAGGCGCTGCCGCTGGAACTGCGGACGGCGATCGTGCTGCGCGAGATAGAAGGATTGAGCTATGAAGAAATATCCGAAGTCATGGCTTGTCCAATCGGCACCGTGCGCAGCCGCATTTTTCGGGCGCGCGAAGTGATCGCGGAAAAGTTGAAGCCCTTGCTCGACCTGCCGGTCGATAAGCGACGTCAGCTGTAAGGATGTATTGTACTATTTACCAGATTTTGCTCACACTACCAGGCGTTGGAACTCAGATGGACACCCACAAAAAAATCCGCGAACACATTTCAGCGCTGGTCGATGGCGAGCTGCCCACAAGCGAGCTTGAACTGGCGTTGGCCGCCCTGCAAGCGGCCGACGGCCAGCAAGCCTGGCAGGCGTATCACCGGATCGGCGACGTGTTGCGGGCCCAGGCGGCGCCCGACTTGTCGGCTGCCTTTGCCGGGCGGCTGGCCGCGCGCCTGGCGGCCGAGCCGTCGCCGGCCCGGCGCGCCGTGCGCAGCGCCGCCGCGGCGCCCGCGCTGCAAGGCGCCGGGTCCGCGCGCGAGGAGGCTGGCGAGGCCGTCGCGGCCAAGTCCAAGCCGGCCGTGGTGACGGTTTCCTGAACCCGGCGCGCGCCGCTTGCGGGCGTGCCCCGCCCACGGATGGCCGTTTTGGCTTACCATAACGCCAATACAAACCGTCCCGTACGACTCCATGACCATGACCTTCTCCGCCGGCCGCCACCTTGTTTTCGCCCTGCTGCTTGCCAGCCCCCTTGCCTTGTGCGCCGCGCCGGCGCTGCCCGCGGCGGCCGCCGCCCCGTCCGTGGCGCCGCTGGTGACCGGCGTGCCCGACTTTACCGACCTGATCGACACGGTGGGGCCGGCCGTGGTCAACATCCGCACCACCGAGAAGGTCAAGCTGGGGCAGGGCGGCGCCGGCGCCGACGATGAAATGCAGGAACTGTTGCGGCGCTTCTTCGGCGGCGCCGCGCCGCGCCCGGCCCCGCGCGGACGGCGCGCGCCCCAGCCGCAAGAGGAAGAAGTCCAGCGCGGCATCGGTTCCGGGTTCATCATTTCGCAAGACGGGTTTGTGCTGACCAACGCCCACGTGGTCGACGGCGCCGACGAGGTCATCGTCACGCTGACCGACCGCCGCGAATTCAAGGCCAAGGTGCTCGGCTCGGACAAGCGCTCCGACGTCGCGCTGCTCAAGGTCGAGGCCAGCAAGCTGCCCAGCCTGACCATCGGCGACTCGGGCAAGATCCGGGTCGGCGAATGGGTGATCGCCATCGGTTCGCCGTTCAACCTGGAAAACACCGTCACGGCCGGCATCATTTCGGCCAAGTCGCGCGATACCGGCGACTATCTGCCGCTGATCCAGAGCGATGTGGCAGTCAATCCGGGCAACTCGGGCGGGCCCTTGATCAATATGCGCGGCGAAGTGATCGGCATCAATTCCCAGATCGCCACGCTGTCGGGCGGCTATAACGGCATTTCCTTCGCGGTGCCGATCGACGAGGTGATGCGCGTGTCGGACCAGCTGCGCAAGAGCGGCAAGGTCACGCGCGGGCGGCTGGGCGTGGAAATCGGCGACGTCGGCAAGGACGTGGCCGAGTCGCTCGGTCTGGGCCCGCTGCGCGGGGTCGAGGTGGCGCGCGTGGAGGCGGGCGGACCGGCCGAAAAAGGCGGGATCAAGGTCGGCGACATCATCCTCAAGTTCAACGGCGCGCCGATCGAGCGCACCGGCGACCTGCCGCGCCTGGTTGGCGGCACCCCGATCGGCAGCCGCGCGCTGGTGACGGTCTGGCGCAAGGGCGTGCAGCAGGAGATTCCGGTCAGCATCGTCGAGCTCGAGGATGACAAGGTCAAGAAGGTCGCCACCAAGAAGCCGAAGGCGGAGCAGGCCGCCAACGCGCTCGGCCTGCGCGTGTCGGACCTGCCCGAGGCCCAGCGCAAGGAGCTCAAGCTCGACGCCGGCGTCGTGGTCGATGCCAGCGAAGGGGCGGCGGCGCGCGCCGGCCTGCACGCGGGCGACCTGATCCTGCAGCTGAACAATGTCGAGGTCAAGGACGCCAAGCAATTCAATGCCATGGTCGCCAAGCTCGATCCGAAAAAGAGCACGGCGCTGCTGGTGCGGCGCGACGAGACCAGCCAGTACGTGGTCATCAAACCCAAACTATGAAGCAATTCACGCTGTACTCGCGCTCGTACTGCCACCTGTGCGACGACATGCTGGCCGCGCTGCGCGCGCTGCACACGGAGCACCACCCGTTCGGCGTCGAGGTCATCGATGTCGACGCCGACGAGGCCCTGGTGGCGCGCTTCGACGAACTGGTCCCGGTGCTGTTCGGCGACCTGGCCCAGCCCGAGCTGTGCCACTATTTCCTCGATGCCGAGGCGGTGCAACGCTACCTGGTCCGGCCCCCTGTGTCTATTTAGCAATATTTTTTCTGGATTCCGCATAAACCGGGCTTTCTACCCTGAAATCCGGTAAAATGCCGGGGTCGGGGAGCCTCAGTCCACTCACCTAGCTTCTCTCGCTTGATAAGGCGCTCGCCTGGGGATTGCCATGCCCCCCTCGGAGCGCTTTTTTCGTATGGGACCGGCACACGTCCCTCCTACTCGGTTTTGAATTGCATTAATGAACAACATACGTAACTTCTCCATCATCGCCCACATCGATCACGGTAAATCGACGCTGGCCGACCGTATCATCCAGATTTGCGGCGGCCTGTCCGACCGCGACATGGAAGCGCAGGTGCTCGATTCGATGGACCTGGAGCGCGAGCGCGGCATTACCATCAAGGCCCAGACGGCGGCGCTGCACTACAAGGCGCGCGACGGCGTGGTCTACAACCTGAACCTGATCGACACCCCCGGCCACGTCGACTTCAGCTATGAAGTGTCGCGCTCGCTGTCGGCCTGCGAAGGCGCGCTGCTGGTGGTCGACGCCTCGCAAGGGGTGGAAGCGCAGACGGTGGCGAACTGCTACACCGCGCTCGACCTGGGCGTCGAAGTGGTGCCGGTGCTGAACAAGATCGACCTGCCGCACGCCGACCCGGCCAACGCGATCGCCGAAATCGAAGACGTGATCGGCATCGACGCGACCGATGCGGTGCAGTGCTCGGCCAAGAGCGGCCTGGGCGTCGAAGACGTGCTCGAACGGCTGATCGCGCGCGTGCCGCCGCCCAAGGGCGACCCGGAGGCGCCGCTGCAGGCGCTGATCGTCGACTCGTGGTTCGACAACTATGTCGGCGTGGTGATGCTGGTGCGCGTGATCAACGGCACGCTGAAGCCGAAAGAAAAGATCTTGCTGATGGCGTCCGACTCGGTCCAGCTGGTCGAGAGCGTCGGCGTGTTCAGCCCGAAGTCGCAGTCGCTGCCGTCGATCTCGGCCGGCCAGGTCGGTTTCGTCATCGCCGGCATCAAGGAAATCAAGGCCGCCAAGGTGGGCGACACGGTGACCCACGCGGCCCGGCCGGCCAGCGCGCCGCTGCCGGGCTTCAAGGAAGTCCAGCCGCAGGTGTTTGCCGGCCTGTTCCCGGTCGACTCGCACCAGTACGACGCGCTGCGCGACTCGCTGGAAAAATTGAAACTGAACGACGCGGCCCTGATGTACGAGCCGGAAGTGTCGCAGGCGCTCGGCTTCGGCTTCCGCTGCGGCTTCCTGGGCCTGCTGCACATGGAAATCGTGCAGGAACGCCTGGAGCGCGAATTCGACATGGACCTGATCACCACGGCGCCGACCGTGGTGTACGAGGTGGTCATGCGCGACGGCAGCATCGTCAAGGTCGACAACCCGTCCAAGATGCCCGAGACGACCAAGATCGAGGAAGTGCGCGAGCCTATCGTCACGGTCAACCTGTACATGCCGCAGGAGTATGTCGGTTCGGTCATTACGCTGTGCACCCAGAAGCGCGGCAACCAGATCGACATGAACTATCACGGCAAGCAGGTCAAGCTGACCTACGAAATGCCGATGGCCGAAATCGTGCTCGACTTTTTCGACAAGCTGA
>JANYGW010000141.1 GCA_025359245.1 Massilia sp.
GAAAAATGTTTTTCAATTGAGGTCTGACCCCGATTGTGCAACGTTGGGGCGGGTCAGGTGCTGACGTTCTGGGCCCAGGCCAGCGCTTGCAGGTGGGCCTTGTTCAGTTCCATCGGGCTGATGTTCAGGTTCGCCGCCAGCGAGGCCACCAGGTCCGAGTTCAGCTCGCACGCTTCGGCCAGCGCCAAGTACGGGCCGTACTTGCCGCCGCGCGTGAGCAGCGCCTCGACCACGCCTTCGGGCAGCTGGATGGTGTCGAGCACTTCCTGCATCGGCAGCCCCAGCAAGCGGTCCAGCAGCGAGAACATGCCCGCCACGAACAGGTTCTCGCCGTCCCCGCGCGGCAGCGCCTTGTGCCCGAGCAGCTCGGCCAGGCGCCCGCGGATCACCGCCGTCTCCATCAGCACCGGCGAGTAGCCGCTGGTGCTGGCCGTGGCCAGCAGCAAGGTCAGCCAGCGGTACATCGGCGAATAGCCCATCATCGTGATCGCCTGGCGCAGCGACTGGATCTCGCGCTGGGCGCCGAAGCCGGCCGAGTTGATGAAGCGCAGCAGCTTGTACGACAGCGCCGGATCGCGCTTCAGCACGCTTTCGATCTTGGGGATGTCTTCGTTCTTTTGCACCATCTGCATCAGCTGCAGGATGATGGTCTGGGCCGGGTTCATGCCCTTGACCGGCGCGCCGGGGCGCGGCGTCAGGTGCAGCTTGCCGACGAAGGCGTCCAGCCCGAGCGCGGCGCAGGTGTCGAAGTCTTCCCAGGTCGCAACAGGGCGCCCCACCATGCGCACGTTCGATTGCTTGGCCGCCGCATAGGTGCGGGCCTGGGCCGCCACGTCGGCGCCGGCAAAGCGCACTTCGATGTAGGAGGCGCTCATGGCCAGGTTGCTGCCCAGGTGGGCCAGGTCGCCGTCGCGGATCGAGATGCCGACCCCGCCGGCGCGCAAGCCCTGCACCGCCGACAGCGTGTCGGCATCGGCCAGGTCGGTCGCCTTCATGGTCAGCACCGTGCGCTCGGGCGGCATGGCGAACAGGGCGTCGGTCGAGAGCATGTTCGGCACCGCGTCGAGGAACAGGATCTTGTCCTTGAGCAGCCAGCCGTGTTCTTCATCGTTGACGTTTTCGGCGACAAAGCCGATCAGCGCCTCGAGGTCGTCGTCGGTGACCGGCTGGTCATCTTCCTGGTGCCAGGACAGTTCGTAGCCGATGACCCTTTGCTTGGGATCGAGCAGCGGTTCGCGGACAATAAAATTTATTTCGTGCATTGTATGAAATCGCTCAGTAGTGACGCTGCGCCAGGCACGCCGTGCGGGCCCGGGGCAGGATTAGAAGCCCAGGCTGTCGAGCAGATCGTCCACCTGGCCCTGGTTGGAGACCACCTCGGTGTTCCCGTCGGGCTTGATCTGCGGACCGTTGAGCAGGCCGTTGTCGTACTCGCGCTTGACTTCGGCCGGCGCAAAATCGACCAGCATCTGCACCAGCTGCTGCTCCAGGTTCTGGGCAATCGTGGTGACCTTGGTGATGACCTGGCCGGTCAAGTCCTGGAAGTCCTGGGCCATCATGATGTCCATCAGGTGCGACTTGGTCTGGACCGCGCCGCCGCGCGCCTGCTTGAGCGTGGCCACGCTCTGCTGCGCCAGCGCGCGCCAGTTCGCTTCGCCTTCGGGCGCGTCGAGCAGCGCCTGCCAGGATGCGCCCAGGGTGCCGGCATCGGCTTCGATCTGGTCCTGCAGCGGGCCGGCCGCGTCGGTCGCGTTGAGCACCTTCTGGGCCGCCTGTTCGGACAGGCGCGCCACGTAGTCGAGCCGGTCGCGCGCGTCCGGGATGTCGGTGGCGGCTTTTTCGATCAGCTTGTCCAGGCCCAGGCCGCGCAGGCTTTCATGCAGCGCGCGCGTCATGTGCCCGATACGCGTCAAGAACTCGTCGTGCGTATCCATGTCCACCGCTGCGCCGTCCGCCTGGACCGCGCCGCCGGTACTATGTTCGCCCATCTCAGGCCCCGACTTTTTCGAGTTTCTCGAAAATCTTGTTGAGCTTCTCGTCCAGCGTCGCGGCCGTGAACGGCTTGACCACGTAGCCGTTCGCGCCCGCCTGGGCGGCGGCGATGATGTTCTCTTTTTTCGCTTCGGCCGTCACCATCAGCACCGGCAGCTTGGCCAGCGCCGGGTCGGCGCGAATGTTTTGCAACATTGTCAAGCCATCCATGTTGGGCATGTTCCAGTCCGACACCACGAAGTCGAACGTCTCGCTGCGCAGCTTGGCCAGCGCCATGACGCCGTCTTCGGCCTCATCGACGTTGGCATAACCGAGCTCCTTGAGCAGGTTGCGCACGATGCGGCGCATGGTGGAGAAGTCGTCGACAACTAAAAAGCGCATTTTTGGATCAGCCATGAATTACTCCGTTGATTCTCTTACTGTGGTTATTGATGTGTGCGGCCATACCGTAGCAGCCTTTAGAATAGCATTTTTGTTGCTTTGAGGCGAACAAAGTGGCGCGAAAGATCCCGCTTTCTCGTCAAACCCGCAACGCGCGGCTGCCTTGCGTTGCCAGATAGCCAAGCACCATGCCCGGCAAGTCGACCAGCGCCCCCACTTCGTTGGCCGCGCCGATGGCAATCGCCTCGCGCGGCATGCCGAACACCACGCACGAGGCTTCGTCCTGGGCGAAGTTGTAGGCGCCCGCGGTTTTCATCTCGAGCATGCCTTGCGCGCCGTCCTTGCCCATGCCGGTCAGGATCACCCCCACTGCGTTCTTGCCGGCCGCCGTCGCGGCCGAGCGGAACAGCACGTCGACCGAAGGCCGGTGCCGGTTGACCGGCTCGCTCTGTTCGATCCGGGTCACGTAGTTGGCGCCCGAGCGCACCAGCAGCAGGTGCGAGTGGCCCGGCGCAATGTAGGCGTGGCCGGGCAGCACCCGCTCGTCGCCGGCCGCTTCGCGCACGCTGATCTTGCACAGCGAATCGAGGCGGCGCGCGAACGAGGTGGTAAACCCTTCCGGCATGTGCTGGGCGATCAGGATGCCGGGGCA
>JANYGW010000195.1 GCA_025359245.1 Massilia sp.
GCCGTTGATGGTCAGGGTGGCACTGGTCGCGATGGCCGCGAATGCGGTCGAGGCGGCACCAGCGTAGGTGGTGGTGTTGGCAGTGGCAGTCACGCCCGACTGGCCCGACACGGCGTTGATGGCAGCGGCGGCGGAGAAGGCTGACGCGGCGGTCTGGCCAGGGGCCGCACCGATGCTGGTCGCGCCGACTTGCTGGCCGTTCAGGGTCAGGTCGCCCGCTGCCAGGGCAGCGGTGGTGGCGCCGGTCACCAGCGTGGTCGCGGTCGACACTCCGCTGCCGCCCAGCGACGCGGTGCGTGCGTTGGCAATCGCGCTGATCGTGATGCGGTCGTTGGCGGTGGCGTTGGCGCCGATCTGGAAGGTCTGGGCGCTGAACGAGCCGTCGAGCAGTTTGACGCCGTTGAACGAGGAGGTCGACGCGACGCGGTCGATCTCAGCGGACAGTTGCTGGGCTTCGCCGTCGAGTGCCTGGCGGTCGCTGACGCTGTTACTGGCGTTCGACGACTGCACTGCCAGTTCACGCATGCGCTGCAAGTTGGTGCCGATCTGGGCCATGTCGCCCTCAGCCGTTTGCGCCAGCGAGATGCCGTCGTTGGCGTTGCGTGCTGCCTGGTCGTTGCCGCGGATTTGCGATGTCATCCGTTCCGAAATTGCCAGTCCTGCGGCGTCGTCTTTCGCGCTGTTGATGCGCAGGCCGGACGACAAGCGTTGCAGCGATGTCGTCAGCGAACTTTGCGACGTGTTCAGGTTGCGCTGCGAGTTCAGGGAGGCGATGTTGGTGTTGATAAATGCGGCCATGATGATCTTTCGTTCTGGGTATTCGTGTCGGGCTACGTGCCCTTGATCACCTTGGTGTGCTCCAATCTTTCCGAAGCAACGACACCGTAGTTGTATCTGGTAACGGTGGCAGTTCCGGAAAGTTGATAGGCGATAGCTATAATAAAGTTCGCCTTTTGCCCTCTATTTCCGTGCGGACGGCGCGCTTAATCGACCGTGTTTTGCAAAACTTGAGGGCGAAAATAATTTCATAAACACTAAACAGAAGGGTGTTTACCCCTTAGTTCGAGGCTTAGGTGGGCGCGGCAGGGGCGCGGCGGCGGGCGCGCCGCGGCGCCAGGACGGCGCAGGCTGTTATAGAGCGCGACTATTGATGAGTTCGCAGGAGCGGGGGCAAGAAAAAGCCGCGCAGGGGACGCTGCGCGGCTGGCGGGGCGGGCAAGGGGCGGCGCCGGACGCTAGCTGGCCACCACGACCCGGTTCTTGCCGGTCTTTTTCGCCTCGTACATGGCGCGGTCGGCGCGCTTGACCAGCGCGGCCTGGTCCTCGTTCGGCTGGCGCAGCGCGACCCCGGCCGAAAAGGTGATCAGCACCTTCTCGTTATCGTGCAGGAAAAAATGCTTGGTCAGCTCGCGCTGCAGCCGTGTCATCGTCTGCGAGGCCGCCTCGACCGTGGTCTCGGGCAGCAGGATCAGGAATTCCTCGCCGCCGAAGCGGGCGATCACGTCCATCGAGCGCAGCGTGTCCTTGACGATCTTGACCAGGTGCTTGAGCGCGCTGTCGCCGGCCTGGTGGCCGTAAGTGTCGTTGAGGCGCTTGAAATCGTCCAGGTCCAGCAGCGCCACACACAAGGGCGTGCCGCGCCGGTCGGCGCGCGCCGTTTCGCGCTCGAACACATCGTCCAGGCCGCGCCGGTTCAGGCTGCCCGTGAGCTGGTCTTCGCGCACCAGTTCGCTCATATGCTGCAGCTTCGCCTCCAGCGAGTGGATGCGCTGCTCGGCTTCCTGCACCTCCTGGCGCGCCAGGATCATGCGGTCGCGCGACTTGAGCGCCTCGGCCTGGATCGCGCGCGTCTCGCGCAACACCTCGTCGAGGATGGTATTGAGTTCGGTAATATTGTCGGCGTGGCTGATCTTCTCGGAAAAGCCGCCGATCTTCTCGTGGAAGTCGCCGGTGGTCGTGGCCACCGAGCTGAGCCGGTCGATGAAGGTCATCATCATGTTCTTCACGGTCAGCTTGACGTCGGCCAGGCTGTGCTTGAGCTGGCTCTGCTTGTAGATGACTTCCTTCAGGCTGCGGGTCGCGTCTTCCAGCGCGCGCGGGTCGATCGGCCCGGCGATCAGCGCCTGCACGACATCGATCTGGCCGCGCAGCCAGCTATCCTCGTCGAGCAGTTCGTTGACGTTTTCGAGCAGCAGCTTGAACAGGCGCAGCAGCAATTCCTGCTGCTCGGCCGTGTCGCCGCCCTTGAGTTCGATCTGGTAGCACAGCTGCTTGAGGCGGGCCCCGATCTCGGTCAGCGCCTCCTCGCTGTGGGCCAGCTTGACGGCCGCGCCCAGCGCTTCGGCCTCGGCCACCAGCGCCGGCGAACCTTCGAGCAGCGAGGCGACCGCGAAACCGAGGCAGCGCGCCAGCAGCTCGCGCAACTGGCGCGTCTGGGCCGTGTCGGCGTCGGCCGTCAGTTCGATGGCGGCCGGGCTGCTCTTGCGGAAATGCTTGTCGACCAGTTGCGCCAGCGTGCGCGCGTAGCCTTCCCAGTCGCGCATCTTGAGCGCGCGCCCGAGGCGGCGTCCGAATTCGTGCAGCTCGCCCGGGGTGTCGGTCAGCCTGGCGGCGAACTCGCCCAGCAGCGTTTCGGCGCCGGTGTCGGCCACGGCGACGGCCGCCTCGGGCTCGGCCACGCCGGCGATTTCGTTGTAGATGACCTGATAGGCTTGCGGGGTCGGTGCGATGCGGCGGGTGGCGAGGCGGCGAAACGCTTCGCGCGCGATTTCGGCCGGGTTCTCGTTGGCCGGGACTGCCGGCGCCGGCGGTTTTGCTGGTGTGCTTGACATGGCGGTGCTGTACCTCGGTCGAAAAGTCCCCGATAGCGTGTCATCGGCGAGTGCCCAGTCTACCATTCCCGCGCATCAGGGTAGCGAAATATTATTGCTATTTGGAATTGAAAGTGCATGGCCAGGGCCGCGCCGGCCTATTCGATCAGCTGGTTCTTGATCGCATAGTGGGTCAGTTCGGCGCTGTTCTTGAGCTTCATCTTGACCAGCAGGCGGGCGCGGTATTCGCTGATGGTCTTGACCGACAGCGACAGCTCCTCGGCGATCGCGGTGACGGTCTTGCCCGAGGCGATCATGGTCAGGGTCTGGTATTCGCGGTCCGACAGGGTGTCGTGCAGCGGCGTGTCGTGGTCGTCGCCGATCGCGCTGGCCAGCTCCTGGGCCAGCGCCGCGCTGACGTATTTCTGGCCGGCGGCGACCTGGCGGATCGCCGTCACCAGTTCGCGCGGCGCGCTCTGCTTGGTCAGGTAGCCGGCCGCGCCGGCTTTCAGCGAGCGGATCGCATACTGGTCTTCGCGGTGCATCGACAGCATTAGCACGGCGATGTCGGGGTTTTCCTTCTTGACCTGCTTGAGCACGTCAATGCCGCTGCGGTCGGGCATGGAGATATCGAGCAGCATCACGTGGCAGCGCGCCTTGCGGAACAGCTTGATGGCATCAAGACCGTTTTCGGCCTCGCCGGCGACGATGATGTCGGGCGATTCGGCCAGGATCTGCTTCAAGCCTTCGCGCACGATCGCGTGGTCGTCGGCGATGAAGACGCGGATGGTCGCTTTTTCAGTCATTGGGACATGTTTACTCGGTTCGGAGGGCGGTCTCTATTATCACCGGTCTGGCCGAAGCCAGCTTGATTTTGATGGTCACCGTGGCGCCGCCGCCGGGGCTGGCCGACAGCGCCAGCGTGCCGCCCAGCGCCTTGGCGCGCTCGTTCATGCCGCGCAGGCCGAACGAGTGCGGCTTCTGGCGGTCGGCCAGCAGGATGCCGACGCCATTGTCGGCGATGGAGAGGCAGATCTGGCGCCGCAGCAGCTGCAGCCGCACCGTCACGGCGCTGGCGTGGGCATGCTTGGCGATATTGGTCAGCGCTTCCTGGAAAATCCGGAACAGCGCCGTCGCGTGGTCCAGCGACAAATCGATTTCCTTGTCGCTCGAGGTGAACGCGCAGGCGATGCCGTTCTGCTTTTCGAACTCGCGGCTTTGCCATTCGAGCGCGGCGACCAGCCCGAAGTCGAGCATCGACGGGCGCAGGTCGAGCGAGATCCGGTGCACCGCCTCGATGGTGCGGTCGACCAGCGCGTCGACATAGCCGGCCCGTTCGGCCAGCTGCGGCTGGTCGGGCGGCAGGCGCTGGGTCAGCATCATCAGCGCCATCTTGATCGCGGTCAGGTTGCCGCCCAGGTCGTCGTGGATTTCGCGCGCGATGCGGGTGCGCTCCTGCTCCTTGACCTGTTCGATGTGGGCGGTCAGCTCGGCCAGGCGGGCGCGCGAACGCGTCACTTCGAGCTGTTCCTTCTTGCTCTCGGTGATGTTGGTCATGATCCCTTCCCAGTGCACGCTGCCGGCCGGGTGGGACAGCGCGCGCGGGGTCGAGCGCAGGTTGATCCATTTCTGGTCGTTGTACTCGTCGATCCAGATCCGGCCTTCCCAGTTCCAGGCCGCCAGGCCGGCCGCCGACGCGTGCATTGCATCGAGGTAGCTCTTGCGGTCGTCCGGCATGATCAGGTCGAGGAAACGCGACGGGTCGCGCTGCAGTTCGGCCGCGGGCAGGCCGAGCAGGGCGGCGCAGCCCTCGCTCAGGAAGGGATAGGCAACGCTGCCGTCGGCATGCAGGATGAACTGGTAGACCAGCCCGGGGGTATTGCTGATGAAGGCCTGGGTGGCGTCGGCGAAGCGGGGCGGGACTGGGCTCATTGCTTGTGGTCGGTGGAATGATGCTTGGAATCATACGGCAAAAGCCGGCGCTTCGGCATCCGGCAAAAAACCGCTACACTGGGGCGATGAAAAAACTGCTGGCCATGTGTGCGCTATATTGGGTTTGCCAGTCCGGCATGGCGCAGGATGCGCGTTTCACCGTGGTGACGGTCGACACCGCGCACCAGCGGCTCGACCTGTTCCTCGACGACGCGGCCGGCAAGCCGCTGAACAGTTTTGCGCGGCTGGCGGCGATGCTGCAAGCGCGTGGCCAGCGCCTCGGCTTCGCGGTCAATGCCGGCATGTTCCACGCCGATTACCGGCCGGTGGGCTTGCTGGTCCAGGATGGCAAGCAGGTGGCGCCGCTGAACCTGGCCGATGGCGAAGGCAATTTCTTCCTCAAGCCGAACGGGGTGTTCCTGGTGTCGGAGCAGGGACCGCAGGTGCTCGCAGCGTCGGAATATCCGGCGCCAGGCGCGAGCGCGCGCCTGGCGACCCAATCGGGCCCGCTGCTGCTGCACCACGGCGCGATCCATCCCGGCTTCAATCCCGCCTCCGCTTCGCGCTATATCCGCAACGGCGTCGGGGTGGTCGGCAGCAAGGCGATTTTCGTCGTCAGCAATCACCCGGTCACGTTCTACGAGTTCGCGGTTTTCTTCCGCGACAATCTGCACTGCCAGGACGCGCTGTACCTCGATGGCGCGGTCTCGAGCCTGTATTCGACGGCGCTGGACAGGAATGATGCGCGCGCCAAGCTGGGGCCGATGCTGGGCGTGGCCGACTGATACTACAGCCGGCGGCGCGCGCGCCAGATCGCCATCAGGCGCCGCGCGATGCGGGTCGGGCGCAGCGAATGGCGGCCGCGCTTGGCGCGCCAGCGCAAGCGCGTGCTGATCGCCTTGCCGACGCGGCGCAGGCGCGCCAGCACCAGCCGCGTATGCTGGAACGCCTGGGTCGCCTTCAGGCGCCCGACCCAGCGGTCCCGCAATGCGATGAACGCGCCATACCAGCGCGCGAACCAGGCCAGCGTCAGCAGGGTGGGGCGGGTCAGCAGGAAAACGCGCGCCAGGATCGCCGCGCCGCCCAGCTTGGCGACGACGATCACGCACACGCCTTCGACCACATGGCCGCTGGCGATGGCGAACAAGGCCAGCAGCTTGACGGAGAATAGCAGCAGCCCCGGCAGCACGAACACGCACAGCGCCGGATACGGGCGCAGCGCGCGGATGCGCGTCTCGAGCGCCTTCAGCGGCGGCCAGCCGACCACCAGGCTGCCCAGGTACAGGCCGGTGTCCCAGAACCATTCCTCGACCAACAGCACCAGCGCCGCCAGGTAAATCAGCGGCGCGAGGATCAGGTAGCGCTGGTGTCGGGGTCGTCTCATCAATCTCCGTTCTGGAAAACATGATACGGGATTTGGCCGATCGGCGGCGCAGCGGTATCACGCGGACAGGAAGGCCGCGCGCCGTTACAATGAAGCGTATGAATAAAGCATTTGTCAAAGAAGCGGACGGCGACGAGGACGAGGAAGCGCTGGCGCTGGCGCAAGCGATACCGGCCGGCGCCAAGAACTACATCACGCCAGCCGGCTACCAGCGCATCAAGGACGAACTGCTGCAGCTGATCGATGTCGAGCGGCCCGAAGTGGTCAAGGTGGTGCACTGGGCCGCGTCCAACGGCGACCGTTCCGAAAACGGCGACTATATCTACGGCAAGCGGCGCTTGCGCCAGATCGACGGGCGGATCCGCTTCCTGACCAAGCGCATGGATGCGGCCGCCGTCGTCGATCCGAGCGTGCATTATGGCAATGACCAGATTTTCTTCGGGGCCACCGTCCTGTACCGCAATGCGGCCGGCGAACAGCACCGCGTGACCATCGTCGGCATCGACGAGCTCGATCCGCTCAAGGGCAAGATCAGCTGGGTGTCGCCGGTGGCGCGCGCGCTGACCAAGGCCAGGCAGGGCGACCTGATCACGCTGCAGACGCCGCTCGGTCCCGAGGAACTCGAAGTGCTGGGCGTGGACTATCCGGCGCCGGCCGAGCAATGATTCCTGACTTTATAGCGAGTTGTCGATGTCGATTGCCCATAGCAGCCTGAATCACTTCCTGCGCATCCCGCTGGCGGCCGAAGTCCATTCGCGCCCGTCGCTGCGCCTGTCCGGCCCCGAAGCGCTGACCCACCTGGCGGTGTATTCGGGCGGCGACCTCGATGCCGGGCCGTCGCACAACGCCTTCCAGCACCAGCTGCTGGTCGCGCTGTGCCAGCACTTCGGCGTGGCCGGGCCGCACCTCGACGCCAGATACTATTTCCACGACTTCGGCGCGTTCCGCCTGCAATGGGAGGCGCACACCGAGTTCGCCACCTACACCTTCGCCGAGCGGCGCCTGGAGACGCCGGAACTGGAGCACGGCTTCGACCAGGTGCCGCTGCGCCATATTCCCGAAAAATGGCTGCATGGCCTGCAAGGGACGGTGATGGCCGCGACCCACCTGGTGCTGGCCGAATCGAACGTGGGCCTGGACGCGATGCGGGCGGCCTTCGGCGCCAACCTGCTGGTGGGCACCGACAGCCAGAACTTCGCCCGCATCTGGACCGACTTTGCAATCGCGCCCGACGGCTTCGGCCGGGTCGTGGTCGAGGACCTGGGCATGCAATACCAGCAGGCCGGGCGCCTGGTGCAGCGCGTGCTCGAAATCGAAACCTACCGCATGATGGCGCTGCTCGGCCTGCCGCACGCGCAGCAGGCCGGCCCGGTGCTCAATGCAATCGAATCCGAACTGGCGCGCCTGTCGGCCGGCATGACCGATTCGACCGAGGCGCTGTCGCCCGACACGCCCGACGACGAGCGCGACCTGCTGCAAAAGATCACGGCGCTGGCGGCGCGCATGGAAAAGCTGGCGCACGAGAACAGCTATCGCTTCTCGGCCTCGAAAGCCTATTACCGGCTGGTGCTGGCGCGCATCGACGAACTGCGCGAGACGCGCATCGCGGGCGTGCCGACCATCCGCGAGTTCATGGACCGGCGCCTGGCGCCGGCGATGAACACCTGCGAATCGATGGCGCTGCGCCAGGAAGTGCTGGCCGGGCGCATCGCGCGCACCAACGACCTGCTGCGCACGCGGGTGGGCATCGTGCAGGAGCAGCAGAACCGGCGCATCCTCGAGTCGCTCAACACGCGCGCGGCGCAGCAGCTGCGGCTGCAGCAGGCGGTCGAAGGGCTGTCGGTGGTGGCGATTTCCTACTATTCGATCGGCCTGGTGAGCTACGCCGGCAAGGCATTGAAGGCAGCCGGCGTGCCGCTCAACCCGGATGTGCTGACCGGGGTCATGATCCCGCTGCTGGTCGGCGCGGTCTGGCTGGGCTTGCGGCGCATGCACCACAAGGTCGCCAGCTGAATCCAAAAGCGCTTGGCCTGCGTAAGTACTGAACGGCGCTACGTATAATCGCCGCCAACTACTTATTCAAGCGCATATGCATTCATCCATTTCACGATTTGCCGGCGCCATTGCCATCCTGTGCGGCGCAGCGGCGCAAGCAGCCGACGACGACCCGCTGGCCCGGGTCGAGGTGACCGCCTCGCGCACCAGCCAGGTCGGTGTCGCCGATTCCGCCAACGCCGGCGTGGTCACCGCGCAGCAGCTCGAGGCGCGCGCCGTCTACCGTCCGGCCGAACTGCTGGAGGCCGCGCCCGGCCTGATCGTCAGCCAGCACAGCGGCGAGGGCAAGGCCAACCAGTTCTACCTGCGCGGCTTCAACCTTGATCACGGCACCGACCTGCGCACCAGCGTGGACGGCATGCTGGTCAACCAGCGCAGCCACGCGCACGGGCAGGGCTGGAGCGACCTCAATTTCCTGATCCCCGAACTGGCGACCCGGCTCGATTACAGCAAGGGCCCGTACAGCGCCGATGGCGGCGACTTTGCCGCCGCCGGCACGCTCAAGGTGCACTATGCCGATACGCTCGACCACGGCGTCGCCAGCGTCGGCGTCGGCCAGCATGGGTTCCGGCGCGCGCTGCTGGCCGACTCGCCCGCGCTGGGCGAGGGCAGCCTGCTGTACGCGCTCGAGGCCTTCCACAACGACGGCCCGTTCACGCGCGGCGACAACTACCGCAAGCTCAATGGCGTGCTGCGCTATAGCGAAGGGACCGCCGTCAACGGCTGGAACGTGACGGCGATGGCCTACCGCGCCAGCTGGAACGCGAGCGACCAGATCCCGCAGCGCGCCGTCGCCGACGGCCGGCTGGGGCGCTTCGACACGGTCGACCCCAGCGACGGCGGCAACGCGCACCGCTACAGCCTGTCGGGCGCGTGGCGCGCCGATTCGGATGCCGGGGCGACGACGGTCAATGCCAGCCTGGTGGCCAACCGGCTGGACTTGTATTCGAACTTCACCTATTTTCTGGACGACCCGGTCAACGGCGACCAGTTCAACCAGCCCGACCGGCGCGTCACCGGCGCGCTCGATGCCGAGCACCGCTGGGGCGACTACCGGGCCGGCCTGCAGCTCCAGAACGACAATATCTACAATGGCCTGTACAAGACGGCGGCGCGCCAGCGCCTGTCGACCACGCGCGAAGACCACATCGTCGAAACCAGCGCCGCGCTGTTCTTCGAGAAGGCCACGCGCTGGAACCCGACGCTGCGCTCGGTGGCCGGCGTGCGCCTGGACCATTACCGGTTCGATGTCGATTCCAGCCTGGCGGCCGGTTCCGGGCGCAGCCACGCCAGCCGCGCCAGCCCGTCGCTGAGCGTGATCGCCGGCCCATGGCAAAAGACGGAGTTGTATTTCAACGCCGGCGCCGGCTTTCACAGCAACGACGCGCGCGGCACCACCAGCGAGGTCGATCCGGTCACGCCGCTGGCGCGCGCGCGCGGCCTCGAATTCGGTGTGCGCAGCGAGGCCGTCAAAGGGCTGCAAAGCGCGCTGTCGCTGTACCGGCTCGACTTCGATTCGGAGCTGGTGTTCGTGGGCGACGCCGGCACCACCGAAGCGGGGCGCCCAAGCCGGCGCACCGGCATCGAGTTCTCCAACTACTACAAGCCGAATCGCTGGATCAGCATCGACGCCGACCTGGCCTTTGCGCGGGCGCGCTTTCGCGATGCCGATCCGGCCGGCGCGCATATTCCCGGCGCGGTCGAAGGGGTAGGCTCGCTGGCGCTGGCGGTCGATCACGCCGGGCCGTGGTTCGGCGCGCTGCAGCTGCGCTATTTCGGTCCGCGTCCGCTGCGCGAGGACGACGCGGTGCGCTCGCACCCGAGCACGACCCTGAACGGGCGCATCGGCTACAAGCTCACGCCGCACCTGAAGCTGGCGCTGGAAGGCTACAACCTGGTCAACCGGCGCGATGCGGCGGTCGACTATTTGTACGCCTCGCGCCTGCATGGGGAGGCGGCAGCGAGCGAGGATGTGCATTTCCATCCGATCGAGTCGCGCTCGTTCCGGGTCACGCTCAGTTCCGCGTTCTGAAGCGCGCATTGCGCGAAATCAATCTAAATCGCCTTGTCCGGACGCCTATTGACCCAGCTCAATAGGTATAGACGACTTGCCTTGAAGCCGGCTCTGCCACTCCTATACTTGCGTCTCTTCCAGCCCAGGAAGAAATTCACTTAACCTTATGAGGATTTCACATGACGATGCAATCGACGATGAAGATGCCGATGTCCATGCCAGGCAGCATGACCGGTATGCCTATGCAGTCCATGATGCCGATGATGATGGCGACCATGACGATGAAGATGGCTGGGGGCAATACCTTGTGTGAATTCTTGCCGGCGCCGGGCATGGACAAGACCATGTTCCAGAACAGCTGCCAGATGCTGGAAATGATGGTCGATGCCGGCATGCCGGTCATGATGCAAGCGGGCAATATGTGCATGATGGGCGTCAGCGACAGCCCGACCATGACGATGCCGATGCCGATGATGATGCCGATGATGTCGATGATGCCGTCGATGATGTGCCGCGTGCACGTCGAAATGAAGGGCGAGGCAATGGTGTGTCAGCTGGTGCCCAGCCAGGGCATGAATACCGACGTGTTCAACGCGTCGTGCAAGCTGATGGAAAAAATGATGCAGCTCGGGCTGCCGATGATGATCACATGCAACGGCTCGCCCGTCATGTGCTGTACGGTTTGAATACCTAGCTGTATCGGATAAAGCGATACAGGTAGGGATACGCATACTGAAGCACGATGGTTTGCATCGCCATGCGAAGCGCACTGCGTCGCTGGCGCTGAGCCTGCAGGTCGTGCACATTCGATTCCGGGGCACGCTTTGCCGCATCACTGATCGTCGTTTTCATGATGTATTCCGCTCGGAAAAATAACCGCGCACGCGGGACGCCAGACCAGCTTATCAAAGTTCTGGCCACGCCCGATAGACCGATTCCCGATTAGCTTATGCTGCGCGGCCGCAGTTCTCCTGGTGCAATGACCGGCATTGCGCGGCGCGTCCATTCGCTCTACACTGGCGCTTGCCTTGAATCGCCAGCGGAGCGCCATGCATAGCAAGCTCGCCTTGCCATCGGATTTGCCCGAAGACCCGGACCGCCTGTTCGTCATGACCATGGCGCCGTTCCTGCACATCGCCCTGATCCTGATCGTCGCGCTGGTCCTGCTCGTGCCGAGCCGGTTCCAGAAATTCGGCCTGCTCATGCCTTTCCAGGGCTGCAGCCTGTACGGCGGTCCCGAGCCCGAGGTGATTGCGCTGGAAGTCGATTTCGACGGACGGTATATGTGGGATGGCGCGCTGCTGGCCAACCGGGCCGCGCTGACACGCAGGCTGGCCGGCGTGGCGGCCCAGCCGATACAGGCCGAAGTGCATGTGCGGGTGAACATGCTCGCGCCCTATGGCGCGGTGACCGATGTGATGGCGGCCGCGCGCACCGAGGGTGTAACGAAACTGGCGTTGACCAGCGACGACCAGGCCCGCGACTTCTAGAACCGGTTTCCTAATTGCGCTCGCGCTCGACCCGCGTCACGCCGGCCACGCCGCGCAGGTTGCGGATCAAATGGGCCAGGTGGACCCGGTCCTTGATCTGGATCGTGAAGCGCAGCTGCGTCATCACGTGTTCTTCGTCCTCGTCCATGCCGACGTAGGAGATGTTGGCGTCGGACTCGCCGATTTCGGCCGCCACGCGCGCCAGGATGCCTTTTTCGTTGTTGATCAACAGCCGGATGCGGCAGTCGAATCGGCGATTCAGTTCGGTCCCCCACTGCACCGCGATCCAGCGCTCCGGTTCCTTGCCGCGCGCGCGCTTGGCGCCCATGCAGTCGCCGGTGTGCACGATCAGGCCCTGGTCGCGCCGCAGCTGGCCGATGATCTGGTCGCCCGGGATCGGCAGGCAGCACGGCGCCAGCTGCACCGACACGCCTTCGCTGCCGTAGATGGTGACCGGATCGAGTTCGCCGGCCGACGCATGCTGGTCGGACGGCAGCGAAGCCAGGTCGTCGTCGATCAGGCCGAAGATATGGCGCGCCACCAGCGCCGCCATGCGCTTGCCGATGCCGATGTCGGCGTACAGCTCGTCCATCGACGTGGCCGACGATTCGTTGAGCAGCTTGGCGATGGTCGGCGGCGGCAGGTCGGGATTGATGTTGAGCGAGGTGAGCGCCTGCGCCAGCAGTTCCTGGCCCAGTTCCACCGATTCGTTCAGGTTGATGGTGCGCAGGTGGTGGCGGATCGCCGAACGCGCCTTGCCGGTGCGGACGAAGGCCAGCCAGGTCGGGCTCGGGCGCGAATGCGGGTCGGTGACGATTTCGACGATGTCGCCGTTGCGCAGTTCGGTGCGCAGCGAGGCCGCTTCGTTGTTGATCTTGACCGACACGGTATGGTCGCCGATGCCGGTGTGGATGGTGTAGGCAAAGTCGAGCGCCGTGGCGCCGCGCGGCAGCGCGATGATCTTCGACTTCGGCGTGAATACGTACACCGAATCGGGGAACAGGTCGACCTTGACGTGTTCGAGGAATTCGGCCGAGTCGCCCGTCTGCTGCTGGATGTCGAGCAGCGACTGCAGCCACGCGTGGGTGCGCTGCTGCAGGTCGGACAGGTTGGAGTCGCCGTTTTTATACAGCCAGTGCGCGGCCACGCCCGATTCGGCGGTGCGGTGCATTTCCTGGGTGCGGATCTGGAATTCGACCGGCGTGCCGTACGGGCCGATCAGCGTCGTGTGCAGCGACTGGTAGCCATTCAGTTTGCGGATCGCGATGTAGTCCTTGAACTTGCCCGGCATCGGCTTGTACAGGCCGTGCAGGGTCCCGAGCGCCACATAGCAATTGGCGAAGCTGTCGACCACCACGCGAAAGCCGTACACGTCGAGCACCTGCGAGAACGACAAGCGCTTGCTGCGCATCTTTTTGTAGATGCCGTACAGGGTCTTTTCGCGGCCGTACACTTCGGCCGGCAGCTCGGCCAGCTGCAAGGTGGTCTTCACCGATTCGAGGATCTTCTTGACCACTTCGCGGCGGTTGCCGCGCGCCGCCTTGACCGCCTTCGACAGCGTGCGGTAGCGCACCGGATACAGGTGCGAGAAAGCCAGGTCCTGCAGTTCGCGGTAGATGTTGTTCAGGCCGAGGCGGTGCGCGATCGGCACATACACTTCCATCGTCTCGGAGGCGATGCGGCGCTTCTTGGCGGCCGTCATGTGCTCGAGCGTGCGCATATTGTGCAGGCGGTCGGCCAGCTTGATCAGGATGACGCGCACGTCCGACGCCATCGCCAGCAGCATCTTGCGGAAGTTTTCGGCCTGCTGTTCGATCAGGCTCTGGAACTCGATTTTTTCCAGCTTCGACAGGCCGTCGACGAGGGTGGCGACCGGCGCGCCGAAGCGTTCGATCAGCTCATCCTTCTTGACGTCCTGGTCTTCCATCACGTCGTGCAGCAGTGCGGCCATGATGGCCTGGGCGTCGAGCTTCCAGTCGGCGCAGATTTCGGCGACGGCGATCGGATGGGAGATATATGGTTCGCCCGACTTGCGGACCTGGCCCAGATGCATCTCGTCGGAAAAACGATAAGCTTCCTTGACCTTCTTCAGTTCGGATGGTGTCAGGTATTCGGCCAGCTTGGCCGACAGCTGCGTGACCGACGCCACGCCGGGGTTGACGGCGGGCGTGGCGGGGTCTTGCTTGGACGCGGAACGGGACGTTCGCGCCTTTGGCGTGCCTGGGAGTGTCGTATCCGGAGTGAGGTTCATACTATAAGGCTACCAGATTGACGGGTGAACACTCTTGTTACACGCTCTAAACTTACATCGGGACCTTTTTGAGCATCTCGATACCAACCTTGCCGGCTGCGATTTCGCGCAGGGCGACGACGGTAGGCTTGTCTTTGGCGTCAACTTTAGGTGTGTGGCCCTGCAGCAACTGACGGGCGCGATAGGTCGCGGCCAAGGTCAGCTGAAAACGGTTAGGGATGTGTTTCAAGCAATCTTCAATGGTAATGCGGGCCATTCTTACTCCTAAATAGACAATATTGTGTCCCTATGATACCGGGCTTACGGAAGCCTGCCTTGCAAGCCAGGCTCGTTCCGCAGGAGCGCGGTACACCGCGCTAATTCCCTGCTCCACCTTGTCACGATTGTTGCGCATGGATACCCAACTGGGCAAATAGCGAGGCGTTACGCGCGGCTTGCTGGGCAAAACGGCTGCGTGTCGCTCTGACAATCGCGCTCATCTCTGACAAGGCGACGTTGAACTCTTCATTGATAATAACATAGTCGAACTCCGGGGCGTGAGAGATCTCCCCGCCGGCGGCCAGCAAACGGCGCTCGATGACGTTCTCTTCGTCCTGGCCGCGCTTGTGCAAGCGCTCCGACAGGGCCGCGATCGAAGGCGGCAAAATGAAGGTGCCGACCGCCTGCGGAAACTGCTTCTTGACCTGGCGCGCGCCCTGCCAGTCGATTTCGAGCAGGATGTCGGTGCCGGCCCGCATTTCCTTTTCGACCATCAAACGGCTGGTGCCATAGTAATTGCCGAACACTTCGGCCCACTCCAAAAATTCGCCGCGGCCGGCACGCGCGACGAAATCCTCGGCGCTGGTGAAATGGTATTGCTTGCCGTCGGTCTCGCCGGGGCGGGGCGCGCGCGTGGTCGTCGAAATCGACAGCTGGATGCCGGGTTCCTGCGCCAGCAGCGCGTTGACCAGGGTCGATTTACCGGCGCCGGAGGGCGCGGCGACGATGAACAGGCTGCCGGCGAAGGCGGTATTGTTGGGCATGGCGGTCTTTCATTCGGTGTCGTTGGTCGATTCTACCAAACCTGATGCGGGGGCAGAAATGAAAACCGGTGCATCTTGCACCGGTTTACATCATGTGGTTATACACAAGTCTGACAGGTCGGCTAAGTTGACGGAAATTTCCGTTAACTTTCAATGAGTTACCAGCCCCCTTGTAAACTTTCTGAAAATCGCGTTTACTCTTGCCTTTTGCGCGATGAAAATGGCCAGGACA
>JANYGW010000223.1 GCA_025359245.1 Massilia sp.
CAGGTTCTTGCCGGTGACGACGAAGTGGAAGTGGATCTTGGTGAACACCTTGGGGTCGGCATCGGCCCGTTCTGCCTTGAGCGTCACGTCGCAGCCGCGCACGTCTTCGCGCCCGCGCTTGAGGATCAGCACCACATCGTAGGCGGTGCAGCCGCCGGTGCCCAGCAAGACCATCTCCATCGGGCGCGGGGCCAGGTTGTGGCCGCCGCCTTCGGGCGCGCCGTCCATGCTGACCATGTGGCCGGAACCGGTCTCGGCCCGAAAACTCATTCCGGCGGGGCCGTTCCAGCTGACTTTCACTTCCATCGATACTCTCCGTTATAGGGTGGCTGCCATATTGTAATGGAGGCGGCCGGCGCGCGCTGCCGGCGCCTACACGGCCAGCACGTAGCGCTCGCTCCTCATGCGCCAGCTGGCAAACGCGATGATGGCCAGCGCCGGCAGCAGTGAACTGAGGAAGGTGAGCGTGAACGGCAGCGCTCCCATGGTCTGCCCCTTGGCCAGTTCGCGCAGCAAGGTCTGGTTCGACAGCATCGGCACCATGTACATCCAGGGCGCGGTCTCGAGCTCCATCATCGATACCGCCAGGCCGGGCAGCAGCGGCACCAGCGTGAAGATCGACAGCACGCTCTGGGCTTCCTTGTAGGATTTCGAATTCATCGCCAGCGCGATCTGGGCCGCCGCCGCGAACAGGCACAGGGGAACGGCGGCCAGGCACACGCGCGCCAGGTCGAGCGTGGTCACGCGCCACGACATGCCCACTTCCTCCAGCGGCAGCCAGCTCAGGATGCCGTGCGCCAGCCCCAGTTCGAGCGACAGGCCGACAATCGACAGCGCCGCCGCCGCGATCCATTTGCCGCTGACCAGGGTCAGGCGGCTGACCGGCTGCGCCATCAGCACTTCGAGCGAGCGGCGCTCGCGTTCGCCGGCGGTGCTGTCGACCGAAGCCGACAGGCAGCACAGGAAGGCCGGCAGGAACAGGATGCCGAGGATGGCGCCGATCATGGCGGCCGAGCGCGAGGCATTGCTGCCGGTGTCGTAGCGCTGCAGCTTGACCGGGGCCATGATGGCCGGCGAGACGCCGTGCGCCAGCAGGCGCGCGCCGGCGATGGCCGAGCTGTAGCTGGTGAGTACGTCCTCGACGTCGCGCTGGCGCGGGCCGTCGTCGCTGGCCGAATCGAACCACATCTCGATCTTGGCGGGGCGCATCTGCTGGTAATTTTCGGCGTACTTGTCGTCCAGGCGCAGCAGCGCCACCGTCTTGTGCTCCTTGAGCAGGCGGGTGATGGCTTCCTCGCTCATCGGTCCGAGCTGGGTCACGCTGATGTTCTTCTGCTTGAGCTGGGCCATCAGCGTAGGCGCCTGGGCGGCCCCGATCACGGCCAGCTCCATGCCTTCGCGTTCGGGCTTGGTGGCGCGCTCGATCATGTGGTTCAGCATATAGCCGAGCATGAGCGGATACATCAGCACGAACAGCGCCAGCATCGCCAGCGCGCGCCGGTCGCGCAGGTGCTCGGTAAATTCCTTGATGAAGACGATCGAAAAGCGCGAGCGCATGCGCGGCTGCGGCGCCGCTTTCGCCTGGCCGGCGCTCATGCGGAAATTCCCTCTTCGGTGCCGACCAGGCTGACGAAGGCGTCTTCCAGGCTGGCGATGCCGGTGCGCTCGCACAGCTCAATGGGCGAACCCTGGGCCACCGTGTGGCCCTTGGCGATGACGATCACGTCGTCGCACAGGTGCGTTACTTCCTGCATCACGTGGGTGGCCATGATGACGCAGCAGCCGTCGGCACGCAGCGCGGTGAGCGCGCTGCGCAGCGCGCGCGTGCTCATCACGTCGAGCCCGCGCGACGGTTCGTCGAGCAGCAGGTTGCGCGGACGGTGCAGCAGCGTGCGCGCCAGCGCCACCTTGATGCGCTGGCCCTGCGAGAAGCCTTTCGAGCGCCGTTCGAGGATGTCGTCCATGACCAGCAGTTGCGACACTTCGTCGATGCGCGCGTTGGCCGCCTGCGGCCGCATGCCATTCAGCTCGCCGAAGTAGACCAGGTATTCGCGCGTGCTCATGCGCTCGTACAGGCCGAACTGGTCGGTCAGGAAGCCGATGTTGGTGCGCACCGTCATCGGGTCCTGCTCGGGGTCGACGCCGTCGATGCGGATGGTGCCGGTGTCGCGCTTGAGCAGGCCCACCAGCAGGCGCAGCAAGGTGGTCTTGCCGGCGCCGTTGGGGCCCAGCAGCGCGGTGATCTGGCCGTCGCGGGCGCCGAAGCTGACCCCGCCCAGGGCCTGCACGGCGCCAAATTTTTTGCGTACGTCGTTCACTTCAATCATGGCGGCCTCGCGCGCGAATCAGGGTTGGGGCCCGGCGCTGCCGAGCTGGAAGGTCGGGGCCGGGATCTCTTTCAGGCAGGTGCCGTTGACCTTTTCGGCCGGCTTGTCGAGGAATTCGCGCAGCAGGCGCGGCGTGCAGCCCAGCTGCGAGACGCCATGCCCGGCCCAGGCCACCGTCAGGTGCTGGGCCTTCTGCATGTATTTCCCGGCCGCCGCGGCGCGGTGCGGCGGCGTGACCGGATCGAGTTCGCCGGACAGCATCAGCACCGGCGCGGCGATCTGGCTGGACGCCAGCGCCGCGCTGGCGGGAACGTGCATCAGCGCGCACATCGCGACCAGCCGTTCGAGCATCGGCGCGGTCAGCGGGGCGGCATCAAACGCCTTCAGCTGCGGCGTCAGGCGCGGCACGTCTTCGGCGCATACCACCGCCAGGTGCATCAATGACGCCACCGGGCCGTCGCCCGAAAAATCGCCGGCGGCATTGCGGCGCGCCACGAACGGCTCCCACTGGCCCAGGTAGGCGCTATGGATCAAATAGGGCAGGCGG
This sequence comes from Massilia sp., assembly GCA_025359245.1. GTDB lineage: Bacteria > Pseudomonadota > Gammaproteobacteria > Burkholderiales > Burkholderiaceae_D > Telluria_A. Next base: position 2,875 of record JANYGW010000223.1, read on the forward strand.
CGCGCGTCGAGCGCGCTGTACAGGATGTTGTGCACGGTGCCGAGGAAGCGGTCGCTGTTCATGTTCAGTGCGAGCGGGCGCGCGGTGCGCGGATCGGGCAGGTTCAGCTTGACGGCGCCGCCGGCCACGCGCGCCGACACGGCGGCATATTCGCTGCGAATGGCCGGGAAGGCCGCATTGCACGCCTTGTCCGCGGCGCACTGGCGAAACACCAGTTCGAGCGCGGCCTGGCCGTCGCGCCCGCCCGCCGGGATCACCTGGTCGGGCGCGAGCACGCCGTCGAGGATGGCGGCGCGCAGCGTGGCCGGATAGGCGCGCGCATAGGCCTGCGCCAGGCGCGTGCCGTACGAGGCGCCCCACAGGTTGATGGCGCCGTAGCCGAGCGCGCTGCGCACCTGCTCGATGTCGCGCGCCGCATTGGCGGTCGAATAGGCGCTGAACGGCTGCTTGATGCCGGCGATGCAGGCGCGCGCGGCGGCGTCGTTCTCGGCGTCGGTCAGGCTTTCTTCATTGGCCTGGTGGGCGCAATCGAGGCGGCCCGACAGGCCGGTGCCGCGCTGGTCGATGAAGACGATGTCGCGCGTGGCGCGCACCCGGCGGAAGGTGTTATTGAGCAGGACCAGCACGTCGGTGCCGGCCTGGCCGGGGCCGCCGGCCAGGATGAACAGCGGGTCGGGGCGCGCCGATTCGCGAAACGCGGGCGCCACCGTCACGTGCAGCTGCAAGCGGGCGCCGGCCGGCTGGCTGTAGTCGAGGGCGACCGGCAGTACGATGCAGCGCAGCACTTCCTCGGAACCCGGCAAATGGCAGCTGCGGCCTTGCTGGGCCACCGTCTTGGCCGCTGCCGCGCCGGCGCCAGCGAGCGCGAGCAAGGCGGCGCATACAATCAGGCTGGTTTTCACACGGACTCTCCTCGTTGGTGGCGAAGACAGTCTATGTTGCGATACTTTCCGCCGTCAATGAAAAGTTGTACAGCACGCACGCCGGGGCCGCGGTTTGCGGACACGGAGCGCGGCCGTTCGCAGTCTAGCCGGCCACATACACCATGGCGGCCCCGCCCACGGTCGTGCCGGCGCTGTTCTGCTGGGCGACCTGGATCAGGAACTGCTCGCCGGCGGCGGCGGCGGCCGGAATGACCGCCTGCAGCGACAGCGGATAGAGTGCATTCGGCGCCTTTTCAAGATGCACCAGCGCCTGCGAGCCCTTGACCTCGACATAGCGCTTCTCGCCGCGCACGATCACGTCGCCGCCTTCGACGCTGACCCGTCCCAGCTTGACGCTGGCGGCGCAATCGAAGCGCGAACCCTTGGCCAGCGTCAGCACGCCGCTGCAGCAGCCGAAGCGGGTCTGGACCTTGGTAGGTTCGAGGAATACCAGGGCCGAGCCGGCGCAGGCGTTGTCGGCAGTGCCGTCCTCGCCCTCGGCCTGCTGCGCCGCGCTGAAGTCGACCAGCGGGAAGGCGCTGCCGTCGTCATCGATCGACAGCAGCAGCGACATCGATTGCGGCAAGCGGCTGCGGTCGATCAGCAGCGTCATGCTGCGTTCGGCATTGAAGCGGCTGCCGGCGATGAAGTGGAAGCTGGCCGTGGCGCCGGCCAGCACGTCGATCACCGACAGATTGCGCTGGGCCAGGTTGTTCAGGCGCGGCACGATCGGATTGGCGCTCAAGGGCGACGTGCTGAAGGCATAGTCGTTGTCGGCCTTGACCACGGCCAGCAGGCAGGGATGCCAGGCATGGCCGGACACCCAGCCGTACAGCGCCTCGGTCTGGGGCGCTTCGATACGGAACTTGGCCATCACGCTGGCGCCGGCGGCGATGCTGGCGAAAGTGGCGCTCAAAGGCGTCGGGCTGACATGGTTGGCGTCGGCCAGCGTCCAGTCCTGCGGATAGACGAACTGCAGGCCGACGAACGGCGTGATGCGGGTGCTGACGGTGACGTTGCGCGCGGCGCGCGGGCCGCGGTTGGTCACCCGCACGTAGATATAGTTGGCCTGGCCGCGTTCGACGTTGTTCGAGCGCAGCGGGTCGGACGGCACGAACACGCCGTCGTCGGTGATGCGCACCACGATGTCGGAGAAGTCCCAGAAATTGCCGCCCGTGAAAGGCTCGGCGCCGCTGTCGGACGGCGCGTCCTTGATCAGCACATCGGCTTCGTCGAGCGCGCGCAGCACGTTGATGCGGCCGTAGCCCATTTCCTGGTTCCAGCTGCCGTTCGGGTGGCCGGCGGTGTCGGCATAGGCGACGACGCCGGTCTTTTCGGCCGAGCGCTCGATCAGCGCGCGCACCTCGAGGTTGGTCAGGGCCGGATACAGCGCGCGGATCAGCGCGGCCAGGCCGGCCACGTGCGGGGTGGCCGACGAGGTGCCGTTAAAGGTCAGGAAGTAGTCGCCGGCCGCGCCGGCGCTGGTGTTGTAGCCGGCCGTGCCGCGCCGGTCGGTGGTCGGGATATGCACGCCGGGCGCCACCACCGAGATGGCCGGGCCGAAGTCCGAACCCCACCAGGTTTCGCCGTCCGGGCTGGCGGGGCTCTTGCGGTTGTCGATTTCGTCGGACGCGCCGACCGCGATCACGCGCGGATTGGTGGCCGGGTAGGTGATCGGGCCGTTGTAGTTGTGGGTGGCCACCGCCATCACCACGTCGTTGCCGAAGGCGCTCTGGATGGCCGGGTCGATGATCGCGTGGCTCCAGCCGTTCGAGCCGAAGCTCATGCTGATCACGTCGGCGCCGTTGGCGCTGGCCCAGGTGATGCCGGCCGCCACTTCGACGTCGCTCCAGTTCTGGAAAGCGACCGGCATGATGCGCGCGTTGCCGGCCACGCCGGAAATGCCGAGGCCGTTGTTGAAGGTGGCCGCGACGATGCCGGCGCAGGCGGTGCCGTGGTTGCCGGTCGGCGAGCCGTCCGGCATCATCGTGCCCAGGTTGATGCCGGGGGTGGAAAAGCGCAGGTCCGGGTGGCCCAGGTCGACCCCTTCGTCGAGCACGCACACCACCGTGCTGGCGGCGCCCGTGCCAAGGTCCCAGCCGGTGCTGCCGGCGCCGCCGGCCTGGATCCGGGTCATGTCCCACTGCTGGGTAAACAGGGTGTCGCTGGGGACGATGGCGGTGGGGCGGATCAGCGGCATGGTCTCGAACTGGGCGTCCAGCACCAGGGCGCCGTTGTCGCTGGCCAGGCGCGCGCGCAGCTGGTAGGCATTGACCTCGCGCGCATTATTGATCTGGTAATAGCGGAAGCCGTTCAGGTATTTGGATTTTTCCGGCACCTCCTGCAATTGGGGCTCGGCGCCGCCGTTGGTGGCGGCCAGCACCGGGCCGCGCAGCTCGTTGGCGATGCCGTCGCGCTCGCGCAGGCGCACCACGATCACGTTCGGCAGCGGCACCAGCAGCGCGCGCCGGCCCGGTTCGCCGGCCAGGCGGTAGACCGGACCGATGAAGTCCAGGCCGAGGCTGGAGGCGGCTTTCTCGATCGCGTCGAAGCGCTCGTCGGTGAGCGCGCGGCGCGACTGGACGAAAAAGCGCTGGCTGGTGTGGTTGACCACTTCGCCGGGCACCGGCAGCGCCGTTTCTGTGTCTTCCAGAAACAATTCGAAGGCCGTCAGCAGCCCGGTCAGCTCGGCCATCTGCAGCGGGCGCTGGAAGGCCAGCAGCAAACGGGACGGGTCGAGCTGCATCGGTGCGCCCGAGCTGTGCAGCATTTCACTGGGAAAGTTTTTCATGGCAATCTCCGGTCGGTGGGGTGAGGGAAAGTCTATTGCCGGGCTGGCTGGCGCCAATTGCGAATTGTCATCGTCGGACGCTGATGTCGTTCTGACAGCTGAGCGCCGGGCTTGACTCGGCAGCATGAAATGCGCTATAGTTGCCGGCTTTCCGTTTGCTCAGGAAAGAACTATAAGGCAGAGTCCGCAGGCAACAAGGGCGGAACCACCATTTGAGCGATTTAATAAGTTTTATATTTAGGAAGTCAACATGAAAACTTTTTCCGCTAAAGGACATGAAGTCCAGCGCGATTGGTTAGTGGTTGACGCGACGGATCTGATCCTCGGACGTGTTGCCAGCGAAGTGGCACTCCGACTGCGCGGCAAACACAAACCGGAATTCACTCCTCACGTCGACACCGGCGATTTCATCGTCGTGATCAACGCAGGCAAACTGCGCGTGACCGGTACCAAGGCAACCGAGAAGACGTACTACCGTCACTCCGGCTACCCAGGTGGTATCTACGAAACCAATTTCAAGAAAATGCAAGAGCGTTTTCCTGGTCGCGCGCTGGAAAAAGCGGTCAAGGGCATGCTGCCTAAAGGCCCGCTTGGCTACGCCATGATCAAGAAGCTCAAAGTGTACGCAGAAGGTTCCCACCCGCACGCGGCCCAGCAACCTAAAGCACTCGTTCTCTAAGGAGCTGACATGATCGGTAACTACAATTACGGCACAGGCCGTCGCAAGAGTGCAGTCGCTCGCGTGTTCATCAAAGTTGGCACTGGCCTCATCATCGTTAACGGCAAGCCAGCGTCGGATTACTTCTCGCGCGAAACGGGCCTGATGGTCATCCGTCAACCGCTGGAACTGACCGGCAATGTCGAGCGTTTCGACATCAAGGTCAACGTCCACGGCGGCGGCGAGTCCGGCCAGGCTGGCGCAGTTCGCCACGGCATCACCCGCGCCCTGATCGACTACGACGCGACCCTCAAGGGCGACCTGGCACGTGCCGGTTTCGTCACCCGCGATGCGCGTGAAGTCGAGCGTAAAAAAGTCGGCCTGCGCAAAGCACGTCGCGCAAAGCAATTCTCGAAGCGTTAATTCGTTTCCCGCTGCGCACTTCGGTGCGCCGCATCAAAAGCCGCCCCGCTGCAAAGCCCGGCGGCTTTTTTATTGCCCCAGGATGGCAGAATTGGGGTCAGACCTCCATTTTAAAATGTTTTTAAATGGAGGTCTGACCCCAATTCTGCGGCAATTGTGGGGCTGGAGGCTCTCTACCTTCCGGCACATGCGCCTGGGCGCGCCAATCTTCAGAATGCTGTCACGCATTTGCGAAACATCATTGATGGAGATTGCATGAAAATTCCTTTTGGCTTGCTATGCCTTGCCGCCTGCGCCAGCCTGGCCGGATGCGGCGGCGGTGCCGGCGGCGGCGCCAGTACCGTGCCGGTGCTGCCGCTACCGGTCGATCCCCTGGAGCGCGGCGCGCTGGTCCAGAACCCACCCCAGCGCCTGCAGTCGCTCGACCCGGCCGCCGTCAGCGTCGCCGCCAGCCAGTTCGGCCTGTTCGGCTCCCAGCTGCTCAGCGTGGCCGGCAGCCCGGTGTGCGGCATCGATATTCACCAGGTCGAGTACGTCACTGTCGGCGCGGCCGGCGAGCCGACCCGTGCGTCGGCGGCCCTGATGGTGCCCACCGGCGCGGCGCCTGCCTGCAGCGGCAAGCATCCGATGCTGTTGTACGGTCACGGCAGCTCCGTGCTCAAGCGCGTCAACATGGCCGACCTGCGGCCCAGCGCCAACTACGGCATGGCCAGCGTCAGCGTCGCCACGCTGTTCGCCGCCCAGGGCTACATCGTGCTGGCGCCGAACTACGCCGGCTACGATACGTCGACCCTGAACTACCATCCGCACCATATCGCCGACCAGAACGCCAAGGACATGATCGATGCGCTGTCGGCCGCGCGCAAGGCCCTGCCGAAGCTGGCCACGCCGGTGCTGGAAAACGGCAAGCTGTTCCTGTCGGGGTATTCGGAGGGCGGCTATGTCACCATGGCCACCCACCGCGCCATGCAGGCGCTGGGCGTGACGGTGACTGCCTCGGCTCCACTGTCGGGCAACTATGCCGAGAGCTACGGCTTCGAGACCAGCCTCGGCCATCCGGAACTGTTTGCCCAGAGCCCGCTGCCGTCGGCCTCCGACATGCTGGACCGGACCATCCAGTTCACCGCCTGGCAAAAGGCCTACGGCAACCTGTACGCCAATCCCGCCGAGCTGTACCCGGCCGCCTTTGCGCCGTTCATGGAAACGCTGGGGCCGACCTCCAGTACGCTGGCCGTCCTGAGCAGCAGCGGACAAGTGCCGCTCTACCTGCTGGGCAAGGACATGCCGAACGTGGCGGCCCTGCCGGCGGCCCAGCAAGCCTGGTACGGACCGCCCGAAAGCAGCCTGCTCAAAAGCAGCTACATCGCGCCGCTGCTGGCCGACATCGCCGCCATTCCGTGCCCGGCGACGTCGAGCATCAATCCGCTCGCCTGCGCCACCAGGCATCCGGCCCGCCTGGCCTGGTTCAAGAACGACCTGCGCACCTGGACCCCGGCCGCGCCGATGCTGATGTGCGGCGGCCACGGCGACACCGAGGTCTATTTCGACAATGCCGTGATGAGCTACGCTTACTTTCAGGCGCATGGCTTGGCGCCGAACCTGGTCACCGTGCTCGACGTCGATTCGCCAACCAGCGCGAATGATCCGTACGCGCTGGCCAAGGCCAGTTTCATCGCCGCGCGCAAGGTGCTGCTGGGGCTGGGCGAAGATCCGGACAGCCTGGAAAACTACCATGGCACCACCGCCTTCGCCGGCTGCACGGTGGCCTCGCGCGACTTCTTTTCGAAGTTCTAGCGTGCGCTATTCGTAGACGGTGCCGATCGCCAGCGGCCGGCGCGCAGTGAGCACCTGGCCCTGCGCCGGCCAGTCGGCAAAGCGGTAGATGGCGATCTTGTAGGTGCCCATCGAGTTGCCTTCGAAGGGCTGGCCGTCGACCAGCGGCAGCACGCCCGGCGCCGCGCCCGGCGCCTGCACGGTGACCGGCGCGGCGGTCTCGGACAGCGCGTACACGAAGCGCACGCCGACGCAGCGCTTGCCGATCAGGCGCAGCCGGTAGCCCGATTCGCGCTGGGCGCTGATCAGCTGCTCGCAGGCGCTGCGCAGGTCGGCCGCCGGGTAGGCGCCGTCGTCGCGTTCGCGCACCGAGTAGCGGCCGCTGAAATAATAGATGCCCTTGCCGCGGTTCAGGCGCAGCACGGCGTCGTCCTGGTAGGGCTCCTTGAGCAGGGGCAGCTCGGCGCGCCCCAGCGGATCGACCGCCAGCAGCAAATTGGTGTGCTCGCCGGCGATGCGGATCGACAGCCCCTCGAGCGACACGTTCTTGTCGAGCGGGCGGATCTGCATGTGGGCCTGGATCAGCGGGCGCGTGCGGGTGAAGGCGGCGAAGAAGGCGGCCGCCTTGTAGGCATGCCGGTAGCTGTGCCATTCGGCGTCGCGTTCGGCCGTCACGACCACCCGCGCCGGCTCCGCTGGCGGCGCCGCCTTCGGCCCCGTTTCCTGCGCGGGGCACGGGGCGGCAACCAGCAGCAGGGCGGCCAGGGCAGGGGCAAACAGCGGGCGTGGCAAGGACATGAGCGGTTCCATCGCAGTGGTTGGGCAGGCGATTCTAGGTCAATCGGGGGCGGCGCGCCCGTGCCGGAAGGTAGAGCGCGCATACCCGCCGCAGTATCCATGACTTATGGCACTTCTTACAAGTGCCATGCTCGCGTATGATGGGCCGCTTCATCATTCGCCCGGTCCGACCCTACCGCCACCATGACCCAACGAGCGCAGCACAACGTCATCGGCCTGATTGGCCTCGCAGGTTGCCTGTGCAGCGGGCTGTTCGACGGCATCCACCTGTGGTTCAAGGGCGGCGAAACCGACACGCCGCTGGGCCGGCTGGCCGAGCTGGCGGCCGCCTGGTTCACGCCGCCGGCTTCGCTGCTGCGCGCCGGCAGCGACCGCGAGGCCCTCGCGGCCACGTTGTCCGTGGCCGGCTTCGTGGTGCTGGTGCTGTTGTTCGCGCTGCTGTTCTGGCGCCGTACGGCGCCCTCGGCCAGGCGCACGGCCAGCGCCGCCAATGCGATGCTGGCGCTGCAACTGGCCATTGCCCTGATTCACCCGCGCAGCCTGCTGTACCTGCTGGCAGCCGAATTGGGGATGGTGCTGACGCTGCGCCGCGGCTTGCTGTGGCTGGCCGTGCAGCAGCTGCTGCTGATGGCGGTAACGCTGCTGCCGTTGATCGGCAACGACAATGTGCGCACCGACTTTGTGCTCAAGATCGTGCTGGTCGAACTGGGCACGATGGCAGTGTGGCAGGCGATCGCTTTCGGGATCGGCTACATGGCCGCGTCCGAGCGGCGCGGACGGATCGCGCTGGACGCGGCCAACGGCGAGCTGCGCGCCACCCAGCTGCTGCTGCTCGACACCGTGCGCGCCGCCGAGCGCATGCGCATCGCGCGCGACCTGCATGACATCGTCGGCCATCACCTGACCGCGCTGCACCTGCACCTGGACCTGGCGCTGCGCCAGCAGGGCGCGCAGGCGCCGCCGGCGCTGCAGACCGCGCGTACGCTGGCCCAGTCGCTGTTGTCGCAGGTGCGCACCGTGGTCGGCGCCGAACGCCACGCCGAACGGATCGCGCTGCGCGAAGCGCTGGCGGCGCTGTGCAGCGGCATCCCCGCGCCGCGCATCGAACTGGCGGTCGAGGAGGGGCTGGAAATCGACTCGGCGGCGCTGGCGCACGCGCTGTTCTGCTGCGTCCAGGAAGCGATCAGCAATGCGGTGCGCCATGCCGGCGCCAGCGTGCTGACGATCGCGCTGGCGCGGCGCGGCGACGCCATCGCGCTGTCGATCGGCGACGACGGCCGCGGCAACGCCGGCGCGCCCGAGGGACACGGCTTGCGCGGCATGCGCGAACGCCTGGCGGCGCTGGGCGGCAGCCTGCACGCGGCCAACCGGCCGACGCGCGGCTACGGGCTCGACATCGAAGTGCCGAGCGCCGGGAGCGCGGCGTGATCCGGGTGGTGCTGGTCGACGACCAGACCCTGGTGCGCAGCGGCATCCGCGGCCTGCTCGACCTGACCCCCGACATCCGCGTGGTGGCCGAGGCGGCCGACGCCATCGAGGCGCCCGGCGTGCTGGCCGGCGCGGCGGCCGACGTGCTGCTGCTCGACATCCGGATGCCGCAGATGTCGGGCATCGCGCTGCTCGAGAGCATGCGCGGCCAGCTGCCGCCGACCATCCTGCTGACCACCTTCGACGACGACCAGGCCCTGCTCGACGGCATGCGCGCCGGCGCCAGCGGCTTCCTGCTCAAGGATATTTCGCTGGAACGGCTGGCCGAGGGCATACGCCGGGTCGCCGGCGGCGCCACCGTGTTCCGGCCGGCGCTGACCGAGCGCGCGCGCACCGCCTACGAGCGCACCAGCGGGCCGGCGCCGCCGTGCACGGTCGACCTGTTGACCGAGCGCGAAACCGAAGTGCTGGCGCTGATGGCGGCCGGCTTTAACAATGGCGAGATCGGCGCGGCACTGGGCCCGAGCGAGGGCACGATCAAAAATCATGTGTCGAGCATCCTGGCCAAGCTGGGTGTGCGCGACCGGGTGCGCGCCGTGCTGCGCGCGCTGGAACTGGGATATATATGAACAAGCACGTAGTCGCGGCCAGCCTGCTGGCCCTGCTGGGCGGCAGCGCGCACGCGCAGGCGACCCGCATGATGATGCCCGAAGGGACCTACGACCTGGTGTTCGGCGTGGCCGTGCAGCGCACCTACCATGCCGACAGCGATGGCCGCAGCCACGGCGAGGTGGTGCCGGCGCTGGAGGTGCAGTGGAGTAACGGGGTGTTCATCGACGCCAACGTCGACGAGGCCGTGCTGGGCGTGCACTGGTCCGACCAGCCGATGCTCGACTACGGCGCCATGCTGTCGGTGAGCGGGCGCGACCAGCGCAGCGACACGCCCGGCGCACGCGGCGGCATGGCCATGCAGGCGGGCGGCTTCGTCAACTGGCATGTGCTGTACAACCTCGATGTCGGCGGCGAGCTGCTGGCCGGCGGCGGCTACGACCGCGGCGGCTTGCTGGGCAACGCCAGGGTGCAGTGGTCGACCCCGCTGGCGGCGCACCACGGCGCCACGCTGACGGTTGGCGCAATCGTGGGCGACCATACCTGGATGCAAGGCTATTTCGGGGTCACGCCGGCGCAAGCGGCCAGCGGCGGCAATCCGGCCTACCGGGCCCCGGCCGGCGTACTGAACATCTATGGCGACCTCGAATGGCAATGGCAGCTGGGCAACAAGTACTGGCTGTTTACGGGCGCACGGATCAGCCGGCGCGGCGATGGCCCGGCCGCCAGTCCGCTGGTGGCGGGGCGCGACTATTTCACGCTGCGCACCGCGCTGACCTACCACTTCTGAGCCGGCACGCCGGGGGTGGCGTGCGCGGCGAATCGGGCGCGCTGGTAAAATAACGGCCTCCTCGGGCAAGTTCCCACCATTATCTAGAAGGAATGATCATGATCAAAGTTGGCATCGTCGGCGGTACCGGTTACACGGGCGTGGAATTGCTGCGCCTGCTCGCTGTCCATCCCGACGTCACGCTGACCGCGATTACCTCGCGCAAGGAGGACGGCTTGCCGGTGGCCGACATGTTTCCCTCGCTGCGCGGGCGCGTCAACCTGGCGTTTTCGGCGCCCGACAAGGTCGACCTGACCCGGTGCGACGTGGTCTTTTTCGCCACCCCGCACGGGGTGGCCATGGCCCAGGCGCCGGCCTTGCTGGCAGCCGGCGTCAAGGTGATCGACCTGGCTGCCGACTTCCGCCTGAAGGACCAGGCCAGTTTCGAACAGTGGTACAAGATCCCGCACACCTGCCCGGAACTGCTCGACGAAGCCGTGTACGGCTTGCCTGAACTGAACCGCGACGCCATCAGGGGCGCGCGCCTGGTCGCCAATCCGGGCTGCTACCCGACCACGATGCAGCTGGGCTTTTATCCGCTGCTCAAGGCCAACCTGGTCGATACCAGCGCGCTGATCGCCGACGCCAAGTCGGGCGTGTCGGGCGCCGGCCGCAAGGCCGAGATCGGCACCTTGTTTTCCGAGGCGGGCGACAATTTCAAGGCTTACGGCGTTTCCGGCCACCGCCACACGCCCGAAACCGTGGCCCAGTTGCAGCGTTATACCGGCATGCCGGTGGGCCTGATCTTCACGCCGCACCTGGTGCCGATGATCCGCGGCATGCACTCGACGCTGTACGCGCGCCTGACCACGGCCATCAGCAACGAGGCGCTGCAAGCGCTGTTCGAAGAGCAATACAAGGATGCGCCGTTCGTCGACGTGATGCCGTTCGGTTCGCATCCGGAAACGCGCTCCACGCGCGGCTCGAACATGCTGCGCCTGGCACTGCATCGTCCGGGCAACGGCAACACGGTCGTGATCCTGGTGGTGCAGGACAACCTGGTCAAGGGCGCCTCCGGCCAGGCCGTGCAGTGCATGAATTTGATGTTCGGGCTGGAAGAAAGCACCGGCTTGCAGCAGATCGCGCTGCTGCCGTAACGATCAGTGACCTGAGTGGAATAATGTGGTGCTAACGGCAAGTGTGGGTGCTTGCGGGCGATCCAGATCAACGCTGGCTGGAAGTGATGGCGGTAAATTAACTCTGGCTCTGGTTAATTTGGCAAGATCCACATTCGTCCCGCACGGCCCGCTCCAGGGCAGGTGCGCTTAGCAACCTGTCTCTGTGAGGAGTGCCCATCATGTTCGGTCGTAATTCGAAGACGGAAATTGACAGCCTGGTCGGAATTTCCGCCCGGATCGAGGGAAACCTCTGTTTTACCGGCGGCCTGCGCATCGATGGCGAGGTCCACGGCGATGTGCTCGGCGGCGACAGCGCCGACAGCGTGCTGATTGTGTCTGAACATGCACGGATCGAGGGCGATGTGCGTTGTGCAACTTTGATCGTCGAAGGCTATATCGCGGGCGATGTGTATGCGACGGAACTGCTTGAATTGCAGCCAAAAGGCCGCATCATAGGCAATGTGCACTACAAAAAGCTGGAAATGCACAGCGGCGCCACCGTCGCCGGCACCCTGACCCACCAGGAGTCGGGCGAGCCGGAGTTTCATCTTTCCATTGCGCAGCCCGCCTTCGTCAAGGTATCCGAAGCGTGAGGCGCCACTACAGTCTATAATGGCTTAAATTGTTTCCACGTAGGAGTCTCACATGAATGCAGTAGCTGAAGCAGCACCGGACCTGATGCCGGCGCCGATCATCTTCACCGACAGCGCCGCGCAAAAAGTCGCGCAGCTGATCGAAGAAGAGGGCAATCCGGACCTGAAGTTGCGCGTGTTCGTGCAGGGTGGCGGCTGTTCCGGCTTCCAGTACGGTTTCACGTTCGACGAAATCGTCAACGAAGATGACACCACCATGGAAAAGAACGGCGTCCAGCTGTTGATCGATTCGATGAGCTACCAGTACCTGGTGGGCGCCGAGATCGACTACAAGGACGACCTTGAAGGCGCCCAGTTCGTCATCAAGAATCCGAGCGCCACCTCGACCTGCGGCTGCGGTTCGTCGTTCTCGGCTTAAACCCGGGCTTGTTGCACTACGCGGGGTAGAGGGCGCCCAGGATCCTGGGTCCCTTCGCTCCGGTCACGGCGGGCAGATTGCCCGCTTCGCGTTTCTGGAAGCGGTAGCCCAGCCACGCAAACGCCAGCGCCTCGACCCGGTTCGGCGCCACGCCCAGCACCGCCGTCGATTCCACCACCGCCGTTCCGCCCAGCGCCGCTGCCAGTGCGCGCAGCAAGGTCGCGTTGTACGCGCCGCCGCCACACACATACACCGCATCGACCTCGCGCGCCGCAGCGCGGATGGCGTCGGCGATCGTGTGCGCCGTCAGCGCCGTCAAGGTGGCCTGGACGTCCTGCGGCGCTAGCGTGCCGGCCGCGGCCAGCCTGGCGTCCAGCCAGTCCATGTGGAACAGGTCGCGTCCGGTGCTCTTGGGCGCCGCCAGCGCGAAATAAGGTTCGGCCCTGAGTGTCTGCAGCAAGCCGGGGTCGACGGTGCCGCCGCCCGCCCAGGCGCCGTCGGCGTCGTATTCCTTGCCCAGCTGGCGCCCGATCCAGCCATCCATCAGCACATTGCCGGGGCCGGTATCGAAGCCGCCCGTGCGGCCATCGCCATGCAGCACGCTGATGTTGGCGATGCCGCCGATATTGACCACCACCCGTGTGTGTCCGGCCTTGCCGAATTGCGCCTGGTGGAAGGCCGGCACCAGCGGCGCGCCCTGGCCGCCGGCAGCCACGTCGCGGCTGCGAAAGTCGGCGATCACATCCAGGCCCGTCAGTTCGGCCAGCAGGGCAGGGTTGTTGGTCTGGCGCGTGTAGCCCAGCTCGGGGCGATGGCGGATGGTCTGGCCGTGCACGGCGACCGCCCGCACCTGGCAGGTCGCGGCCGGCAGCAGGGCGGCGACACAGGCGGCATAGCAGGCGGCCAGCGCGTTGGCGGCCAATGCCTCGCGTTCGATTTCGTTCGGGCCGGGCGACTGCAGCGCCATCAGATCAGTGCGCAGGGCCGGGTCGAACGGGACAAATGCCGACTGGATGGTCGTAATGGCGCCATCGGCGAAGTCGGCCAGCACGCCGTCGACGCCATCCATGCTGGTGCCGGACATCAGGCCAATAAACAGTTCAGGGGAGGTCATGGGCGATCCAGTAAAAACGTTGGACGGAAAAAAAGCGCCCGGAGAGAGGCGCTTTTCTGTGTGCTGTCAGCTGACGCTCAGCGCGCTGCCATCGCCGAGCCGGTTGGGCGCAGCAGGGCAAAACGGTGGGTCATGTCGGCGGCAGCCATCTGGAAGCGGGTCATTTCGCTCGGCGACAGCGGGGCCTGGGCCAGTACCTTGACCGAGGCCGGATCGCGCGCTTCGTTGGCAACCCGGAATTCATAGTGCAGGTGGGCGCCGGTCGACCAGCCGGTCGAGCCGACATAACCGATGACGTCGCCTTGCTTGACCGCCACGCCGCGCCGCATGCCTGCCGCAAAGCGGCTCATGTGGCCATACGCGGTGGTGTAATTGGCCCAGTGCTTGAGCACGATGAAATTGCCGTAGCCGCCTTGCACGCCGGCGAAATCGACGACGCCGTCGCCCGAAGCGCGGATCGGCGTGCCCTGCGAAGCGGCGAAATCGATGCCCTTGTGGGCTTTCCATGCACCGGTAATCGGGTGCACGCGGTTGGCGAAGCCCGACGAAATACGCGAGAACTCGAGCGGCGACTTGAGGAAGCCTTTTTTCAGCGATTTGCCGTTGAAGCTGTAGTAGCCGCCCTGCTTGGTGACTGGATCTTCGTACCAGACCGACTGAAAAGTGGTGCCGCGGTTGGTGAACTCGCCGGCCAGGATGCGGCCTGCGCGAACCATTTCGCCGTCTTGCCAAAACGTTTCGTAGACCACGTTGAAGCGGTCGCCGCGTTTCAGGTCGGAGCGGAAGTCGATGTCGGTCGAGAACATTTCGATGATCTGGGCCACGATCGTATCGGGCAGCTTGCCGCCGTCGGTGCTCGAATCGGTGGCGCCGTACAGCGAGGTGGTGATTTCGCGGGCGCGCATCTCGACGCGCCGTTCGAGCTGGGCCACGGATTCCTTGGCGATGAACTTGTCGCCGCTGCGGTTGATCGAAATCAGCTTGACCGGGTTGTCGCGCGAGTCGACCAGCGTGGCTTTGAGCCACTGCAGTTCGCCGTTTTCGGCCGTCTGCGCTTGCACCTTCTTGCCGGTGGTCAGCTGCATGACGCCCTTGGCGACCTTGTCGGACTTGATGAAGGCGGCCGCGGCCGGATCATCGACGCCCAGGCGCTGGAGCACCACGGCGAGCGTGTCGCCCGCGCGGATCTTCTCTTCGTGCACGAATTTCTGGTCGTCTTTTTGGAGCGCACTGATCTGATCGGCCAGGTTCGGCAGTTCGAGATCTTGTGCAACGGATTTGACGGGCAGGTCCGACGCATCGGGTGCCAGTGGCGCGACGCCCGCTGCTCCGAATGCGCAAACTGCAAGAAAAATCGCGCCGGCGCTGATAATGCGCGCCTTTCGCGTTGTTCCTAGCAGGCCGGTCCAGCGTTTGCCTGTGATTTTGTGTATAGGGTCCATGCAATCAGTTAAAATTTGCCGCTTGAACATCCACGAAGAGCTCTACTTTTTCTTGTTGTTATTATGTTTAGTTTTCGTCAGGCAAGATTAATCGGATCGAGCATTATAGCAAACTCTTGAGGTTCCCCAACCTTTTTGGCGCCTTGTCCTACACCGTTATCACTTACATATGACCAATTCCGTATCCTCCAAAACTGCCGCCCCCCCTGCTTTGCCTCTGACGGATGTCGTTTTGGAAGCCCTCGCGATCACCAAACGCGGCGTCGATGAGCTGCTCATCGAAAGCGAATTTGCCCAAAAACTGGCCCGTTCCGAGCAAAGCGGCGCGCCGCTGCGCATCAAACTGGGCCTCGATCCGACCGCGCCCGACCTGCATTTGGGCCATACGGTGGTACTGAACAAGATGCGCCAGCTGCAAAACCTTGGCCACCAAGTCATTTTCCTGATCGGCGACTTCACGTCGATGATCGGCGATCCATCGGGCCGCAATGTGACGCGCCCGCCGCTGACCAAGGAACAGATCGAGCAAAATGCGCTCACCTATTTCAAGCAGGCGTCGCTGGTGCTCGACCCGGAGCGCACGGAAATCCGCTACAACTCGGAATGGTGCGATCCGCTGGGCGCGCGCGGCATGATCGAGCTGGCCTCGCGCTATACGGTAGCGCGGATGATGGAAAGGGATGATTTCACCAAGCGCTACAAGAGTGGGACACCGATCTCAGTCCATGAGTTCCTCTATCCTTTGATGCAGGGCTACGATTCGGTCGCTTTGAAGGCCGACCTTGAGCTGGGTGGAACAGACCAGAAATTCAACTTGCTAGTTGGCCGCGAGCTACAGAAGGATTACGGCCAGGAGCAGCAGTGCATTCTGACCATGCCGCTGCTCGAAGGCCTGGATGGCGTCGAAAAGATGTCCAAGTCTAAGAACAACTATATCGGCATCACCGAGCCGGCGAATACCATGTTCGCCAAACTGATGAGCATTTCCGACATCATGATGTGGCGCTATTTCGAATTGCTGTCGTTCAGCTCGATCGCCGACATTGCGGGCCTGAAGGCCGAGATCGATGGCGGGCGCAATCCGCGCGACGCCAAAGTGGCGCTGGCCAAGGAAATCGTCACCCGTTTCCACTCGGCCCAGGCGGCCGACGATGCGCTGGCCGACTTCGTCAACCGCTCCAAGGGCGGGATTCCGGACGACGTGCCCGAAATGGCCGTGGCCGGGGCGCCGATGGGCGTGTCGCACCTGCTCAAGCAGGTCGGCTTGTGCGCGTCGACCGGCGAAGCGATGCGCCTGGTCGACGGCGGCGGCGTGCGCATCGACGGCGCCGTGGTCAGCGACAAGGCATTGCAGATCGCCGCGGGCACGTTTGTATTGCAAGTGGGCAAGCGCAAGTTCCTGCGCGTGACCTTCAGCGCATGATCGGACTGCTGCAGCGGGTCAGCCAGGCCAGCGTCGTGGTCGATGGCGAGCGGGTCGGGGCGATCAACGCCGGCCTGATGGTGCTGGTGTGCGCCGAAAAGGGCGACACCGAGCGCGAAGCCGACGCCCTGCTGGCCAAGTTGCTCGGCTACCGGGTCTTCGCCGACGAGGCCGGCAAGATGAACCGCAGCGTCACCGACGTGGCCGGCGGCCTGCTGCTGGTGCCGCAGTTCACGCTGGCGGCCGACACCAATTCGGGCACCCGGCCCTCGTTCACGCCGGCCGCCGCGCCGGCCGACGGACGCCGCCTGTTCGACCATTTCGTGGCGCAGGCGCGCGTGCGCCATGCGCTCGTGCAAACCGGGCAGTTTGGCGCCGACATGCAAGTGTCGCTTACCAACGATGGACCGGTCACTTTCTGGCTGCAAGTGGGGCCGAAGTGAAACCTGGCGCACCGTTTATGGTCAATATCATCAAGGCAGGGAGATTCCGATGAGACTCTGGAGTGATACTTTTACCGACGGCACGCCGATTCCGCCGGAGTGCGCGTTCGGCGCCATCGACCCGGCCACGCACGTGCGCCTGTCGACCAACCGCAATCCCCACCTGGCGTGGGACGATGTGCCGGCCGGCACCCAGTCGCTGGTGCTGCTGTGCCGCGATATCGACGCGCCCAGCGTGGGCACCGATGTCAACCAGGAGGGACGCGAAGTGGCGGCCTCCTTGCCGCGCACCGATTTCTATCACTGGAGCCTGGTCGATATTCCGGTGGCCATGCGCTCTATCGCCCTGGGCATGTTCTCCGAACTGGTCACGCCCCACGGCAAGAGCGGGCCGCTGGTGACGTTCACGGTCCAGAACGGCACCGAACACCAGCTGCGCCAGGGCGTCAACGACTACACCAGCTGGTTCCAGACCGACCCCGACATGGCCGGCGAGTATTATGGCTACGACGGCCCTTGCCCGCCGTGGAACGATTTGCGCCCGCACACGTATTTGTTCAGCCTGTACGCGATCGACATTCCCGAATTGCCGCTCGCAGGCCGGTTCACCGGGCCCGAGGCCAGGCTGGCGCTGCGCGGCCACATCCTCGACGAGGCCCAGATTTTTGGCGTGTATTCGCTCAACCCCGAGATTGCCGACTCGCTTGCCTGAATGACCACGACCATCGTATTAATCCGCCACGGCGAGACCGCCTGGAATGCCGAGCGGCGCCTGCAGGGCCATATCGATATTGCCTTGAACGCCGAAGGGCTGCGCCAGGCCGAAGCACTGGCCGGCGCGCTCGACGGCGAGCATTTCGACGCCATCATCGCCAGCGACTTGCAGCGCGCCCACCAGACCGCGCAGGCGCTGGCGCGCGTGCAAGGCATGCCCGTGCATACCGACCCCGGCCTGCGCGAGCGCTGTTTCGGCGGTTTCGAAGGCTTGCTGTATGCCGAGATCGAGCAACGTTTCCCGCGCGAGTTTGCCGCCTGGCAAGCGCGCGACATCGACGGCGTGATGCCGCCCGGCATACGGGTGGCCGAAACGTTCCGCCAGTTCTACCAGCGCTGCGTGCATGCGATCACGCGCCTGGCACAGCAGCATGCGGGCCGGTCGCTGGCGCTGGTGGCCCACGGCGGCGTGCTCGAATGCGCCTACCGCGCCGCGCTCGGGCTGGCGCTGGACACCCCGCGCGACTTTGCGGTATTGAACGCCAGCATCAACCGCTTCAGCGTGACCGACGGCAAGCTGACCCTGCTCAGCTGGGGTGAAGTCGCGCACCTGCAGCGCGGCGTTTTGGACGAGCTCAATTAGCACAAGTCAAGCGCCGCACACGGATAGCTTGAATCTAGCGAGCATTTGCTTTAGATAAAATAGTGCTTATTATTTGAGCAGCAAATCGGGTAAAATAGTCGGTTCCCGCCGTTTCCCTGAGCTGCCCGTGCACATCGGTCCCTACTTGCTGCGCAATAATGTTTTCGTTGCCCCGATGGCGGGGGTGACCGATCGCCCGTTCCGCCAGCTGTGCAAACAGCTGGGCGCTGGCTATGCCGTGTCCGAAATGGCGGCCTCCAATCCGCGGCTGTGGGCGACCGAAAAAAGTTCGCGCCGGACCGACCATGATGGCGAAATGGAACCGAAAGCGGTGCAGATCGCCGGTGCCGATCCGCAAGACCTGGCCGATTGCGCCAAGTTCAACGTCGACCGCGGCGCCCAGATTATCGATATCAATATGGGTTGCCCGGTGAAAAAAGTGTGCAATAGCTGGTGCGGTTCGGCCCTGTTGCAGCACGAAGACCTGGTCGAGAAAATCCTGGACGCCGTGGTGCGCGCGGTCGATGTGCCGGTCACGCTGAAGTTCCGCACCGGCTGGAACCGCGAAAACAAGAATGCGCTGCGCATCGCCCGTATTGCCGAGCAGGCCGGCATCCAGATGCTGACCTTGCATGGCCGCACCCGCGCCGACGGCTATACCGGCGACGCCGAGTACGAGACCATCGCTGCGGTCAAGGCCTCGGTGAAGATCCCGGTGGTGGCCAACGGCGACATTACCACGCCCGAAAAAGCCAAATACGTGCTGGCCCAGACCGGCGCCGACGCCGTCATGATCGGGCGCGCCGCCCAGGGCCGGCCATGGATTTGCCGCGAGATCGACCACTACCTGCAAACCGGCCTGCACCTGCCGGCGCCGTACGTGGACGAAGTGCGCGCCCTGATGAACGAACACTTGCAGGCGCACTACGCGTTCTACGGCGATTTTTTGGGCGTGCGCACCGCGCGCAAGCACATCGGCTGGTACGTGCGCGACCTGGTCGGCGGCGAAGCATTCCGCCAGCAGATGAACCTGCTGGAATCGACCGACGCCCAGTTGCGCGCCGTCGATACTTTTTTTGAATCGCAACATACCCACGGCGACCGGTTACAATATCGGCCCGCCGGTATTGAACAAATAGCACTGGCAGCGTAAATACAGCAAACAACAACAAAAATATTTGGGGCAACGCGGCCATCAGAGCAGCGCTTAGAACATCAATCAGCCAAGTGAAGCACGAAAAAAATGAGCAAAGAAAGTATCCAGGAAGTCGTCCAGAAAAGTCTTGAAGAGTATTTCAATGACCTGGGCGAGCAGCAAGCGTCGAATATCTACGATATGGTCGTGTTGACGGTCGAACGACCGATCCTCGAGGTCGTCATGACGCGCGCGGAGGGCAACCAGTCCCATGCCGCGCAAATGCTGGGCATCAATCGCAACACCTTGCGAAAAAAGCTCCAGGAACACGGATTGCTGTAACCGTTTTAGCACACTGAGTGGCCGTGCTACCCAGCGCGAGCCCATCGCGCCCGGCGCGCCAGTGCACCCCAGAATACTCAACAACCAGGCCACTCTCATGATCAAACAAGCTCTCATTTCCGTTTCCGACAAAACCGGCGTGCTCGATTTCGCACGCGCGCTGTCGGCGCAAGGCGTCGCCATCCTGTCGACCGGCGGCACCGCCAAATTGCTGGCCGACAACGGCGTGCCGGTCACCGAAGTGGCCGACTACACGGGCTTCCCGGAAATGCTGGACGGCCGCGTCAAGACGCTGCATCCAAAGGTCCACGGCGGCATCCTGGCGCGCCGCGATTTCCCCGAGCATGTCGCCAAGCTGGAAGAGCACAACATCCCGACCATCGACATGGTGGTGGTCAACCTGTACCCGTTCCAGGCCACCGTCGCCAAGGATGACTGCTCGCTGGAAGACGCGATCGAGAACATCGACATCGGCGGCCCGACCATGCTGCGTTCGGCGGCCAAGAACCACAAGGACGTCGTAGTCGTGTGCGACCCGGCCGACTACGCCCGCGTGCTGGCCGAAATGAAAGACGGCGTCGCCTACGACACCCGCTTCATGCTGGCCAAGAAGGTGTTCGCCCATACCGCCCAGTACGACGGCGCCATCACCAACTACCTGACCAGCCTGGGCGAGGACAAGGCCCACGCGACCCGCGCCGCCTATCCGCAAACGCTGAACATGAGTTTCGAAAAAGTCCAGGACATGCGCTACGGCGAGAACCCGCACCAGTCGGCCGCGTTCTACCGCGACCTGGTCCCGGCGCCCGGCGCGCTGGCAAACTACAAGCAGCTGCAGGGCAAGGAACTGTCGTACAACAATATCGCCGATGCCGATGCGGCCTGGGAATGCGTGAAGTCGCTGGGCGGCCTCGGCCACGCAGCCGGCTGCGTGATCGTCAAGCACGCCAATCCGTGCGGCGTGGCGATCGGCGTCGATGCGCTCGACGCCTACAGCCGCGCGCTGCAGACCGATCCGACCTCGGCCTTCGGCGGCATCATCGCGCTGAATACCGAACTGGACGGCAAAACTGCCGAAGCAGTCGCCAAGCTGTTCGTCGAAGTGCTGATCGCGCCCTCGTTCTCGGCTGAAGCGCGCGCCATCATGGCGGCCAAGCAAAACGTCCGCCTGCTCGAAATTCCATTGGGCGCCGGCCACAACCCGTTCGACGTCAAGCGCGTCGGCGGCGGCTTGCTGGTGCAGTCGCCGGACGCCAAGAATGTCGGCCTGGGCGAACTGCGCGTGGTCACCAAGGCCCAGCCTACCCAGCAGCAATTGCAGGACCTGATGTTCGCCTGGCGCGTGGCCAAGTTCGTCAAGTCGAACGCAATCGTGTTCTGCGGCAATGGCATGACCTTGGGTGTCGGTGCCGGCCAGATGAGCCGTATCGATTCGGCGCGCATCGCGTCGATCAAGGCGCAAAACGCCGGCCTGAGCCTGATCGGTTCGGCAGTCGCGTCGGATGCGTTCTTCCCGTTCCGTGATGGCCTCGATGTCGTCGTCGACGCCGGCGCGACCTGCGTGATCCAGCCGGGAGGCTCGATGCGCGACCAGGAAGTGATTGACGCGGCCGACGAGCGCGGCGTGGTCATGCTGTACACGGGCGCGCGCCACTTCCGTCATTGATCGCAACGGGCAGGGCGGAACGGCGCGCCGCGCTGCTTCGCCCTGCACGCGTTTTACGCCTGTTCCTCCCGGCCAGGCGCACGCCAACTGATCCTTGCCCCATGCCCACCTCATCCACGCCCGCCACACGCCCATGTCCGACTTGCGGCAAGCAAGTCCCGGCACAGGGCGCGGCATGCGCCAACTGCGGCGCACCGTTTACAGCGCCCGAAACTCAGCCGGCGCCCCTGTATTCGCTCTTCGTCGTGCTCGGTTTTACGATACTCGTCACGACCTTCTTTCCGATCGCTTCGTACTTGCTGCTATTGGGGAGCGGAGGCATGTATGGCCCCACCTTCCGCCTACATTCGCCGGCCCTGTACTACCTGGTGTCGATCGCCCTCAATTACGGCATCGTTGGCACCCTGATCGGCGTCGTGCTGCACAAATACGCGCTCGTCAAACGCGTCCCGATGAAGTACCGCAGCCCTGTCCTGTTCGGCCTGGGCTGCGGCCTGATCGTGCTGACGCTGGCCGCCCGTGTGCTGGCCGCGACGGTGGAAGGCGGCGGCGCCGGCTTTGTCGTGGCCAACCTGTCCATTTTTCTGGTCTATCCAGCGCTGATCATGCTTGCGGTCGCTGCCGTGAAGTTTTTTATTGGCGTCGGCAAGGGCGTAGGTCAGCCGGGCAATTGAAAATGCTGTGTTTATGCACAGTATTTTCACACGAACGTTGCTCGCCGGTATAACATTCGGACATGATTATTCTCGGCATTGACCCGGGCCTGCGCACCACCGGCTTCGGGCTCATCGACAAGCAGGGCAACCAGCTGCGCTACATCGCCTCCGGCACCATCAAGACCGGGTCGGACGGCGAGCTGCCGGGCCGCCTGAAGGTGATCCTGCACGGCATCGCCGAAGTGATCCGCACCTACCAGCCGGACTGCTCGGCCATCGAAAAAGTCTTCGTCAACGTCAATCCCCAATCGACGCTGCTGCTCGGGCAGGCGCGCGGCGCGGCCATCACCGCGCTGGTCGCGTCGGACCTGGATGTGGCCGAATACACGGCGCTGCAAGTCAAGCAAGCCGTGACCGGCCACGGCAAGGCCGCCAAGGAACAGGTCCAGGCCATGGTCGCGCGCCTGCTGCTGCTGCCGGGCCTGCCCGGCTCCGACGCGGCCGATGCGCTGGGCGTGGCGATCTGCCACGCCAACAGCGTCGATGCGCTGGCGCTGATCGGCGCGCTGGCGCCCTCGCTTTCCGGACTGCGCATGAAGCGCGGCCGTCTCGTTTAAAAGGTTCCCCATGATCGGTCGTATTTCCGGCATTTTGCTCGAAAAAAATCCTCCGCAGTTGCTGGTCGACTGCAACGGCGTCGGCTACGAAGTCGATGTGCCGATGAGCACCTATTACAACTTGCCGCACATCGGCGAGAAGGTGACCCTGTTCACGCACCAGGCGATCCGCGAAGACGCGCATTTGCTATTCGGTTTCGGCAATGCCGCCGAGCGCGCCGTGTTCCGCCAGCTGATCAAGATCACCGGCGTCGGCGCGCGCACCGCGCTGTCCATCCTGTCGGGCATGACGATCGCCGACCTGGCCCAGGCCGTCACGCTGCAAGAGTCCGGCCGGCTGGTCAAGGTGCCCGGCATCGGCAAGAAGACCGCCGAACGCTTGCTGCTCGAACTGAAGGGCAAGCTGGGCGCCGAACTCGGCGCGCCGGGTGGTGTGGTCCAGCACGATGCGCAATCGGATATCCTCAATGCGCTGCTGGCGTTGGGGTATTCTGACAAGGAGGCGGTCGCCGCGTTGAAGAACATGCCGACCGGCAGTACCGTTTCCGACGGCATCAAGTTCGCGCTCAAGGCGCTGTCCAAAGGATAAAAGCCAGTCATGAGCATCCAGACCGACGATTTCAGCGAGCAGCGCATCATCGCCGCCACGCCCGCTTCGCCCAACGAAGAGGCGATCGAGCGCGCGCTGCGGCCCAAGCATCTCGACGAGTACGTGGGCCAGGAAAAAATCCGCGGCCAGCTCGAGATTTTCATCGCCGCCGCGCGCAAGCGCAAGGAAGCGCTCGACCATACTTTGCTGTTCGGGCCGCCGGGCCTGGGCAAGACCACGCTGGCGCACATCATCGCGCGCGAAATGGGCGTCAACCTGCGCCAGACCTCCGGCCCGGTGCTGGAACGCCCGGGCGATCTGGCCGCGATCCTGACCAACCTCGAAGCGAACGACGTGCTGTTCATCGACGAGATCCACCGCCTGTCGCCGGTGGTCGAAGAGATCCTGTACCCGGCGCTGGAAGACTACCAGATCGACATCATGATCGGCGAAGGGCCGGCCGCGCGTTCGGTCAAGCTGGACCTGCAGCCGTTCACGCTGGTCGGCGCCACCACGCGCGCCGGCATGCTGACCAATCCGCTGCGCGACCGCTTCGGCATCGTCGCCCGGCTCGAGTTCTACAACGCGACCGAACTGACCCGCATCGTCACGCGCAGCGCGGCGCTGCTGAACGCGCCGATCGTGGAAGACGGCGCGCGCGAGATCGCCTTGCGCGCACGCGGCACGCCGCGCATCGCCAACCGCTTGCTGCGCCGCGTGCGCGACTACGCCGAAGTGAAGGGCAACGGCGAAATTACCAAGCCGATGGCCGACGCCGCGCTGGTCATGCTCGATGTCGATTCGGTCGGCTTTGACGTGATGGACCGCAAGCTGCTCGAAGCGGTGCTGTTCAAGTTCGGCGGCGGCCCGGTCGGCATCGGCAACCTGGCCGCGGCCATCGGCGAAGAGGCCGACACCATCGAAGACGTGCTTGAACCGTTCCTGATCCAGCAAGGCTATTTGCAGCGCACGCCGCGCGGCCGGATCGCCACGCCGCTGGCCTACCAGCATTTCGGCGTGGCCGTGCCGCGCACCAGTCCGACCGGCGACCTGTGGGATCAGCAGGGCGGCTGATGCCGCCTAGTTGCGCACGTTGCCGCGCGCAGGGATGACGACATACTGATCGTCGCCGCGGCTGCGGCGGCGGCGCCATGGCAGCCAGCTGCAATCGCAGGTGCTGCATTCGAGCGCGGTGCCGCAGGTGTCCATGGCGCCGCCCGCCAGGTCGCAGCTGCCCACATCGCAAGCGGCTACGTCACAGGCGCCGAGGCAATCGAGGAAGCCGCCTTGCCGGCCGAGTGCCATCGGTCCCGTCGGGCGAAAGCGCCGGTGGGCCACGCCGCACTTTTCCAGCCTGCGATTCAATAACGCCAAGCCATCCCAGAGGCCGTGGCGGCGGATCGCGCGGTAGCCCAGCGCCGAGCAACTGCCCCGACCCGTATGGACAGCGTAGGCGCAGCAAAATCCCTTGTGCGGGGAAAGTGCGCGTTGATAGAATCGAATGGCGGACAGGGCGATTAATTTCATTGGTCGAAGATAAACATGGGCCCCGGCAGCGGGCCTGAAAGGGGTGGTCGCAATGATGCAAATCTGGGTCGATGCCGATGCCTGTCCGGTCGTCATCAAGGACATCTTGTACCGGGTCGCCGAGCGGCTGGAATTGAACGTGACGCTGGTCGCGAACCAGTTGATGCGGGTGCCGGCGTCGCGCTTCATCCGCGCTGTGCAAGTGCCGTCGGGCTTTGACGTGGCCGACGCGGAAATCGTGCGCCTGCTCGCGGCCGGCGACCTGGTCGTCACCGGGGATATTCCCCTTGCTGCCGACGTGCTGGCCAAGGGCGGCTACGCGCTGAACCCGCGCGGCGAGTTCTACACGCACGACAATATCGCCCAGCAGCTGACGATGCGCAAATTCATGGACGAGCTGCGCGGCAGCGGGGTCGACACCGGCGGGCCGGCGCCGTTCGGCCAGGCTGACCGGCAGAATTTCGCCAACCAGCTTGACCGCCACCTGAGCCGCCACGCCAGGCGCGGCTAGCCGATCCTCAGGACGCGAAGATATCCTTGTATGCCAGGTAGCTGCTGCAAAAGATCATCGGGAGTGCGACCAGCAAGCCGAGACCCAGCGGAATCGCGGCAATGACGCACAGCATGATGGCCAGCAGGCTGTAAATCAGGTAGGGCACGATGTTCTTCAACGAGGCGGACAGGCTCATCTTGATCGCTTGCAGCGGCGCGACGCCCTTCAGCACGACCAGCGCCGGCGCCAGCCAGATCGCCATGCCCATCACGATCGAAGCGGCCAGGTAGATCAGCATGCTCAGGCCAGCCACGTGGATGAACGTTGAGGGACTCATCATCAGGGAAACCATCGACGACAGGCCGAGCAGGCCAGCCAGGAAATGCAGGGCGATGCTCATGAGCATGGCGAACACACCCAGCATCCACAGTGGTGCCAGCGAGGCCGTGGCCTGGGCGCCGGTCGCGATATCGACGCCATCATCGAGTGATTTGCAGCAGCGCATCAGGACGCCCATGGCGGCAGTACCGACCACGGTCGACAGCGCGCCGCTCATCCAGCCGGGGCCGATCATGCCGAGGATCCAGCTGCCGACCACCAGCGCGATGACGATCAGCACCCATACGCCAGGTGCCTTGCCGAACATGCGGAAACCGCCCGCCAGCCATTCGACGCCGCGGCCGACATCGACCGAACGGATCGCTTGACCTTCGGCAGGCTGCGGTGTTACCAGGGAATTGTCATTGTCCATCATATTTCCTTTAGTGGTTGTAGCGATCAGGCGGTGAAGATATCTTTGTAGGCCACGTAGCTGGCGCAGACCAGCATCGGAATGGCCGTCAGCAAACCGAGGAAAAACGGCAGGGCCGCGACCACGCACATCAGGATGGCCAAGCCGGTGTAGGCAAAAAACGGCAGCGAGTTTTTCAGGGTGCCGAAAAAGCTCATCTGGATCGCCTGCAGCGGCGTGACGCCCTTGAGCACGACCAGCGCTGGAGCCAGCCACATGGCGATCGTCATCAGCAGTGCGGCGAAGGCCATCACGACCAGCTTGAAGCCGAGCGCCTCGACCACGGCGGCCGGATCGGACAGCGTGAACGCCTCCGCGTTCACGCCCAGCAGGCCAAGCACGATGCACAGGCTCAGGCACATGGCGGCGGCCAGCAGGGCCAGCGTCCACAGCGCACCGGCATAGGCATTGGCCTTGGCATTGGTGATCAGGTCGCGTCCTTCGTCGAGCGCCTGGCAGACGCGCATGAACTTGCCCAGCACGACCACGCCGACGGTGCCGCTGAGGGTAAACGCCAGCCAGGCGGGGCAGACTTGGCCGAGCGCCATCACGGCGGCGGCCAGGATCACGGTCGAGGCGGCCCAGCTGAGCGGGGTCTTCAAGTAGATGCGAAATGCACCGGACAGCCATTCGATGCTGCGGTTGGCGTCCACCGGGCGGATGGCCGGATTGCCGGCAGGCGAAATCAACAAGGTGTTTTCAATGATCATGGCAATCCCTCAGAGGCGGACGCAAGGCGGCGACCGGCAAAGGAGTATGGACTGCAAATGTCATATGATCAATTTGTTTGTTTCGGCAATGTTGTAATGATAAGACACATTGCCCATACCGCAACAAATCAGGGGCGGGCGCCTCAGTCCTGGCGCACCCAGACCTGCGAACGGCCGAACAGCGGCATGCCGACGTAGCCTCGCACCGTGAGTTTCTTGCCGCCGTCGGCCAGCGTCATCTTGCTGCGATAGATCTTGCCGTTGTCCGGATCGATGATCTCGCCGCCGGTGTATTCATTGCCGGCCTTGCGCAGGCCCGACATGATGACCATGCCGATCACTGGCACGTCCTTGTTGGTGCCGCTGCATGCCGTGCAGCGCGGATTGGGATCGTCGCCGGGCGCGAGGAACAGCTTTTCGATCTGGCCGCGCAGCTCGCCCTTGTTGTCGGAAATGCGGATCATGGCCTTCGGCTTGCCGGTGGCGTCGTCGATGTTCTTCCACAGTCCGACCGGCGACGCCTCCTGCGCCAGCGCCAGCAGCGGCAAAGTGCAGGACAGGGCCAGCACACTGGCGCGTAGGAGTAGTTTCATGGGTCAGCCTTGTGGATTAAAGTTTGCCCAGCTGCTCGCGCAGCTTGGCGATGGTGGCCGAGAAGTTGACCAGCCTTTCGTTTTCCTGCGCCACCACGGCGGCCGGAGCGCGTGCGACGAAGCTCTCGTTGCCCAGCTTGCCATTGACCTTGGCGATCTCGCCTTCGATGCGCGCGATCTCTTTCGAGAGCCGCTCGCGTTCGGCGGCCACGTCGATCTCCACCTTGAGCATCAACTTGGTGGTGCCGACGATCGCCACCGCCGCCGGCGAATCGGGCAGCGCGTCGACGATGGTCACTTCGGACAGCTTGCCCAGCGTCTGGATGTACGGCGCGAACGTCTCCAGGCGCGCGCGGTCGACGCTATCTTGCGCTTCGAGGAACAGCGGCACCCGCAGCGCCGGCGCGAGCTTCATTTCGCCGCGCAGGTTGCGCGTCGCGTCGACCAGGGCCTTCAACTGGCCCATCCAGGCTTCGGCGTTCTCGTCGATCAGAGCCGGATTCGCAATAGGATACGGCTGGACCATGATCGAGTCCCCAGCTGTATCAAGTTGTTTGCCGGCCAGCGGGGCCACGGTTTGCCACAGTTCCTCGGTCACGAACGGGATGATCGGGTGGGCCAGGCGCAGGATCACTTCCATCACGCGCAGCAGCGTGTTGCGGGTGGCCTGCTGCTGCTCCGGCGTGCCGTGCTGGACCTGGACCTTGGACACTTCCAGGTACCAGTCGCAGTATTCGTCCCACACGAACTTGTAGATGGCGGCGGCCAGGTTGTCGAAGCGGTAGTCTTCGAAGCCCTTGGCCATGTCCAGTTCGACCCGCTGCATCATCGACAAAATCCACTTGTCGGCCTGCGACAGGCCCGCGTCATTCGGCGTGCAGTCGTGGCCTTCGGTGTTCATCATGATGAACTTGGTCGCGTTCCACAGCTTGTTGGAAAAGTTGCGATAGCCTTCGCAGCGGCCCAGGTCGAAGTTGATGTTGCGGCCCAGCGAAGCGTAGCTGGCCATCGTGAAGCGCACTGCGTCGGTGCCGTAGGCCGCAATCCCGTTCGGGAATTCGCGGCGCGTGGCCTTGGCGATTTTTTCTGCGTCGCGCGGATTCATCAAGCCGGTGGTGCGCTTGGCAACCAGCTCCTCGATGCCGATGCCGTCGATCAGGTCGATCGGGTCAAGCGTGTTGCCCTTCGACTTGGACATTTTCTGGCCGCTCGAATCGCGCACCAGGCCATGCACGTACACGGTCTCGAACGGCACCTTGCCGGTGAAGTGGGCGGTCATCATGACCATCCGCGCGACCCAGAAGAAGATGATGTCGAAGCCGGTCACCAGCACCGACGACGGCATGAACATTTTCATGTCCGGCGTCTCTTCAGGCCAGCCCATGGTGGAGAAGGGCACCAGCGCCGACGAGAACCAGGTGTCGAGCACGTCGTCGTCGCGCCGCAGCGGCGCGGTCACGCCGGCAGCGGCGGCTTTGGCCATCGCTTCGGCTTCGGTCTTGGCGACGAAGATATTGCCGGCGTCGTCGTACCAGGCCGGGATCTGGTGGCCCCACCACAACTGGCGCGAGATGCACCAGTCCTGGATGTTGTTGAGCCACTGGTTGTAGGTGGTGCTCCAGTTTTCGGGCACGAACTTGATCTCGCCGTCGGCCACTTTTTCAAGCGCGACTTCGGCGATCGATTTGCCGGGGAAGAAAGTGCCTTCCGGAGCCGGCTTGCTCATCGCGACGAACCACTGGTCGGTCAGCATCGGCTCGATGACGACGCCGGTGCGGTCGCCGCGCGGCACCATCAGCTTGTGCGGCTTGACCTCGACCAGGAAGCCCTGGGCGTCGAGGTCGGCCACGATCTGCTTGCGCGCGGCGAAGCGGTCCATGCCGCGGTAGGCGGCCGGCGCGGCGTCGCTGATCTTGGCGTCGAGCGTGAGGATTTCGATCAGCGGCAGCTGGTTGCGCTGGCCGACCTGGTAATCGTTGAAGTCGTGCGCCGGGGTGATTTTCACGCAGCCGGTGCCGAACGCCTTGTCGGCGTATTCGTCGGCGATCAAAGGGATTTCACGGTCCGACAGCGGCAGCTTGAGCATCTTGCCGATGTCGGCGGCGTAGCGCTCGTCGGTTGGGTCGACCGCCACGGCGGCGTCGCCCAGCATGGTCTCGGGACGGGTGGTGGCCACCACGATAGCGCCGCTGCCGTCGGCGAACGGATAGCGGATGTGCCACATCGAGCCGTCTTCTTCTTCCGACACCACTTCCAGGTCCGACACGGCGGTGCCCAGTTTCGGATCCCAGTTGACCAGGCGCTTGCCGCGGTAGATCAGGCCCTGTTCGAACAGGCGCACGAACACCTCGGTGACGACCTTCGAGCGCGGCTCGTCCATCGTGAAGTATTCGCGGGCCCAGTCGGGCGAGGTGCCCATGCGGCGCATCTGGCCGGTGATGATGTTGCCCGACTTTTCCTTCCACTCCCAGACTTTCTCGACGAATTTCTCGCGCCCGAGGTCATGGCGCGAGATTTTCTGCGCGTCCAGCTGGCGTTCGACGACGATCTGGGTGGCGATGCCGGCGTGGTCGGTGCCCGGGATCCAGGCGGTGTTGTGGCCGCGCATCCGGTAGTAGCGGGTCAGGCCGTCCATGATGGTCTGGTTGAACGCATGGCCCATGTGCAGCGTGCCAGTGACGTTCGGCGGCGGCAGCTGGATCGAAAAGGAGGGCTTGCTGGCATCGGTGGACGCGGCGAAGTAGCCGCGCTTTTCCCATTCCGTGCGCCAGAACTGTTCAATGTCGGCTGGCTCGAAAGACTTGGCTAATTCCATGGTTTGTAGTGTTAGTTTGCGAAAAGAACCATTATAGTAGGACTGCCGCCGCTGTACGCTGCAGCGCAAAAAAAAGCTCACCCACCGCGTCGTCCTCGCGAACGCGCGCGAACGACGCCGCGGTGAATAAAAAAAAGGACGCCGAAGCGTCCTTTTTGCGAAGCGTTGGCGATTACACGCCGCAGCCCATGGTGCGGATGCGGTCGTAGGCAGCTTTCGCCTGGACCAGGCCGAAGCCGAACTTGACGTCGCGCCCGACCGGACCGAGGTCCAGCGCGCTCTTGCCCAGCGACGTGCGGATCTGCGTACCGGTGCAGGTCGGGAAGTAGCTCCATACCAGCGCCGCAACAGCGGACACGTGCGGGGTGGCCATCGAGGTGCCGTCGAAGTAAGCGTAGCTGGTCGGCGTGACGGCAATCGTCGCGCTCTGGCCAAGCTTGGTCTTCATCGAAGCGCCTTCGACGTCGGTCGCGGTGACCGATGGGATGGTCGCGACCGTGGTGCCCATGGTGCCGCCGAAGCCGCCGGCGACGTTGTTGTAGATCACTGCTGCGACACCGCCGCTGCTCTTGCAATTGGTGACCTTGGTGGCGAAGTCGATCGTGCCACGGGAGATCAGGCAAGTCTTGCCGGTCATGGTGGTGGTGACGACGTCGCCCATGCCGAAGTCAGCCAGCGGCGCGGTCACGGTCTTGACTGGCGAGCCGTCCATGGCGCCCGGTGCGTACACGGTGCCGCCGACGGTCAGCGCCGACGCGGTGCCGCTGTTGGTTGGCACCGACGACAGCACGGCCACGCCCGGACCGACGATTTCGACCTTGCTGTTGTACTGCGAGAACGTGGCCCAGGCCTTGTTCTCGTCGATCGCGCCGACGCTCATCACGCTGGCGTAGCCGGCAGGGTAGGAAATGGTGGTGTTGGCGTCATTGCCCGACGCTGCGATGCTCAGTACGCCTTTGGTCTGCAAGGCGGCGAAAGTCTTGTTTTCGGTCGCATTGTAGGTAGGGCCGCCGAGCGACATGCTGATCACGTTGGCGCCGGCTGCGCCGCACTTGTTGGCCGCGGCCGACAGCGTCGACGAGTAAGCCCAGCCGTCCTTGCCGAACACCTTGATGTAATGGATCTTGATCTTCTTGTTCGGATTGACGCCGACCACGCCCAGGCCGGCATTGTTGACCGCGGCGATGGTGCCCGACACGTGCGTGCCATGGTGGTTTTCATCGGTGTACCAGTTGCCGGTGCCCGAATCGCTGTCGCCGGTCATGTTGGCGCTGTTGCCGACGATATCTTCATGCGCGCGGTCGACGCCCGAATCGATGATGCAGATCTTGCGGTTGCCGGCGTTGACGTCGGACAGTTGGTCGGCCTGGACCATCTTGATGCCGTAAGGAACCAGTTGGCCGAGTGCGTACGGCGTGCCGGTCGATGGCGAGGTGGTGGCGAACGGATAGCGGATCGCATCTTCTTCGATCGATTCGACGTGCTGGCTCTTGCGCAGTTCTTTCAGTTCCTTGTTGGTCAGGGTGATCGCGACCGCGTCGATTTCAGTCAGGTCATGGTGGACATGGCCGTGGCGGGCGCCGATTTCCTTGTGCATGTCGGCATGGTGGCCATGCTTGAACGAGACGATAACGCGGGTGGTGTCGCTGTCGGCCTGGGCCGATGCGCCGCCCATGGCGCTCATCGCTACAGCTGCAACCAACAACTTGACCGCGACAGCGATCGTGGACATGCCAGTCTTACTTTGCATCATGGAGTTTCTCCGAGAATGATAGTTTTATTTGTCGCCACAAACTCTTTCGGCCTGTGTGCACTAGGTCATCGACCTTTGCCGTTCGGATAGATTGGCAATGAATCAAATGTACCGACAAGTATTGACGCGATCAATCGACTTTTGAAGGCATCTCAACAAGTGTTGTTTTGTATGTAATTTGTCTGAAAAGTGTAAATATGGGCGTTGCGGACGTGAGTATTGGTGATATTATTTTGCACCCAAGCCTCTAATATTGTTATCAGAGTAATACAAGATTCTTTGGCGCAATAATATGCGGCAAGGCTAGCGGCTGTAGGCGGCATTTTGTTTTTCTGCGGCAATATTCATTGCGGATAATGCCGATGCGGACAGCCGCGCGGCGCCCGATTTGTTGCATCTCGGCAACTGTGTCGGCCGCCCTCCTTAGCCGCGATCACGGACGCGGGACGAAAAAACGCCCGGCTCTGGGCCGGGCGCTTGGGTGCTGCGGGCATGCCAGGCTGGTGCTTAGTTGCCGCAGCCCTTGTGCGCGATCCGCTCGTAGGCCGCCCTGGCTTGCACCAGTCCGTGGCCATACTTGTCGTCACGTCCAGGATCGCCCAGGTCCAGCGCGCTCTTGCGCAGCGAGCGGCGGATTTCGTCGCCGCTGCACGATGGGAAATAACTCCACACCAGCGCTGCCACTGCCGCCACGTGCGGGGTCGCCATCGACGTGCCGCTGTAGTACTCGTAGCTGATTGGCGTGATCGCGATCGTCGCCGTCTGGCCGACTTTGGCCACCAGCAGGTCGCCGTCCGCGCCCGACACGGCCACCGACGGGATCGTCGTGACGGTGTCGCCCAGCGTGCCGTCCAGGCCTTCAGGCACATTGTTGAACACGATGGCCCCGACGCCGCCGCTGGTCTGGCAGTTCAGCACCTTGTCGCCAAACGAGATCGTGCCGCGCTTGATCAGGCATACCTTGCCCGCCATCGCCGTGTTGACCGCGTCGCCGATGCCCATGTCGGCCAGCGCCGCGCTGACGGTGCCGCGCGGCGAACCGCTCATCGCGCTGGCGCTGACGCTGCCGGTGCCGACGGTCAGGGCCGCGACCGAACCGGTGTTCATCGGCACGGTCGAGAGCACGTTCACGCCAGGACCGGCGATTTCCACTTTCGCATTGAACTGCGAAAAGCTGGCCCATTGCTTGTTCTCGTCGACGGCGGCCACCATCATCACGCTGCTGTAGCCGGCCGGATACGAGATGGTGCTGTCGCCGTCATTGCCGGCGGCAGCCACCGACAGCACGCCCTTGCTCTCGAGGTGCTCGAAGGCGCGCCGTTCGGCCCGGCTCGCGTCCGGTCCGCCCAGCGACATGCTGATCACGTTGGCGCCGGCCTTGCCGCATTTGCGCGCGGCCGCGGCCAGCGTCGACGAATAGGCCCAGCCTGCGGCATCGAATACCTTGACGATGTGCAGCCGGATCTTCCGGTTCGGCATCACGCCGACCACGCCGGTGCCGGTGTTATTGATGCCGGCGATGGTGCCCGACACGTGGGTGCCGTGGTGGTTGTCGTCGTTGTACCACCAGCCGGTGCCCTTCGGATCGTATTCGCCGGTGACGTGGTTGCCCGACAAGTCTTCGTGCGCCAGGTTGTAGCCGGAGTCGATGATGCACACCATGCGGTTGCCGGCGTAGGTGTCGGGCAGCTGGTCGGCCTGCACCATCTTGATGCCGTACGGGACCAGCTGGCCAGCCTTGTACGGCTTGGTCGACGGGCTGGTCAGCGCCATCGGGTAGCGCTTGACGTCCTGTTCGATGTAGTCCATCGACGGGTGCTTGGCCAGCTTGGCCAGTTCCGAGGTCGGCAGTTCGACGGCGATGTCGTTGCTGTCGCTGATCTCGTGCTTGACCGTGCCATGCGCGGCGGCGATGGCGGCCTTGAGCGTGTCAGCGCCGCCATCTTTATAGGACACGATCACGCGGCTGGTGGCCGGCGCGGCCATTGCGGATCCCAGCAAGCCGGCGGCCGCTGCCGCGAGGCACAGGCGTACGGCGGCGGCGATGGGGGATACGCCAGTGTTCAGTTGCTTCATGTTCGTCTATCTCCAGAGTAGGTGCGCCGCTGGCGCGCGGATAGCGCGCCGCAGTGGTCGAGGGTGGCGCGGTTCTGTATGCCGCGCGCAGATCGTACTATTACGTCAACATGATTGTGGTTGCATTTGTTGTGGTAAAAATGAAATGATTTTCTTGACAATGAGCGAATCCGGTAAGCAAATAGCCATATTGCTTCTGGAGCAAGCAGGTATAATGTCTCCGCTGCCGCAAGGCGGCACACGCTAGGGGTCCTGCAAATCGCACAGCGAGGCGCGGGTGAGAAACACCCTCTGAACCTGATCTGGATAATGCCAGCGAAGGGAAGCTTGTAGATCGGCACACCTGTCCCGGTGGCGCCCATGCTGCCAACTCCTTTGCTGGCTCCTGCACGCAATAGGAGCCACATGAATGCACCACTGAAGTTCGATTCGGCCACCGCCACGGTGGACCAGGCGGCCATCACGCCGCTGCCCAATTCCCGCAAAATCTATATCCAGGGCAGCCGGGCCGACATCCGCGTGCCGATGCGCGCCGTCAGCCAGGCCGACACCCCGGCCTCGTTCGGCTTTGAGGCCAATCCGCCGGTATACATCTACGACACCTCCGGCCCGTACTCGGATCCGAAGGCGGCGATCGACATCCGCTCCGGCCTGGCCGCGCCGCGCATGCCGTGGATCCTCGAACGCGACGACACGATCGAGCTCGACGGCCCCAGCTCGGCCTACGGCCAGGCGCGCCTGGCCGATCCGGAACTGGCCAAGCTGCGCTTCCACCTGCACCGCACGCCGCGCCGCGCGCGCAGCGGCGCCAACGTCACGCAGATGCACTACGCGCGGCGCGGCATCGTCACGCCCGAAATGGAATTTGTCGCGATCCGCGAAAACCTGCGGCGCCAGGAATACCTGGCCGAGCTGGCCGCGTCCGGCCCGATGGGCGTGCGCACGGCGGCCCTGCTGGGGCGCCAGCACCCGGGCCAGTCGTTCGGCGCCAGCATCCCCGAGACCATCACGGCCGAATTCGTGCGCGAGGAAATCGCGCGCGGACGCGCCATCATCCCGGCCAACATCAACCACCCGGAAATCGAGCCGATGATCATCGGCCGCAATTTCCTGGTCAAGATCAATGCCAACATCGGCAATTCGGCCGTCACCTCGTCGATCGGCGAGGAAGTCGAAAAAATGACGTGGGCGATCCGCTGGGGCGCCGACAACGTGATGGACCTGTCGACCGGCAAGCACATCCACGAGACGCGCGAATGGATCATCCGCAACAGCCCGGTCCCGATCGGCACCGTGCCGATCTACCAGGCGCTCGAAAAAGTCAACGGCAAGGCCGAGGACCTGACCTGGGAAATCTTCCGCGACACCCTGATCGAACAGGCCGAGCAGGGCGTCGACTATTTCACGATCCATGCGGGTGTGCTGCTGCGCTACGTGCCGATGACGGCCAAACGCCTGACCGGCATCGTCTCGCGCGGCGGCTCGATCATGGCGAAATGGTGCCTGGCGCATCA
>JANYGW010000224.1 GCA_025359245.1 Massilia sp.
AAAAATCTTGATCGCGCCAAGGAGAGCTCTACGGTTCATTATTGCCACTGGTTAATGTTTCTTCATATCGCCGTGGATAATACCATTCCACCAGTCGGTGGTGTCCTGTGGCTGCTGCTTGCCCTGGGTGACGTCCCACAAGAATTGCGAGGCGCTGGCCACTTGGCCGGTTGGCAGGCCCAGCGCGTAGCCGGCCGTGGTGATCGTGTGCTTGAGCACCTTAGGGTGGACTTCCTTGCCGGTCAGGGCATTGGCCGCATCCACGCCCGAGGTGCCGATCGCATCGACCATGCTTGCCGCCGGCGTGACGCTGTAGTCCTTGCCGCCGATGTAGTGCGAGGACAGGTCGCGCAGAATGGGGATGCCGGCGAAGGCGGCAGACGCGAATTCTTTGCCGGCCCAGGCCAGCCAGTTGTGTCCGCCTTCCTCGTCGTCCTTGGGGTGCAGCAGGCCGTGCATGGTCTGGATGCCGAGGGTGTATATCAGGAAGCGCATGATCACCGTGCTGGCCTTGCTGCTGTCGCGCCAGGTGTTCTTGTCCAGCGCCATGCGGCTGGTGTCCATCAGCCGGTTCACGTTGTGATTCCAGAAGGTGTAGAACATCGTGAACAGCTTGAAGAACTCGGGGCCGCGCTGCACCGCCGCCTGGTCCTTGACACCCGTCCCGCCGTGCGCGTTGCGCACCGTCTTGTCGGCGAAGTAGATGGCGTCCGCTTCGGACAGGCCCTTGCCGCCCTGCGCTTCCGGTGCCATCCCCTTGTGGTACGCGCCCATCCAGGTGGGCAAGGCGCTGGCCATGTCCAACATGGCGATGCCCCGGTAGGCGTGCGCCTTCATCAGGTCGGCGCCGCGCGCGACGGCGCTGCTCGTGGTATCCATCAGCCGCAGGTCGATCTCGCGCAGGTGCTCGCGCACATCGCGGTCCACCTCGTTCATCCGGTTGCGCATCTCACCCGAGCGCTCGAACACAAAATCACGGTTTTCCGCCCAGTTGCGGGGGTTCGAGAAATCGGTCAGGCCCTTGCCGAACCAGACCGGGCCCACCTCGGCAATCGATTCCAGCGCGGCCGAGCTGCCGTGCACCAGCATGGTGGAGAGCCGGTAACCGAGGCCCACGATAGTGGCGCGGGTGCGGGCACCATGGGCCAGCGCGTCGAACCACTTGAGGGCCTGCATATCGACCTTGCGGTCGTTCGCAATCGACTGCAGCCAGGGGCGCAGCTGGTCGTAGTGCTCAGGGCTCAGGGCGCTTGTAATCGACTCGCGCACCACCGGGTGTGAGAGGAACTTGTCGGCGTCCATGATGGCTTCGCGGTAGGCGATGTCGTGTATCTCGTCCTTGATCACCCGGGGGATGACGTCGAGCGACAGCAAGATGGGCCGCGCATAGTTCTCGTTCCGGGTATTCATGCGGCCGGTGTCGGTGTTCGCCCGGGTGTAGATGTTCTCGAACAAGGAGTCACCTGCCTTGGCGCCGCGCTCGGCCACGTCCTGCGCCCGCGCAGGGTCGTAGACCATCGGCCAATACCAGCCGTCGTAGCGGCCGTGCGGCGTGTCGAAGGGGCGCGGCGCGATCTTTTCAGGGTTGGTGTTACCCAGACGGCGCGACATGGCCAGCTTTTCAGGCCACAGGGTTTCGAGCGTGCGGCCCAGGCCCGCGACGAAATCCCAGTCGGCTTTCGTCATGTTGGCGTCGAGGAAGTCGCGCACCGCCGTCTCGCTCCACTTTTCACCGGCCAGCAGCTTGGCCATGTTCGAGTCGTTGCCCATGTTGCCCGCCAGCGCCAGCATCTCTTTTTTGGTAAAGCGCTGGGGCTTGCCGGTCAGGCCGTCGATCAGGCCGGGCGCGGTGTAAATCTTATTGCCGTCCTTGGTGACGTCGGCCCGGTTCGAGCGCAGCAGCTCGTCGATGCCCGCCTTGATCTGCGCCTGCATGTCGGCCTCGTGCACACCAGCGTCGGCGATGCGCCGGAACACGACGCGATTGAGCACGCCGTTGGGGTCGCGGTTGTCCAGCCAGTCGATCATCTGTTCCATCTTGAGCAGCGCCGCCTGCATGCTGCGCCCGGCAGTTTTCAGCTTGAGCAGGCCGGCGTCGATGCGGGTCAGGCCGCGGTTGCTCTCGGCGCCGCGCTGCGGCAGCTCGGCCATGGTGGCCGATGCCTCGGTGGCCAGCGCCGCGATCTCGCGCATTTCCTGCCCGTCGGCAACTAGCTGCGCCTTGC
>JANYGW010000006.1 GCA_025359245.1 Massilia sp.
TCAGGTCGGGCTTGAGCTGGGCGACCAGGTCGATCGCTTCGTCGCCGTTCTTGGCTTCGCCGACGATTTCCAGTTCGGGCCACACCTGGGACAGGCGCATGCGTAACTGGTCGCGCATTAATCTTTCGTCATCGGCAATGATTGCTGTAGGCATGGTCCGTGTAAGTCAGGTGATAAGAGTGCTAATTATTCAATGAATCGGGGCTTTAATCAATCGATTACTTCAGTGCTTACTTCGACACCTGGTACGGCACTTCGATCGTGGCCACCACGCCGCTCGGCGTGTTGGCGCTGATGTGCAGCTGGCCCTGGTCGCCGTGCAGCAGCTTGAGGCGCTCGCGTATCGTCGGCAGCCCGAGGCCAGTGCCGTCGCTGGGCACGACGCCGAAGCCGACCCCGTCGTCGCTGACGATCACGCGCAACTTGCCGCTGTGGACTTCGGCCACGATCTTCAGGGTGCCGCCCTCGGGCTTGCATTCGAGGCCGTGCTTGATCGCGTTCTCGACCATCGACTGCAGCATCATCGGCGGGAAGGCGGCGCTGCGCAGGCCCTCGGGGATGTGCATGTCGACCGTGAGGCGCTCTTCCATGCGCATTTTCAACAAGTTCAAATACGCCTTGACCATGTCGGCTTCGCGCCCCAGGTTGGTGATGACGGCGTTGTCGCGCATCTGCGGCAGCACCGCGCGCAGGTATTGGATCAGGCTGCGCTGCATGGCCGAGGCGCGCGGCGGATTCGTTTCGATCAGGTATTCGACCGAGGCCAGCGTGTTGAACAGGAAATGCGGCTCGACCTGGGCCTGCATCATCTGCATCTTGGTTTCGGACAGCTGGCGCTGCATCGATTCGCGTTCCGCGGCCGCATTGGCGGTCAGGGTTTCGGCTTCGGCGCGCTTCTTGCCGCCCACCAGCGCCTTGGTCGCCAGCAGCGCCAGGATCAGCAGCGTGACGAAGCTCTTGAACCAGGTCGACGCTTGCTTGTGGTAGCGCGTGACCTTTTCCTCGGCCGCGTTTTCGATCTGGGTCTCGATCGCGTTCGACAGTTCCTCGCCAATCTGGGGCGGCAGCGGCACGTGGACCGACTCGCTGCCGTTGGGCATGATCTTGATGTCGGGCGTGCTGAGCGCGCCTTTTGCGCCGGGCGCGACCGGCGCGACGGGAATCACCGGCGCTTCGGGCGGATGGGGCGGCTGGACCGGCTTGCCCGGATTGAAATGGATGCCGCTGTCGTCGATCAGGATGTTCGAATCGGGCTTTTTCTTCTTCTGGCCCTTGTCGGCGCGTACGACGACTTCTTCGCCCGAGCCGGAAAACAATTCGTCCTGCAGGATATTGGCGGCGATCAGGGCCACGGCGGCGAACAGGAAAAATTTCCACCACGACAACTGGGTCACCCAGGTCGTGGTCGCGTCGAAGCCACGGTGCAGTCGCGCCAACAGGGTTGCCAGGTTGTCTTGCAGAGGGCTGGTGGCTGGCATGATGTACAGATTCCGTATGCGTAAATGAAATGGCGACGGGCGAGTGTAACTGCTGCGCGCCCTGATGTTGCGAAAACCCGTAGCGGAGCGCGGTTCGTGTTGGGATGATGCAACTCTAAACCGCCGCTTCCGGCCTGGCCACGCGTTTGCGACAGTCTGCAGAATGGCGGCACTGGAATGCATGGCGGGGCCGGGCGGGCGATACAGATTAACTGGGCAAGCGCTTTATTTGCGCGGTATCATGGGATGCCGATGCCGATGCCGATGCCGATGCCGATGCCGATGCCGATGCCGATGCCGCGCCACCGGCGTTCGACAATTTTCTTCAAGATAAGGGTCCGACTATGTCTGCAGACACAAAAAAATACCGCCTGGTGACCCGCAGCGATTTCGATGGACTGGTCTGCGCCGTATTGCTCAAACACCTGGACCTGATCAGCGACATCCTGTTCGTCCACCCCAAAGATATGCAAGATGGCAAGATTGCCATCAGCGACAACGACATCACCACCAACCTGCCTTTCGTGCCCGGCGTGCACCTGGCGTTCGACCACCACCTGTCGGAAACGATCCGCAACAAGGGCGAGCGCGACAACCACATCATCCATCCGGAAGCGCCGTCGGCGGCGCGCGTCGTATACGACTATTACGGCGGCGCCTCGGCGTTTCCGGCGGCCTGGTTCGACATGATGGCCGCCGTCGACAAGGGCGATGCGGCGCGCTTCAACGAACGCGAAGTGCTCGATCCGCAAGACTGGGACCTGCTCAACTTCCTGATGGATTCGCGTACCGGGCTGGGCCGTTTCAGGGAATTCCGGATCTCGAACTACAGCCTGATGATGGACCTGATCGAGTACTGCAAGGACCACACGATCGACCAGATCATGGACCTGCCGGACGTGCGCGAGCGCATGGACTTGTATTTCGACCATAGCCAGCAATGCAAGGAACAGATCCGGCGCTGCGCGACCGTGCACAAGAACCTGGTGGTGCTGGACTTGCGCAAGGAAGACATCATCTACGCCGGCAACCGCTTCATCATCTATGCGATGTACCCGGAGACGAATATCTCGATCCACGTGCTGTGGGGGCTGAAAAACCAGAACACCGTGTTCGCGACCGGCAAATCGATCCTGAACCGGACCTCGAAGACGAATATTGGCGCGCTGATGCTCGAGTACGGCGGCGGCGGGCATGAGAACGCGGGCACCTGCCAGGTATCGAACGAGCTGGCCGACGACGTGCAGGCGGCCTTGATCAGCCGCATCGTCAGCGAGGGCTGAACGCGCGCTGACGAAAAAAAACCGCGCCGTGGCGCGGTTTTTTGTTGCCGAAACGCTTATGGCAAGGCGATCTGGTTGTCGACGCTGAACTGGTAATCCTTGAACACGTGCTCGGCCGTCAGCATCTGGTAGCTGCCGTCGGGCAGCTTGTGCGTGGTGTCCTTGAGGCGGTAAGTGTAATGGCCGCAAGTCCAGCAATTGAAGTTGCGCATGTGCGTGCACAAACAGGTCTTGTCCATCACCACCACCGTCTTGGCGTCCGGATTGGCCAGCACTTCGCGGTTGTAGGAATTGATGTAAGAGCAGTTGCCGGTCGCATCGAGCAGGTAGCCGTAGGACTCGCAGCCCGGACGGATGCCGGCGCCGATGGCCGGCGTGCTTTTCAGCATGCGCATCGGATAGCCGGTCGGCGAGATACCGTTGACGATGATGTCGTCTTCGGTGGCGCGCACGTATTCCTGCTTGACCTTGTCGGGCAGGCCGCATTCGTTGGTGATCGTGAAGCGGGTCGCGACCTGGACCCCGGCCGCGCCTTTTTCCAGGAAGCCGACCGCGTCCGAACCGGTGAAGATGCCGCCGGCGGCGATCAGCGGAATGGCCAGGT
This sequence comes from Massilia sp., assembly GCA_025359245.1. Lineage (GTDB taxonomy): Bacteria > Pseudomonadota > Gammaproteobacteria > Burkholderiales > Burkholderiaceae_D > Telluria_A. The sequence continues at coordinate 3,366 of JANYGW010000006.1, forward strand.
TTTGCTCGCGCAGGAAGGCATGGATCTCGTCCATGATGGTGTGCAGGTCGTACTCGGCCCAGTCCATGCCGAAGCCGAGGTGGCCGCCGGCCAGCGGGCCTTCGACGATGACGTAGTCGGGCAGACGGTCGAGGCGTGAAATTTTACGCAGGAACAATTGCAGCGCGCGCACCGAGGACACGATGATGCCCAGCTTCGCTTCGCGGAAACGCGGATGGTCGGCGATCAGCGCGAACGAACCGAGGTGCAGGCCGGCCGACATCGTGATGCCGTCGATGCCCGCGTCGAGCGCGGCATTGAGGCGCGTGCGCAGCGTTTCCTTCGGCGAATTCATGGTCAGCTTTTCCATGCAATTGACGAAGATCAAGCCATCGCCGCGCTTCGCTTCCATGGTCGCGCCCACGTGGCGGCGGGTGGCGTCGGCCAGGCGCGCCAGGTCGAACTGGACCACGGCCTTGTCCATGTTGTTGATGTTGAACTTGTACGTCTTGGTCTTGTCCTTGACGTAACTGGTATCGAACTTGCGGTCCGACACGTCTTCCACCATGGCATCGGAGATATGGCCGATACCGCCCAGGCGCGCGGCCTCGAGGGCCAGCTCGGACGTCGAAATATCGACGCCCATGCCGCCGATCATGATCGGAACATAGTCCTTGTCGCCCAGGCGCAGGCGGAAATCATCAACACGTTTCATTGCTATCCTTAGACTACCGTTTGTAGTGCGCTAACACGGCCTTGCTCAGGCCCGTTTGCGTACCCTCAATTCTACTCCATGCGCCGGCGCGCCTTCGCAAGGCTGCCAGCGTGGCGGCGGGACTATCAATCGCGGAAATTGTTGAATTCCAGCGGCATATCCGGCACGTCCTTGCGCAGCATCGCCATGGCGGCCTGCAGGTCATCGCGCTTGGCGCCGGTGACGCGCACCGATTCGCCCTGGATGCTGGCCTGGACCTTCATCTTGCTTTCCTTGATGGCCTTGACGATTTTCTTGGCATCATCCGATTCGATGCCGTTCTTGATCTTGATCAGCTGTTTGACCTTGTCGCCGCCGATCTTTTCGACCTTGCCGACGTCGAGGAAGCGCACATCGACGCCGCGCTTGGACAGCTTGGCGGTGAGCAGTTCGCGCACCTGTTCGAGCTGGAAATCGGAGTCGCCGAAGGCGGTCAGCTCGGCATCCTTACGGTCGATCTTGGCTGAACTGCCCTTGAAATCGAAACGGCCGACGATTTCCTTGCTGGCCTGTTCGACCGCGTTTTTCACTTCAATCATGTCTGCTTCGGAGACGACATCAAATGACGGCATGGTAGCTTCCTCTTATATTGTGCAAATTGGCGAATGCCGATATTTTAACGGACAACGGGGCCGGCGCCCCTGTTCGACGGCCGAATTTGTCGAGATTGCCCTATAATCGGCGAAAACTACGGTAACTTATGCATCCAGACCTCGCCATCGTCCCCGATTTTCCCCTCCAGCGCTTCAATACCTTCGGCATCGCCGCCTGCGCGCGGGCCTACCTGCGCCTGACCGACGTGGCCCAGCTGGCCGCGCTGCGGGCCGATCCGGTGCTCTCGAGCATGCCGCTGCTGCTGCTGGGCGGTGGCAGCAACATCGTGCTGACCGGCGACGTCGAGGCGCTGGTGCTGCACATGGCGATCGCCGGGCGCACCATCGTCGGGCGCGACAGCGGCCACGCGCTGGTGCGCTGCGGCGGCGGCGAAAACTGGCACGGCTTCGTGCAATGGACGCTGGCCCAGGGGCTGGGCGGGCTGGAAAACATGGCGCTCATTCCCGGCACCGTGGGCGCCGCGCCGATCCAGAACATCGGCGCCTATGGCACCGAACTGAAGGACGTGTTCCATTCGCTGACCGCGTACGACCTGGCGAGCGGCGAGCTGCGCACGATGGATGCGGCCGCGTGCCGCTTCGGCTACCGCGACAGCATCTTCAAGCAGGCCGGCGGGGCGGGGCTGGTGATCGTCGACGTCACGTTCGCGCTGCCGCTGGCGTGGCAGCCGAACCTGCGCTACGCCGAGCTGGCGCAGGCGGTGCGCGACGCCGGCCTGGATGCGCCGACGGCGCAGCAGGTGAGCGACATCGTGGTGGCGATCCGGCGCCGCAAGCTGCCTGATCCGGCCGTGGTGGGCAACGCCGGCAGCTTCTTCAAGAATCCCGTGGTGAGCGGCGCCGAATGCGCGCGCCTGCTGGCGGCCTTCCCGGCGCTGGTGCACCATGCGCAGCCGGACGGCAGCGAAAAGCTGGCCGCTGGCTGGCTGATCGACCAGTGCGGCTGGAAAGGCAGGACGATGGGTGCGGCGGGGGTATATCCCAAGCAGGCGCTGGTGCTGGTCAACAACGGCGGCGCCAGCGGTGCCGAAGTGGTCGCGCTGGCGCGCGCGATCCAGGCTGACGTCGGCGCGCGCTACGGCGTCCACCTCGAGACCGAGCCCGTCTTCATTTAATTTCAAAATCGGGGTCAGACCTCAATTTAAAAACATTTTTTAATTGAGGTCTGACCCCGTTTATTCCGTTTATTTAGCCGAAGTGGCAGACGTAGTCGAGCAGCTCGAGCGTGTCGATCTCGAAGGCGCTGTTGGCGGCGACGTCAAATTGCTGGCCGCCTTGGTACAGCTGCCAGGCGTCCGAGCCGGCCAGCTTGACGCGGCATTTGCCGGAGATGATTTCCATCGTTTCCGGCGCGCCCGTGTTGAAAGTGAGGGTGGACGGGAAAATCACGCCGACCGTCTTCTTGCTGCCGTCGGCCAGCAGTACCGTGTGCGATACGCATTTGCCGTCGAAGTAGACGTTCGATTTCTTGTGCAGCGTGACATTGTGCAGCGTACTCATGAGGCTTCCTTCTGCTTAGTTGCTTAATCCGTCGTCCTGGCATACGCAATTGCGCCCGCCGCTCTTGGCCGCATACAGCGCCCTGTCGGCGCGCGCGACCAGGTCTTCCGGCCCGAACCCGGCCTGCGGCACCATGCTGGCCACGCCGATCGACATCGTGACCTTGCCCGACGGCGCGCCGGCATGCGCGATCGCCAGCAGTTCGAGCTGCGCGCGGCAGGCATGCGCCACCGCCAGCGCGCCTGCGAGGTCGGTCTCTGGCAGCACCAGCGCGAATTCTTCGCCGCCGTAGCGCGCCGCCAGGTCGGCCGGGCGCTTGAGGTGCTCGGTCAGCACCGCCGCCGTTTTTTGCAAGCACATGTCGCCGGCCGGATGGCCGTTGCTGTCGTTGTACAGCTTGAAGCAGTCGACGTCGCACATCAGCAACGACAGAGGGCGCTGTTCGCGCTGCCCGCGCTGCCATTCCTGGGCCATGACGGCATCGAAGCGGCGCCGGTTGGCGATGCCGGTCAGGCCGTCCAGCGCCGTCAGCCTTTGCAGTTCGACGTTGGCGTCGGCCAGCTGTTTCTGGCTCTCGCGCAGCAGCGCGAACGCTTCGTCGCGCTGCAGCCGGCTGATGTAGCCGGCCGCATGGTAGCGCAAGCGCGCCAGCAGCTCGAGCTGGTCCGGCAGTTTGACCATGTAGTCGTTGGCGCCGACCTCGAAGCCGTGCGCTTTCATTTTCGGGTCTTCCTTGGCCGACAGGATGATCACCGGAACCTGGCGCAGTTTCGGATTGCGCCGGTAGTACTGGATCAGCGAAAAGCCGTCGATCTCGGGCATCACCAGGTCTTGCAGGATCACGGTCGGGGCGACCCGCTCGGCGGTCGCTTCGGCGTAGGTGGAGTCGGTCACGTAGTGGAATTCGATGTCAATCTGGTCTGCCAGCATGCGCCGCACTGCTTCGATGATGATCAACTGGTCGTCCACCAGCAGGACCCGGACCTTGAAATCGGTCACGGCCGGCGGCTGGGACGGGGGGGCATTGCTGGCTTCGGACATGGTGTATTGAGCAGGGCCAGATTGAGGTGGCATCATTATGCCACCTTCGAGCCGTTGCGACCGCGCAGCAGCCGCGCAATTTGTTCCAGCGACAGGATGTGTTGCGCCGCGTCGATATCAGCGGCCGCGCGCGGCATTCCGTACACCGCGCTGCTGGCCTGGTCCTGGGCGATGGTGGCGTGCCCGGCGTGGCGCATGGCCAGCAGGCCGTGCGCGCCGTCGCGTCCCATCCCGGTCAGCAGGATCCCGGTCGCCTCGAACGCCCAGTCGCGCGCCACGCAGTCGAAAAACACGTCCACCGATGGCCGGTACGGATAGTCGCGCGGCTCCTGCGCGTAGTGCAGGCGCTGGCGGGCGTTCAGCGTCAGGTGGTCGTTGGTCCTGGCGATCTGCACGCAGCCCGCTTCGAGCGCGTCGCCGTCGTCGACCACCTTGACCGGCACGGCCAGCTGGTCGCCCAGCCATTTAGAGAAGTGGCCGGCGAAGTTGGCGTCGATATGCTGCACCACCACGATGGCGGTGCCGGCCGGCGGGATCCAGCCGCGCAGGATGTGGCACACCGCCAGCGGGCCGCCGGTCGAGGCGCCAATGGCGAGCAGGTGCCGGATGCCGTCGCCCGGCTCGGGCAGCGCGCGCGCCTTGGGCAGCTCGCTGCGGCTGGCGCGCACCAGTTTGCCGATGGTCTTGATCTTGGCCAGCAGGGCGTCGCCGCCGGCGCCGCCGGCCATGATCGGGGTGGCGGTGACGTCGAGCGCGCCGGCGCCCAGCGCGCGGAACACCTGGCTGACGCTGTCCTGCGGCTGGCCGGTGACGACCAGGATCGCGCACGGCGACCTTTCCATGATCTGGCGGGTCGCCTCGATGCCGTCCAGTTCCGGCATGTTCAGGTCCATCAGGATCAGGTCGGGACGGTTGTCGCCGCACATGCGCACCGCTTCGAGGCCGGTGCGCGCGATCCACACCACCTGGTGCTCGTCAGCGGCGGCCACGGCCCGGCGCAGCGCTTCGGCCGCCATGGCCACGTCGTTGGCGATTCCGATTTTCATGCGCCGGCCTCGCCGATCAGGTCGAGCACGGCGTCGAGCAGGGTCTCGTCGTGGAAGCTGCCCTTGGTCAGGTAGTAGTCGGCGCCGGCGCTCATGCCGCGCGCGCGGTCCTCGGGGCGGTCCTTGTAGGAGACGATCATCACCGGCAGCTGATGCAGGTGGATGTCCTTCTTGATCAGCGCCACCAGTTCGATGCCGTCCATGCGCGGCATGTCGACGTCGGTGATGACCAGGTCGTATTCGCCGCTGCGCACCACGTTCCAGCCGTCGATGCCGTCGATGGCGACGTCGACCTGGTAGCCGCGCGCAAGCAGCAGCTTGCGCTCCATTTCACGCACCGTGAGCGAGTCGTCCACCACCAGGATGCGCTTGGCCTTGCGCACTTCGCGCGCGCCTTCCTGGGCCATCTGGTGCAGGCCGCCTTCGCCGAGCAGTTTGTCGATCGACAGCAGCAGGTCGGATACGTCGAGGATCAGGACCGGGGCGCCGTCGTCGAGCAGGGCGGCCGAGCTGATGTCGCGCATCTTGCCGAAAGTCTGGTCGAGCGCCTGCACCGCCAGGCTTTGCTCGCCGCGGATGGCGTCCACCACCAGCGCGTAGCGGCGCTGGCCGCCGCCGATGACGACCACCGCCAGGTCGCCATCGGCGGCGGCCAGCGCCGCTACGCGCTGGTGGTGGACGCCATCCGCGGCGAGCAAAGCCTGGCGGTGCAGGCGCTCGACCAGACTTTCGGCAAGATGCGCGACATCAGCTCGGCCGCCCTGCT
>JANYGW010000065.1 GCA_025359245.1 Massilia sp.
GTCGTTCGCGTACATCATCGCGATGCTGCACACCGGGCAGTTGTTGACCGAGATGATGGTCGAGGTGCCGCCGTCGCCGGCCGCGATTTCCTCCAGCACCAGCGCCAGCGACACGTAGTCCAGGCCCGCGCCGCCCAGTTCCTCGGGCACCGCCACGCCGAAAGCGCCCAGCGCCGCCAGCTCCTTCAGTTCGGCCTTCGGAAAGTAGTGCTCCTTGTCCCAGCGCGCGGCGTTGGGCGCAAGGCGCTCCTGCGAAAACGTGCGCAGGGCGTCGCGGATCATCTGGTGTTCTTCGGTCAGTATCATAAAGTTCTTTTGTTGTGGCTTACCAGGGTATCGGCGCGCCGTCGTAATTCAAAAATGTGCCGTTGTCGGCACTGTCCAAACCGGCCAGCGTGGACCGCATGCCGGTCACGCTTTGTTCGACCTCGATCTCGGCGCCGGCGCCGCCCATCTCGGTCTTGACCCAGCCCGGGTGGAAGGCTACGCAGACGGCGCCCTGGGGCCCGTACTTGATGGCGGCATCGGTCAGCACCGAGTTGAGCGCGGCCTTGCTGGCGCGGTACAGGGTGGCGTTGCAAGCGGTCCGTGCGGCTATCGATCCCATGCCGGACGACAGCACGGCCACCTTGCCGCGCACCGGGCAGGCCATCGGTGCGATGATCGGCAAGAGCCGCATGGCGGCCAGCACGTTGGTGTGCATGACGAGGTCGAATTCGTCCTGGGTCGGAAAACCGTCGTGGCGCGGGCCGAACACGCCGGCGTTGACGAAGGCGGCATCGACCGTTTCGCCATCCAGGTTCCAGCCCAGGGCGGAGATCGATTCGACGCTGGTGACGTCGAGCTGGTAGGCGTGCGCATGCAGCGCCGCCAGCTTCGTGCAGTCGTGCTCTGTGCGCGCGGTGGCGATCACGCGCCAGCCATCGGCCAGGTACTGGCGTACCAGTTCCAGGCCGATGCCGCGCGAGGCCCCGATGATGAGGGCGGTGGGCATGGCTTATGCCATTTCGATGGCCATCGCGGTCGCTTCGCCGCCGCCGATGCACAGCGATGCCACGCCGCGCTTGCCGCCGGTTTTCTTCAACGCGCCCAGCAAGGTGACGATGATGCGCGCACCGGAGGCACCGATCGGATGGCCCAGCGCGCAGGCGCCGCCGTGGATGTTGACCTTGCTGTGCGGGATGTCGAGGTCGTGCATCGCGGCCATCGGCACCACGGCAAACGCTTCGTTGATCTCGAACAGGTCGACGTCGGATGCTTTCCAGCCGGTCTTGGCGAACAGCTTTTTCATCGCATCGACCGGGGCGGTGGTGAACAGGTTGGGCGCCTGCGCAAACGTGGCGTGGCCGACGATCTTGGCGATCACGGTCAGGCCCAGTTCGCGCGCTTTCGATTCGCGCATCAGCACCAGCGCGGCGGCGCCGTCGTTGATCGACGACGACGAGGCGGCCGTGATGGTGCCGTCCTTGGCGAACGCGGCGCGCAGCGTCGGGATCTTGTCCAGTTTTGCCTTGAGCGGGCCTTCATCCTGGTCGACGACGGTGTCGCCGCCGCGCCCGCTGACCGTCACCGGCGCCATTTCCCACTTGAAGCTGCCGTCTTTCGACGCTTCCTGGGCGCGCTTGACCGAGGCGATCGCGAACGCGTCCTGCGCTTCGCGCGTGAAGCTGTACTTGGCCGCGCATTCTTCGCCGAAGGTGCCCATCGAGCGGCCTTCGCCGGTTTTTTCGTTGCGCGAGTAGGCGTCTTCCAGGCCGTCGTACATCATGTGATCGAAGATCATGCCGTGCCCGATGCGGTAGCCGCCGCGCGCCTTCGGCACCAGGTAAGGCGCGTTGGTCATCGATTCCATGCCGCCCGAGACGATGATGTCGGCGCTGCCGGCCAGGATCGAGTCGTGCGCGAAGATGGTCGCCTGCATCGCGGCGCCGCACATTTTGGACAGCGTCACGGCGCCGGCCGAGAGCGGCAAGCCGCCCTTGATGGCTGCCTGGCGCGCCGGGGCCTGGCCCTGGCCGGCCATCAGGCAGTTGCCCATGTAGACGTGCTCGACCAGTTTTGGATCGACGCCGGAACGCTCGACGGCGGCGGCGATGGCGACGGCGCCGAGGTCATTCGCGGACTTGCTGGAAAAATCGCCCTGGAACGCGCCCATGGGAGTGCGGGCTGCGCCGACGATAACGACTGGATCATTCATTGTGAAGGTTCTCCAAGTAAGTAGGCAGGTTCACTGCCGGGGTGGTTGTCAATGTCTGGTTGCAAAAACGGATTTGCTGCGGATACGGGAACACGTCTTCGATATGGCCGTCCATGATGCGCTGCTTGCGCGACTGCCAGAAGTCTTTGCTCAACAAGTCGGCGTGGTACTGCAGGAAGTATTTGCGGATCTTGGCGTTGCCAAGCAGGAAGGCGCCGAACTGCTCGGGGAACACGTCATGCCTGCCGATCGAATACCACGGCTCGGCCGACATCTCGTCTTCCTCGTTGCGCGGCTCGGGGATGTTGCGGAAATTGCAGTCGGTGATGTACTCGATTTCATCGTAATCGTAAAACACCACGCGGCCATGCCGGGTCACGCCGAAGTTCTTGTACAGCATGTCGCCGGGGAAAATATTGGCCGCCACCAGTTCCTTGATCGCATTGCCGTATTCGATGACGCCGTGCTCGATCAGTTCCTCCTTGCCGGCCTTCTCGGCATTGGTCAGGAAGATATTCAGCGGCACCATGCGGCGCTCGATGTACAGGTGGCGGATGATGATGCGGTCTTCCTCGAACTCGACCAGCGATGGCGCGTGGTGCATCAGCTCGGCGATCAGTTCTTCGGAAAAGCGTTCGGCCGGGAACGCCACGTTCGAATATTCGAGCGTGTCGGCCATGCGGCCCACGCGGTCGTGGTTCTTGACCAGCAGGTATTTTTCCTTGATCTGGGCGCGCGTGGTTTCCTTGGGCGCCGGGAAGAAATCCTTGATCACCTTGAACACATAGGGGAACGAGGGCAGCGCGAACACCAGCATCACCAGGCCGCGGATGCCGGGTGCGATTTCGAAGCGGTCCGAGGTGTGCTTGAGGTGCTGCAGGTAGTCGCGGTAGAACAGCGTCTTGCCCTGCTTTTGCAGGCCGAGGATGGTGTAGATCTCGCTGCGCGGCTTGCGCGGCAGCAGCGTGCGCAAAAATTGCACGTAGGCCGACGGCACTTCCATGTCGACCAGGAAATAGGCACGCGTGAACGAGAACAGGATCGTGATCTGTTCGTGGTCGAACAGCACCGTGTCGAGTATCAGTTCGCCATTGCGGTTGTGCAGTATGGGCACGATGAACGGGTATTCGCGGTTGCCGTTGATGCCCTTGCCGACGATGTAGGCGCCCTTGTTGCGGAAGAACAGCGACGACAGCACCTGGATCTGGTGGTTCGGCTCCAGCGTCTCGTTGCCGAAGATCGAACGCAGCCGCGCTTCGACCTGGTCGATGTCGCGATCCAGGTTGGCGAACGGGCAGTCCAGCTGGAAATTGGTGACGATGCGCTTCAGCGCGAAGCGCAGCCCGTCCTTGGCCGGGTAGTACACGCGGTAGGTCGGCAGCAGCTCGTCGGTTTCCAGATATTCGGTCGACACGACCGGGCGCACGAAGATGAAATCGTTGTGGAAATAGGTGCGGTGCAAGATGTTGCAGCAGACCGAGTTGAAGAAGGTTTCGGCCAGTTCCGGCTGCTTGTGGCCGGACAGCATGCCGATGTAGTGCAGCTTCAGTTCGCGCCACACTTCATCGGTCAGTTCGCCGTTGTCGTATTCGTCTTCCAGCGCCTGCACGCATTCCTGCACGCGCTGGTCGTAGAAACCGATGCGTTCGCGTGCCGCCTGTTGGGCAACGGCCCAGGATCCTTTTTCGAAATGGCGCTTGGCGATCTGGCTGGTCTGGCGGAACAAGCGATAGTGCTTGTCGAAACCATCGAGGATCGTGCGGGCGATATCGAAAGCGATCTGGGAAGACAGCAGTTTCGGGAATGCAACTTGTGTCATCGGGCTTCTCGATAAGGAATGCTAATGAAATGAGCTATTCTATAAGATGGGCTGATGCAGGGTAGTCGGGGGCCCGTTCTGGCGCCCCCGCTACGGAATTACTTGGTTTCGGCGAACAATTCGCGGCCGATCAGCATGCGGCGGATCTCGCTGGTGCCGGCGCCGATTTCGTACAGCTTGGCATCGCGCCACAAGCGGCCGACTGGATAGTCGTTGATGTAGCCGTTGCCGCCCAGGGTCTGGATCGCTTCGCCCGCCATCCAGGTGGCTTTTTCAGCGCTGTACAGGATCGCGCCGGCCGCGTCCTTGCGCAGGTTGCGGATCGCTTCCGGCGTCTTGGCGCGGTCGCAGGCCTGGCCGACCGCGTAGACATAGGCCTTGCACGCCATCATGGTCGAGTACATATCGGCCAATTTCCCTTGCATCAGCTGGAACTCGCCGATCGGCTGGCCGAACTGCTTGCGTTCGTGGATGTAGGGAACGACCGCGTCCATGCAGGCCGACATGATGCCCAGCGGACCGCCCGACAGCACGGTGCGCTCGAAGTCCAGGCCCGACATCAGCACGTTGACGCCCTTGCCCAGGCCGCCGAGCACGTTTTCGGCCGGTACTTCGCAGTTGTCGAACACCAGCTCGCCGGTGTGCGAACCGCGCATGCCCAGCTTGTCGAGCTTTTGCGCGACAGAGAAGCCCTTGAAATTCTTTTCGATCAGGAAGGCGGTCATGCCGCGCGGGCCGGCTTCCAG
>JANYGW010000070.1 GCA_025359245.1 Massilia sp.
CGCGCGTCAGCTGCGTGACCGACAACAGCGTGTCCGTCGTCGGCACCGATACCCGGTCGGGAAATTTTTCATCGAGCGTGCGGCCGACCATTTTCGACACGATGGTGTCGAGGCAGGTATCGGCGAAAGCGTCGGTGCAGACGAATTTTCCGTCGCGCAGCACCGTCACACGGTCGATGATGTGCTGCAGTTCTTCGAGCCGGTGCGAGATATACACCACGCTGACACCGTTGCGCTTGAGTTCATTGATGATCTCGAACAGCTGGCCGGTTTCGCTTTCCGTCAGCGACGACGTCGGCTCGTCCATGATCAGCACTTCGGTCTTCAACGACAGCGCCTTGGCGATTTCGACCATTTGCTGCTGCGCGCACGACAAATTCTTGACCAGCTGGTTCGGATCGATGCGCAATTTCAAGCGGTCCAGCAGCGCTTGCGCGTCGAGGCGCATCTTGCCGCGATTGACAAAAATGCCGCGCTTCGGTTCGCGCGCCAGGAAGATGTTTTCCGCCACGCTCAGGTGCGGTATCAAATTGAGTTCCTGGTGGATGATGGCGATGCCGGCCGCTTCGGCGTCGACGCTGCACGTGAAGGTGCAGGCCTTGCCCTTGTAGACCAACTCCCCCTCGTCGGCTTGATAAACGCCGCTCATGACCTTCATCAAGGTCGACTTGCCGGCGCCGTTTTCGCCGCACAGCGCGTGCGCCTCGCCGCGGCGCAAGCTGAAGCTGACGCCGTCGAGCGCCAGCACGCCGGGAAAGCGCTTGGTCACATTATTGAGCGCCAGTATTTCTTCGGATTGCATCGTGTGTCTCCTCCACTGCGCTATAAGCCGGCGCGCCCATGTCTGTGCATGATGGCGGCGCGCCGGTCGGGTCTTGCTCAGCCGTCGATCAACTCCGGATTCCACGCATGGACGGTTTGCCGCTGCTCACCGAGGCCGCTGATGCCGAGCCGTAGCGTGTCGCCCGGTTTCAAAAATACGGCGTTTGGTTTCTGCCCCATGCCGACGCCCGGCGGCGTGCCGGTGCTGATGATGTCGCCCGGGTACAAGGTCATGAAACGGCTGATGTAGCTGACCAGGCTGGCGACGCCGAACACCATCGTCCTGGTGCTGCCGTCCTGCACCTTGCGCCCGTTCACTTCCAGCCACAGTCCGAGGTCTTGTGGGTCGGCCACTTCGTCGCTGGTCACCAGCCACGGGCCGATCGGACCGAACGTATCGCAACCCTTGCCCTTGTCCCACTGGCCGCCGCGCTCGAGCTGATATTCACGCTCCGACAAATCGTTGACGACGCAATAGCCGGCGACATGCGACAACGCGTCCGCTTCGGTGACATAACGCGCGGTCGTGCCGATCACCACGCCGAGTTCGACTTCCCAGTCGCTCTTGCGTGAATCCTGCGGCAATACCACCGCATCGTTGGCGCCGATGACGGCGCTGGTGGCCTTCATGAACAGCACCGGTTCAAGAGGCACCGCCATGCCCGATTCGGCCGCATGGTCGGCGTAATTCAAGCCGACGCAAATGAACTTGCCGACGCCATGCCACGGCGGCGCGATGCGGCCCGGATCGGCGACCACCGGCAGGCTCGCCACATCGAGCGCGGCCAACGTCGCCAGCCCATCCTTGCCCAGCGTCGCCGGCGTGATGTCAAGCAGTACGCCGGACAGGTCGCGCACGACGCCGTCATTGCCCAGCAGGCCAGGTTTTTCCGAGCCCTTGGCTCCAAAGCGCAGCAGTTTCATTTGTCTCTTTCTATCGTTGTAATTAGTTCGACCAGCCGCCGTCGATCACGTGAACCATGCCGGTGGTAAAAGCCGATTCGTCGGACGCCAGATACAGCGCCAGCGCGGCGATTTCATCCGCTTTGCCGACGCGGCCCATCGGCTGGCGCGCGACGAACGCCGCCTGCACGTCGGCCACGCTGGTGCCGGTGGCAGCCGCTTGCGCGGCGATGCGCTGCTGCAGCGATGGCGACTCGATCGTGCCGGGACAGATCGCATTGCAGCGGATGCCGCGCGTGACAAAGTCCGCCGCGACCGACTTGGTCATACCGACCACCGCCGCTTTCGAGGCGCCGTAGGTGACATAGGAAATGCCGAGATG
>JANYGW010000050.1 GCA_025359245.1 Massilia sp.
GATTGCGCTGGTCGCGTACGGGATCGCCTTCCAGGACATCCTGAAAGGCTCGCTCAAGCAGATCAACTGCCGCAGCGCGCCCTTTGGCAGCGGCTACCGCTTACTGGTCGGCGGTGCGGCGCATGTCGTCCATTTCAGCCACCAGCCAGGCGCGAAAGCGCTGCACTTTCGGCATGTTCTGCTTGCGCGGGTTGACCAGGAAGCGGTAGCCGCTGCCAAAGGGCGCGCTGCGGCAGTTGATCTGCTTGAGCGAGCCTTTCAGGATGTCCTGGAAGGCGATCCCGTACGCGACCAGCGCAATCCCCTGCCCCGCCACCGCCGCCTGCGCCAGCACGCCCCAGTGGCTGTAGCCGCGCGAGAAGTCGTATTTACCTTTCAGCGCCTTGTTTTCGGCCAGCAGCTGCAGCCACGATTCCGGCGTCTTTTCATACAGTAGCGGGAAGTTCGGCAGGTCGGCCAAGGTTAGCTCGGCCTGGCCCGCCGCCAGCAGATCGGGACTGTAGACGGCGATCAGCCGCTCGCGGAACAGCATCTCCGGGTCGCCCGCGCTCACGGGACCGTAACGCACCGCGACGTCGGTGCTGTCGTCCTCCAGGTTGACCGGTGCGTCGTTCGAGTCGAGCCGGATGTCGAGCTCCGGATACAGCTTGGTGAAGCGGTGCATGCGCGGCACCAGCCATTTGATCGCGAACGAGTGCGTGGTCGAGATGCGCAAAATCGCTTCCTCGTTGCCGCCCTGGAGCGCGCCGATCTTGGCGCGCAGCTCGGCCAGCATGCGCCCCACCGTGATCGCCAGTTCCTGCCCCTTTTCGGTCAGCGTGATGTGGCGCGGGTGGCGGATGAACAAGGCAAATCCGACCGTTTCCTCCAGATGCTTGACCTGCTGGCTGATCGCCGCCGGCGTCTTGTGCAGCTCCTGCGCCGCCAGCTTGAAACTGCCCCAGCGCGCCGCGCAATCGAAGTCGAGCAGCCCGGACAGGCTGCGCAATGGCTTCATGCCGCCTCCATGCATAAGGTTTTCTTAGTCATTGCGTCAATTTTTCTCGGTTGCTGGTTTGCTCTCATAAGCAGAAAATATACTCGAATCAACAAGGAAACGCCATGCGCAAGAATATATTGGTTATCGGAGGCACCCGCTACTTCGGCAAACTGCTCGTCCAGCGCCTGCTCGGCGCCGGCCACCAGGTAACCATCGCCACGCGCGGGCACGCGCCCGACCCGTTCGGCGCACGCATCACCCGCATCCGGGTCGACCGCCGCAACGAGCGCGCCATGCTGGCCGCCTTCGCCGCCGTCGACAGCTACGACGTGGTGTACGACCAGATGTGCTACAGCCCGATCGACGCAGCCATCGCGGTGCGCGTCTTCGCGGGCAAGGCAAAACGCTATATCGTCGCCTCGACCATCGAGGTGTACCGCGGCTTGATGGGTGTGCAGGATGCGCCCTTCGCCGAAACCGACCTCAATGTCCTGGCCCAGCCGATCGATACCAGCTATCCGTGGCACGATCCGAAGCTCGCCACCCAGAGCTATGTGATGGGAAAAATCCAGGCCGAGGCCTATCTTTACCGGGACGGGACGCTGCCGCTGGTCACAGTGCGCATCGGCCACGTCCTGGCTGGTTCAGAGGACTTCACCGGGCGCCTGGCGCATTATGTCGACCTGGCGCGCCAGTACGGCGCGCTGCGCTACGCGAATGCGGCCGCGGCCAGCTCCTTCATGAGCGCCCAGGTGATCAGCGACTTCCTGGTGTGGACCGGCGCGCAGGACTTCACGGGCCCGGTCAACGCGGCCTGCGAAGGCGGCTTGTCGGCCTTCGACCTGTACCAGCGCGTGGGCATGGTGCTCGACGCGCCGGTGCGCGCGATGCCGGCCACCCAGCCGGCCGCGCCCGGCGAATTGAGCCCGTTCGACTACCCGGCCCCGTTCATGATGGACATGAGCCGCGCGCGCAGCCTGGGCTACAAGTTCGGCCACAGCGACGACTGGATCGATGACATGATCCGCCAGCACGACCTGGAATTCGTTTAAGCGGCGCTCGCCTTTTCGCGGCCCACCCAGTACAGCAGGAACATCAGCGCGGCATACGGCAGCATCGACAGCAGGTCGGCGCTGGCCCCGGAAAACAGGGGATTCGACACTTCGGCCCATGCGCCCAGCGCCGTGTCGAAGTCGGTCAGCACGCCGGCCGTGATGGCGATGACGATGCCGGCCAACGCACCGCCGGCGATATAACCGGACGAGAGCAACACGCCCGCGCTGCTGTCGGCGGCCGCGAGCTGCTGTTCTTCGCTCAGCGCGGCATTGTGCTCCAGCGCGTTGTTGCGGCGGTCGACCAGCCACCGGATCGCACCGCCGATCGCAATCGGCAAGGTCGACACCAGCGGCAGGTAGACGCCCACCGCGAACGTCAGCGAACCGACGCCCGCCATCTCCAGCACCACCGCGATCATCACGCCCAGCAGCACCAGCGTCCACGGCAGCTGGCGGTCGAGGATGCCCTTGATGATGTACGACATCAGCACCGCCTTCGGGGCGTCGTACTTCTTCACCTCCGAGCCGTCCGGACGCTTCTTGTGGGTGCCGTTGATGCCCGGGTCGACCAGGTAGGCCAGCGTGCCGTCATTAGCCACCAGGTATTTGCCGGCCGGGCCGCCGGCCATGTCCGTCTTCTGCCATACCTTATAGGTCTTGCTGTCGGTCCTGGCCTGCGGTCCTTGCAGCTGTGCCGTCAGGGTCAGCTTTGCGGCGTCGACCTTGATGCCGGGCGCGACCTCGGCCGCCGGCACATATACGGTGCTGGCGTCGTTGAGCGTCAGCAGGACAGGCCCGAGCATCAGCGCCGACACCAGCGCGCCGGCCAGGATCGCATACTGCTGCAAACGCGGCGTGGCGCCGACCAGGTGGCCGGTCTTCAGGTCCTGCGAGGTGGTGCCGGCGTTGCTGGCGGCGATGCACACGATCGCGCCGACCGACAGCGCCGTCACGTAGTACTGGCCGCCGGTCCAGCCCATCATCAGGAAGATCAGACAGGTAAACAGCAGCGTGGCCACCGCCATGCCCGAAATCGGGTTCGAGGTCGAGCCGACTTCGCCCGTCAGGCGCGACGACACGGTCGAAAACAAAAAGCCGAACACCACAATCAGCAGCGCGCCGAGCACGTTCATGTGCAGCGGCGTGGCCAGCGTGATCGCGGCGATGATCGCCAGGCTCCCCATCACTACCCACTTCATCGAAATATCCTGGTCGGTGCGCAGCGTGGCGTCGGCGCTGCTGCCCTTGCCGATGCCAACCAGGCCGCCCTTGAGCGCGTTCCAGATGGTCGGCATCGCGCGCGCCAGGCTGATCAAGCCGCCGGCCGCGACCGCGCCGGCGCCGATATACAGCACGTAGGCGCCGCGGATGTCGTCCGGGCTCATGTCCTTGATCAGCATCGTGCCCGGCGCCAGCGGCACCGTCAGCAGCTCGCCAAAAAATTTGATCATCGGGATCAACAGCAGGTACGACAGCACGCCGCCGGCGGCCATGGTCATGGCGATGCGCGGCCCGATGATGTAGCCCACGCCGAGCAGTTCGGGCGAAATTTCGGCGCCCGCCGAGCCGCCGCGAAACGGCGCGCCGAACTCGAAGTTGACGGTGTCCTTCCACAGCTTGAACGAGATGTTGGCGACCTTGTACAGCAGTCCCAGGCCGAAGCCGCCGAAGATGATCATCGCGCGCCGCTTGGCGTCGCGCGCCGCATCGGAACCTTCCTCGCGGCTTTCGCCGGCCGCCGCGCGCGATTCCTCGCTGGCGGCGGCCTTGAGCACTTCGGCGCACGCGGTCCCCTCGGGAAATTTGAGCTCCTTGTGCTGGTCGACGATCATGGTGCGCCGCATCGGGATCATCATCAGGATGCCGAGCAGGCCGCCGAGCGC